>JAISFP010000105.1 GCA_031263525.1 Deltaproteobacteria bacterium | reverse complement strand
CGCCTTGGACGGGACAGGAAGCAAAATCTGGTAGGGGCACCCTTGAGAATATCAGAGATATACCCAGTCTTGTCGGCGTAGATATAATTGCCCTGAATTATTTCCTGAAAGGACAGATCGTCTTGAAATATTTTTCCCATTTCCATCCTCCCTCTGCGCAGCATTCGCGGTTACAATCGAGTCCGCCTCACGTTCGCATTGAAATCTCGCTCGGCTGGCTGGCGACTCATTCGACCCTACCGAAGAAAGAGATTTTAATCCTAAGCCAATTCCTGTGGCGATGCAAGCGCCTGAACTTCAAGCCAGTCCTGATTTTGAGACTTTTAAAGAATACCCCGACAACATGCCTTGTATACGGGACAATTCATATGAAGATAATCATTCGCTAGCAAATACCACGCCAAGACATCGAACACCCCCCCGGATCCGGAACAATGACGGCCTGGCCCCTGATAAGAGACGCCTGGGTGAGAGATGGGCGGCAGCCACGGGTCAGGGGGATAGAGTCCATCGGCACATGGAAAAGGACCGTCAGGGCCCGGAGCAAGGCTGCCTCACAGGGCGGGCGGGAGCCTGCCCCCCGGAAGAAGGCAACCCAGGACCTGCAGCATGGCTGGCCCTGTCCCCGATGTAAGCTCCCTGACTTTCGCCCGAGAACAGATACGACGTGACTGTCTCTGCCAGTCTATCTTTGCCCGCAGTTCACATTTGTATTGATTATTTATAACTGACTATAATGAAGCCTAATTCAATCATTACAGAACACATTCATCGAAGCGATCTGAACATATCGCCCTCCATGTACCTCCGAAGTAACTGTTCAGATGCCCCTCCAAGGGGGAGCTCAACTGGGGGCCTTTTCACCCAAAATACCCTCTACAGAAACTCTTTCCTTCCACATGAAGTATCAATTGTTGACTTTTAAGCTTTAAGGTGTCCTCATCTGGGCTCTATTCCTCCGAAAAGGCCATCAATAGAGGGGCACCTGAACAGTTACCCTCCGAAATCCCCCGCATATCCAAACCGCCGCTGACCTGGCCTCATCCTTCCTGCCGGATCCTGCCCAGCCCGGAGCCTCCGCTTCCAGCTTCTGGCACCCTCTTGACCAGCCGGACCGTCCACGCCGCGCGACAGGACAGGCCGAGGCTCCCGACTGCCTCCAAGTCTTGCGAACGCCTCCCGCCATGATACCTGTCCTCAAATAATTACAACAAATCCTCTTGAAATCATGTAAAAACCTACCCTTTCCTTATCTCCAGCCCTGCTCACGCGACTTGCCCGCCAAGTCATCTATATGACTATAAATTTAATTAATTTATTTTAGTTTTATTTTTTGATTTCCCGTATTTTATTTATTCTTGATTTATTTTTGATTTTTTTGAATTTGTTTTACCTTGTCAATTCTTTGTTTTTAATTTTATTTAATTTATTTTTCCTATAATTTTTCCTGAGCTAAATTACCACCCTATTTCCTCATATTCCGAAAAAAATAACGGACATCTAGATTTTTACAAGAAAATCCTTTTAAATCCATATTTTTCTGACCTCCGCAGCCTGATTTTCACTGGAATTACCAATTATGCGGACGGAGACTCAGAAAACGTTTTTTTCCAGGCCTGAAAATGCTAGAATAATTCCACGGCCCAGACGCCTCCCTCCGCCTTCCCGAAGGCAGGGAATCCTGCCCCCCTCCGGGGGTTCCTTTTTGGGATCCCCCCCGGGGATATCTTTCTTCAGTCCCCTCCGGACCCGGACGCCGAACGTCGGGCGGCACACCCCAGCGCCCCACCGCCAGGCCGGCTTTCCCGGGCCGAAACCGGCTCGCGGCAACCCTCGCCAGCCTGGTTTTCCCGGCCCGGAACTGCCTTCCGCCTTCCAGGCAAGACTCCGGCCAGCCGGGTCTTCCGGCCTTCTTCTGGAAGGCACGTAACACTTAATAAAGGGGCAACTCCGGTGCCGCCTCATCCTCCAGACTGATCTGCCTGGCAAGCCCGCTCGGGCGGCGAGGCCCGCCTCCTGAGCCGCCTTCCCCCTTCCCGGGCCTGCCGGTGCCGCCCTCGGGGCGTTATGGCCCTCCTCCGGGGCCGACTTCCCCCTTACCGGTCCCGCCGGGGCTGCCCTCCCCGACGGCGAAGCCAGCCTTCCGGGCCGTCTTCTTTTGTCCCGTGACTTCCGGGCCCCTCCTTCTCCCGGCCCGAAGCCCGCCTCCGGTGCCGTCTTCCCCTGTCCCGGACAGCCGGGGCCTCCTTCCCTGACGGCGAAGCCCGCCTCCGGGACCCTCTTTCTCCCTCCCGGGCCGGCCGCGACAGGCCGTTCCGGAACCGTGCGCCCGCCTCCGGAAACGGGCCTCCGGGCCCTCCCGGCACGGGCCCGGACGGGCCCGGACGCAGCAGTCCTTGAATCAGCGGCCCCCGGGCGCTAAAATCTCCGGACCTTATCCCACCATCCCCGCCCCGGAGCGCCGCCCGGCGGCCAGGCCCCCCGCGGCCCTATTCCACGCTTCCCACCTCCCACGCTTCACGGGGTCCTATGAGCTCAAATTCGACATCCGCCCCCCCGCCCGACGGCGACTCCGCCGCCGTCATCGGCCTGGGCTGCCTATTTCCTGGCAGGCCGGGCGTCAGCGGCTTCTGGTCGGTCGTTAAAAACGGCCTCGACACCAAGAGCGGCATCCCGTCGGACCGATTCAACGCCGCCGACTGGTACGACCCGGACCCCAAGGCCCGTGACAGGATCTACGTGAAGCGCGGGGCATTCCTGGCCCGGGTGCCCTTCGAGCCGCTGCGTTACGGGATTTCGCCCAGGGACATGGAATCCATAGACTCCACGCAGCTCCTGGGGCTCCTCGCCGCCGACCAGGCCCTCGCGGACGCTGGCTGCCCCTCCGACAAGGCCGACCACGCCCGCACGGCCGTCATACTGGGAGTGACGGGCGCCCTCAAGATGACCGTCACCCTGGGCCAGCGCCTGGCGCACCCCCAGCTCAGGAAGGCGCTGGCCGGGGCCGGCGTTGACCGCGAGACCGCCCAGGAGGTGGTGGAACGCTTCGCCGAGCAGTTCGCGCCGTGGCGGGAGCTCTCCTTCCCGGGCCTCCTGGGCAACGTCACCGCCGGACGCATAGCCTCCAGGCTCAACCTGGGAGGCGCCAACATGGCCGTGGACGCCGCCTGCGCGAGCTCGCTCGCCGCCGTTTCCCAGGCCGTCCTGGAACTGAGGGCCAACCGCGCCGACCTGGTCGTGTCCGGGGGCGTGGACACCTTCAGCGACCCCTTCATGTTCTGCTGCTTCTCCAAGACCCCGGCCCTGTCCAGGACCGGGGAGGTGAGATCCTTCGACGAGGCCGGGGACGGCACCATGCTGGGCGAGGGCCTGGGCATCGTGGTCCTGAAACGCCTCGCGGACGCCAGGCGCGACGGGAACCGCATCTACGCCGTCATCCGCTCGGTCGGCGCCAGCTCCGACGGACGCGGGACCGCCATCTTCGCGCCGAGCGCCCAGGGCCAGAGGCGGGCCATCGAGGCCGCATACCGCGAAGCCGGCTGGACCCCGGACACAGTGGAGCTGGTCGAGGCCCACGGGACCGGCACCGCCGTGGGCGACGCGGCCGAGCTCCAGGCGCTGAGCGGGTTCTTCTCTTCCGCCACTGCCCCAGCAGGGGAGCAGGACGGGCTGGCCTGGGCCGGGGATCCCGAGGCCCCGTCCTCACCTGCTGACGCAGGTCACGTGCCCGCCGACGGCCAGGCCGCGACTGCAGGGACCGGTTCCGAACCGGACGCCCAGGCCGCAGCCCGGCACGAGTCCGTCTCGGACGGCCGGCCCGAATCAGCCGGCTTCGGCCCTGAGACAGCAGCCGACAGCCGGCCCGCCGGCAAGGCCGGCACCAGGACCAGGGCAAGGGCGGCCAAGTCCAGGGGCAAGACAGGGGATTCCGCCTCCGCCCCCTCCGTCCCCCCCCCGGACTCCGGAAGCGCGGACGGAGCGGCGGGGAAGGACGCCGACGCCGTTTCCCCCGCCGAGTCCGATGCCGCCCGGCGCTCAGCCGAAGGTTCCGGGACCGCCGGGGCCCCCGGCGCATCCTCCTCCGCCTCTTCATCCCCCGCCTCCCCGGACACCGCCGATACTCCAGGTGCTTCCGAGGCCTCCGGCACTTCCCCGGCCTCCGGGACTTCCGCGAGCGGCGCCTCCCAGACCTCCGGGGCTTCCGCGACAGGCGCCTCCCCGGCCTCCGGAGCTTCCGCGAGCGGCGCCTCCCCGGCTTCCGGGGCTTCCGCGACCGGCGCCTCCCCGGCCTCCGGGGCTTCCGCGAGCGGCGCCTCCCCGCCCTCCGGGGCTTCCGCCAGCGACGCCTCCCAGACCTCCGGGACTTCCCTGGCCTCCGACGCCTCCCCGGCTTCCGGGACTCCCCTGGCCGCCGACTCCTCCCAGGCCACCGGGTCTTCCGCGAGCGACGCCTCTCCGGCCTCCGAGATTTCCGTGGCTTCCGGCGCCTCCGGGGCCGCCCTGGCCGCCGATCCCGCCCGGACCCGCCCCGAGGGTCCCTGGTGCGCCCTTGGCTCGGTCAAGTCCCAGATCGGCCACACCAAGGCGGCCGCGGGCGCGGCAGGGCTAATAAAGGCGGTGCTGGCGCTCCACCACAAGGTGCTCCCGCCCACCATCAAGGTGAAGAACCCCCTCCCCCCCCTCAGGGATGAGGACTGCCCGTTCTACGTGAACACCGAGGCCAGGCCCTGGTTCGCGAGCGGATCGCACCCGAGGAGGGCCGGGGTGTCTGCGTTCGGGTTCGGGGGGTCTAACTTCCACTGCCTCCTGGAGGAGGCCGGCGAGATCAAGATGCCCTTCGAGACCGGGGTGCATCTCCTGCCCTTCTCGGGGAAGACAATGACCGGGCTCATCCAGGGCATCCAGGACCTCGCCGAGGAGGCCTGGCTCTCCGTGCCGTCCGAGTCGCTGGAAAACGAGCGGCATGCCGCCGACTACTTCAGCCAGGCCGTGGACTGCCTGCTGAGGCCGCGGCTGGGCGACTTCGCCAGGGACGATCCGGAAAAGATCTTCCTGGCCTTCCCGGCCGAGAGGGCCCGCGACTACCTGAGCTCGCTTCCGGAGATCCTGAGGGAGCACGGCCAGAAGAGCGAGATCTTCAGCCTGCCCGACGGGCTCTTTTTCGGGACGCGGGACGCGTCGCCCGCCCCGGATCTCGTGTACTTCGCGCCAGGCGCCTTCAGGCTCGCTCCCGGCACCGGGCGGGAGCTGGCGCTGAACTTCCCGCATTTCCAGATGATCCTTGACCTTTTCGCCGGGAGCAGGGCGGGCACACCCCTGGGCCAGCTCCTCTACCCGCCAGAGCTGGCCCCGCAGGCGCTGAAGGACCGCTGGGCCCGCGAGCTTTCCGACCCGTCCGCCGGATACTTCATCAAGCCCGCGCTGGCCATCGCCCTGCACGAGCTCTACAGCTTCTTCGGCATCAGGGCCGCCCGGACGTCCGGGCAGGGGCCGGGCCTCGTGGCCGCGCTGGTCATCTCCGGATGGCTCCCCCTGAAGGAGGCCGTGAGGGCCATGGGCGAGGTCCGCCCCGGCGACCCCGACGCCCTGCGCCGCGCCGTCAACGCCCTGCCCTGCGAGCGGCCCGCCTCCGGCGGCTTCCCGCAGCTCTCCGCCGCCGACGGCCGCCCCTTCGCGTCCCGCGTCCAGGTCATGCGCCGCCTGGCCGACGATCTGGAAACCTACCTGGGCAGCCCGGACGCCTTCGACTCCTCGACCGTGGCGTCCCTGTTCCCCAACGACCTGATCCTCCATGCCGGGAGTCCGCCCTCCGCCTTCGGGGGGAGCCTCGATCTGTCGAGCGAGGGGCGGATCCTCCCCGCCCCGCGGAGCGCCCTGGACTTCGCGAAGAACCTCGCGCGGCTTGCCTCCGCCGGCCAGCCGGTAAACTTCCGCAACTGGTCGTACTTCACCTTCCCGCCGCCCAAGCCCGGCGGCCATCACGTGCTCCTTTCCGGCGCGAACACCTTCCGTCCCAAGGACCTGTTGCCGCCGCGCCCGCCGCGCGACCCCCAGGCCCCGGCCCAGGGGGATCTCGCTGCACGGGTGGAGGAGCTCGCCAGGCTCCAGCACGAGACCCTCGAGAGGCTGGGGTCCCTGGAGGCGGCCATAGCGGGCTCCGCCGGCCTTGCCGATCCCGACCGGAAACGGGCCGCCCAGGCCGAGAGCCAGATCCTTCCCCGAGACGCCCCCGCCGCCCGTCCCCATGCCTCCCAGTCAGGCTATCCCCAGCCCGACCGGGCCGCCTACCCGCAGGACCGCCAGGCCGGCTGCCAGCTGGGGGACAACCAGGACGGCTACGCGCTGGCCCCCCAGGCAGGGCATACCCAGACGCCGCAGGCCGGGCGCACCCACCGTACGGGATCCCCATCCGGCTTTCCTGCGGTTCCGGCGCCGGCACCGGCCGGCTCCCAGCCCGCTCCAGACCCATTTGCGCCGCCCTCGCCGGGGGCGTACGCCGCAGACCCCTTCGGGCCGCCCCCCGTGACCGCCGCTGCCTCGGGAGGCAGGGACTTCTCCGCGGGACGGGACTTCTCCGCGGGACGGGACCGCCTTTCGGCAGACCCCGGCGCGCACGCCCCCAGGCCACGCCCCTCGGGAGGAAACGGACACGCCCCCGTCTCCGGACACGGCGACTCCGCATGGACCAGGCTCTGCGAGACCGTATCCCTGGAGACCGGCTACCCCGCAGGTGCGCTCCAGCCACACATGCATCTGGAAAGCGACCTGGGCCTTGACTCCATCAAGAGGGTGGAGCTGCTCTCCGCCCTCTCCGCGGCCTTCCCCGGCCATGAGGAGAGCCTGAAGGATGCCGGGATGACTCTGGGCGAACTGTGCCTGGTACTGGAGGGCATCGCCGGCCCCTCCGCCTCCCTCCCAGGCAACCCCGGAACCTTCCTCAGGTTCCAGGAGGGGGGCCGCGTCTATCAGGACTGCGAACTGCCTCCCCCGCTCGCGTACGATACCCAGGCTCCCTTGCCCGCACGGCCTTCCGCCCCGGCTCCCCGCCGTGCCGTGCTCTTAACCGGGAGCCCGCTCGCGAACGCGCCCGCGGCGCCCGCCCGCAGGAACCCCGCTCCTGGCCGGACGAACCAGGATTACGGTGCCGGCCCCGGCTGGACGGACGGTTACGGCGCCGGTCGCGGAGCGTCCGACCCTTACGGTTCCGGCCGCGGCGTGACCGACTCTTACGGTTCCGGTCGCGGCGTGACCGACTCTTACGGTTCCGGCCGCGGCGCGACCGACTCTTACGGTTCCGCCCACGAGGCGACTGACCCTTACGGATCCGGTCGCGGATCGACCGACCCTTACGGGTCCTTCCAGGACCCTGCCGCCCCTTACGGAGCCGGCCCCGGAGCTGCCGCCCCTTACGGAGCCGGCTCCGGAGCTGCCGCCCCTTACGAAGCCTTCCCCGGAGCTGCCGACACTTACGGAGCCGGCCACGGCGCACCCGACACTTTCGGGTCCGGCCACGGAGCGACTGACCCTTACGGAGCCGGCATCAACCCGGCTGGCCATTACGGAACCGCTCGCGGCCCTTGCGCCACCGGCCAAGGAGCGGTCGATCCTTACGGGTCCGGGGAGCACTGTCTCCCGCAGAATCCGCCGCGGACAGCGCCCCCCGTGCCGCGCCCCCCCGCCGGGAGAAGCTTCCCGGAACTCGCGAGCTCTCCCGCTCTGGGCGCCCAGCCGGCCGCGGGAGACGTGGTGCTGGAGGTCATATCCCAGGAGACCGGCTACCCCGCCGCCACCCTGAAGCACGAGCTCTCCCTCGAGGGTGAGCTCGGCCTGGACTCCATAAAGAAGGTGGAGATCCTCTCCGCCATAAGCGAGCGCGTGCCCGGCCTCGAGCCGTCCGCGCTCTCCAAGGCCAGGACCGTGGGCGATCTGGTGGAGCTGGGCAACGCGCACTCCCTCTCCTCCAGGGCCGCCCCCGCCGCGGCCGGGCAGTCTCCCGCGCCGCGCCTCGCCGTGCCGCTGGGAGGCGGCTTCGGGACGCCAGCGGCCTCTTCGCCGGCGTCTTCGCCTTTGTCTCCGTCGTCTTTTTCGCCTTCGCCTCCGTCTCCTTTCTCGTCTTCATATCCGTCTTCATCTTCATCTTCGCCATCACCCCCGCCTCAGTCCCCGTCCCCGCTCCCATTCCCTTCAGTGCCGGCCCCCGGCCCGGTCGGTATGCCGGGCCTTCCCCCGGACCTGAACGGCCGGGACCCCTATCCGCCGGATCCCGGCGGCCGGGACCCGTACCCGGACGGCTTCTGGGCGCGCCATGCCCAGGGTCACGGCGGAACCTGGCAGCCCGCGCCCGGCCCGGGGCGGCACGCCGCCGCCCACGAGCCTCCCGGAGGCGCGGTACGGGTCCCGCCGAGCGAGGGCGGTAACGGCGTGGCCGCCCGCGACACGGGGGACGGGGACGGCTTCCCGGCGGTCATCCGCATAGTCGCCCGCGAGACCGGCTACCCGCCCGCCACGCTCAGCCCCTCCCTGGAGCTGGAGGGCGATCTGGGACTCGACTCCATAAAGAAGGTCGAGATCCTCTCCCTCATAGCCGAGGAGGCCGGAGGAGGCCGGGGCGAGGATCAGGCCCAGATGGCCAGGGCGGTCACGCTCGGGGAGTGGCTGGATTTTTTTCGGCCCGCGGATGAAGGGACGGGGCCTTCGTCCGCGGCGTCAATCCCCGCGCACGCCACCGAGTCCATCTCCGCCGGACCGGCGCCGTCCGGCCCGGCTTACGGAAAGCCTGCCGGCCGCCTGGCCCGCGCACCTTATGAGACCGCCGGCCCCCAGGCCAGGGGACCCTGCGAGACCGCCGGCCCCCAGGCCAGGGGAACCTGTGAGACCGCCGCCGGCCCGGCCCGCAGTCCCCATGAGGTCACCGGCCCCCCGACCATCGTTCCTCACGAGGTCACCGGCCCCCCGGCTCCCGGTCCCGGCCCGGCCCGGCCCACGGGCAGCTCGCTCATCCAGTCCGCCCTGGAAGCCTCCATCCGCCGCCGTGACGAGTCAAGGCTGGCGGGCCTGGACACGGGCCGCGGCACACGATCCGGGCTGGCCGTCGGATCAGGTTCATGGCCATCGGATCCCGGCCCCGATGCCGCCTCCCGTCCTGACGGGCCCGGCCTCGGAACCGCCTTCCGTCCTGACGGGCAAGCCTTCGGAGAGGATTCCCCGCCTTGCGGCCCGGCCTCCGGCCGGGCAGGCCCCGACATGCCGGCCCCCGCCACGAGCCGGGACTTCAGCCGTTCCGACGCCGCCCCCTTCGACCCGGGCGCCGTCCCGGACGAGGACCGCGGCGGGCCGGTCGCCGGGGCCCCCGAACTGTACGCCGTGGAGTCCGTGCCCTGGACGCCGGCCCCGCCCGGGGACCCGGCCGCCTTCGGCCCGGTCGCGGTCATGGGGTCGGGGGCCCTGGCGGACGAGATCTCCGCGGGTCTCCGCTCCCTGGGGACGGCCGTCTTCAAGTGCTCCTGGAAGAGGGATCTCCCGGACTTTCCGGAGCCGCCCGGGACGCTTCTCATGATCTGGCCGGGGGCGGACCGCGATCCTGGCCTCATAGTGAGGGCCATGCGCGCGGCGGACGCCCTCGGGGACGGCCTCAGGCTTCTCGCCGGGGTGAGCTACCTCGGCGGCTGCTTCGGGTTCCCCAGGGCGCTCGGACCCATGAAGCACGTTGGCAACGCCGCCTCCGCCGCGGTGGGCGGGCTCGTGAAGTCGGCCGTCCGCGAGCTGGAGGGCTGTGCCGGGAGGGTCCTGGACATCCCGCTGGCCGTCTACGAGATGCCGCAGCCGGGCTTCGCGGACCGGTGCCTGGCGGCGCTTTTCGCCCCCGGGCCGACGGAGGTGGGGCTCCCCGCCCGGGACATGTTCGTGACGCCCGTCCTGAAGCCCGTTCCCGTCCCGGAACTCGCGGGCGGCTTCCCCCTCTCCCCGGGGGACACGGTGGTGGCCACGGGCGGCGGCCGCGGGGTGACGGCGGCGGTGCTCATGGAGCTCGCGCGCCGCGCCCGGCCCCGGTTCGTGATTCTAGGCCGGACGCCGCTGGGCCCCCCAGAGCCGGGATGGCTGGCGGAGCTCTCCGACCAGAGGGCCATCACCCGCGCCCTGCACGAGAGGGCCCCGGGCCTGGCCCCCAGGGAGCTGGCCTCCAGGGCCCGGCTCACGCTGAACTCCCGCGAGATCCGCGCAACCATGGCGGCGCTCAGGTCGCTGGGTTCCGAGGCCGAGTACGTTGCCGGCCCCTTCGGCGATCCCGCCGCGGTCGAGGCCTGCGCGAGACGGGTGAAGGCCCTGTTCGGGCCCGTCAAGGGCCTGGTCCACGGGGCCGGGGTGATCATGGACCACCTGGTGCGCGGCAAGAGCGCCGAGGACTTCGCCAAGGTCTACGGAACAAAGGCCGCCTTCGCCGAGACCCTGCTCGCTGCATTCCAGGACGAGCCGCTCAAGGCGATAGTCTTCATGAGCTCCTCCTCCGCCCGTTTCGGGAGAAAGGCCCAGGCCGACTACGCCGCCGGGAACGAGGTCCTGAACAAGCTCGCCTGGGAGGAGCGCAGGGCCAGACCCGGGGCAACTGTGCTCTCGCCCTCGTTCGGCCCCTTCGAGGGCGGCATGGTCGACAGCAGGCTCGCGGGCATCTTCGCCTCCGAGGGCGTGGGGCTCATAGACGTCGGGGCCGGCGCGAGGACCGTCGCCCGGCTCCTGGGCCAGGGCCCGGACGGGCCCTGCGAGATAGTCGTGCTGGGCCCGGGCACGGATCCGGCGGCGCTGGCCGCGGACGGGTCGTTCCGCATGGCCGGGGACGACGGCCCCTTCCCCGGCGGCTCCGGAGTTTCGGGCCCCGGAGCCGGCTCCGTCCTCACGGGCGCGAGCGACGGCGTCGGCTCCGGAGGCATGAATCTCAGGGCCGGGGACTCCGTCCGCGCCCCAGGCGACGGGGACGGCTCCGACGACACGGCTCCCTCCGGCCGCAGGGCCTCCGCCCTGCCCGGCAGCCGGGGAGCTGCCGGCGGCAGCGACCCCGGCGGCACTGGCGAACCTGCCGAATCAGCCGACCATTCCGTCCATTCCGAACATTCCGAACTTTCCAGCCATTCCGACCAGTCCGACCAGTCCGACGCGGCCGAGGGCCGCGGAAAGGAATTCTCGTGAAAGCACTCAGGGATCCATCCCGTGCCATAGCGGTGGTCGGGCTCGGGCTCGCCCTCCCGGGCTCCGAGACCCCCGAGGCCTTCTGGGAGGGGACCGTCTCCGGCAAGGTCTTCTTCAGGGAGGCCGACCGGGAGGACTTCGGCGCGGACCCCGCCCTCTTCCTGGACACCTCCGAGATCCCGCCCCAGGACAAGACCCCCAGCCTCTTCGGGGCCTGGCGCAGGCCCTGGAGACAGGACGAGCTCGGCTTCCTGGAGGGCCTGAAGCTTCCCCAGAGCTTCGACGCCTCCGAGGCCGACTGCTCCATACTCTCCTGGCTGTACGCCGCTACGGCCGCGGCCGGCATGGCCGGGAACCAGAACGGCATGACCGGCATCTCCGCCAACGGGAACGGCAAGCCCGGCACGGGCACCGGGGCAGGGAACAGGGGCGGCAAGACCGGCACGGGGGCAGGGAACGGGGACGGCAAGGCCGGCACGGGCGCCGGGGCCGAAAACGGGAACGGCAAGGCAGGCGCACGGGGCCAGGGTGCCGCTGCAGGCGGGACCGGCGGCGCGGGGGCCGGCCCGGGAGCAGCGCCGGACGGCGGGGTGAACGACGGCCTGCCGCCTGACCCCTCCCAGTCCCCCGACCCCATAGAGTCCGGCCCGCTCGCCGGCCACCTCCATAAGGACGTGGCCGTGATAGCCGGGCACATCGTGCTCCCCACCCGCATGACGAGCGAGGCGGCGGTGTCCCTGTACGGGAGGGAGGCCACCCGGGCCTGGGACTTCAACCCCTTCGCGCCTCCGCCCAGGACGAACCCTTTCAGGAACGTCGGGTATTCCGCAAAGCTCCTGTCCGAATCCCTGGGATTCGGAGGGCCGTCCTACACGGTGGACGCCGCCTGCGCCTCGAGCCTGTACGCGTTCAGGCTCGCGGCCATAAAGCTCCTCTCGGGAAGCGTCACCGCGGCGATAGCCGGCGGGCTCGCCTGGGCCGACCCGCTCTTCACCCAGCTGGGTTTCGCGCAGCTGAGGGCGCTTTCCCGCAAGGGTGCGTCCAGGCCCTTCGACGCGGAAGCCGACGGGCTGGTCGTGGGCACAGGCGCCGCGGCGTTCGTGCTGAAGCGCCTGGACCGCGCGATGGCCGACGGGGACGGCATCCTGGCGGTGCTCCTGGGCGTTGGGCTCTCCAACGACCGGAACGCCAACCCGCTCTCCCCCGACCCCGCCGGACAGCTCCGGGCCATGCGCGAGGCAATACATCTCGCAGGCCGCACTTTCCCCGGAGGGAAGCTCGCGGGCGAGCTGGGGCTCGTTGAGGCGCACGGGACGTCCACCGTGCTCGGCGACCGCGCCGAGGTGAAGGCGCTGAAGGACTGCCTCTCCGAGTGCTCGCTCGCGTCGGGCGGACCGCCGGCCCTGGGCTCGGTCAAGGGGAGCATAGGGCATCTCCTGTCCGCGGCGGCGGCAGCGTCCACGGCGCGCGTCGTCATAGCCCTCAGCAAGGGGATCCTCCCTCCGAGCCCCGGCTTCTCGTCCGAGGCGCCGGGTCTGGATCTCTCCAAGACGCCCGCTCTCCGCATCCTCACCTCCCCCGAGAAGTGGCCCGACCCTCCCGCGGGGCTGGGCAGGCTCGCCTTCGTGAACGCCTTCGGCTTCGGAGGCGTGAACGCCCAGGCCGTGTTCGAGGGCTACGACCCCGCGCTGTGGGGCGAGCCAGGCTGCGTGTCGCTTCCAGCGGCCGCCGCCTGGGCCGGCACATGGTGCGCCGGAACCTGGACGGGTTCCGGAACCGGTACCGGGACAGGTACAGGTACATGCCCGGTGACCGGAGACGGCACGGGCGTTCCTGCCGCAGCCTCGCCCGGAGACGGCGTATCAGTTTCCGGCAGCTCGGACACGTCAGTTTCCGTTGAAAATGTTTCAGGCTCAGAAGCTGCCGGAACGCCAGCCCCCTCCGACGCCAGCGAGTCCGCCTCGTCCGTGACTGCCCCGGACGGGAATGCAGGGTCTGACGGCAATTCCTCCGGCGCTACCGCGTCAGGTGCCAAGAAGGCCAAGGCCCCGGGCAAGACCTCAAAATCCGCAAAGTCGCCGGCGAAGGCTTCTGCAAAGGACTCTGCCAAAAGTTCAGAGATGGATTCGTCCGAGGTTCCCTCGAAAGATTCCCCGAATGATCCTTCTACTGATTCCAGGGATTCCCTGACTGCGTCCTCCAAGGATTCCCTGACTGCGTCCTCCAAGGATTCCTCCAAGGACTCCCCGGCGGCTTCCTCTGAGCTTTCCTCTTCCTCCGATGACTCCCCGAAGGACTCCGGCAAGGGAAAGGGCATGTCCAGCCAAACCGCAAAGGCCGCCAGGGCCGGGGCGAAGAAGGAGACTGCCGGCAAGGCAAAAGCGGCCAAGGGAACGCTCGGCGCGAAGTCCTTGACCGTATCGCCTCCCCCGGATCTTCCGGAGCCAGGCTTGCCTCAGGACTCCGGGGACCTGCCCGATCCGCTGGCGCAGGACGCCGCAGGATCACCTGGGCCTCTGGAAGCCATGAACGCCCCGGACGCCGCTCCCGTCGAGGTCACGGGACCGCACGGCTGGTGGCCAGCTGAGGGTCCCCCTGCCCCGACTCCGCCATACCCGTCGTCGCGCGAGCTCAAGTGCGCCCTCATCTCCGCGAGGACCGTGCTCGCCCCCTGGATGAGCTACGAGGCGCTGGCCCGCTACTGGCTCACGCCCAACGAGCCGCCGGTCGCCGGCACGCGCCGCGCGGGGAGCCTCAAGGCCACGGGATTCTTCTTCGAGGGCATGACGCTCAACGCGGAAGGGCTGAAGCTCCCGCCGGTGGAGCTGGCCGAGGCTCTTCCCCAGCAGACGCTGGCCCTGAAGGTGGCGGTCCACGTGGCCAAGGCCGCCGGGCTCGATCCCAGGAACGTCCCCGAGGGCCTGGACCCGAACCGCATGGGGATCTTCGTTGGCGTGGACACGGACCCGAGGGCCGCCGACTGGGCAGTGAGGTGGCTGGCGCCCCTCAGGGCGGCCGACGCCCTGAAGGCCCGGGGAAGGCTCTCCTCCGACATCTCCGTAGGCGTCCCCGATGCCGCGGGCATGTCCGCGACCGAGGAGGAGGAGTTCGTTCGAGCGGCGCGCGAGGCATCAGGCCCCCCGCTCACTCATTCCAGGGTGCTGGGGGCGCTGGGGAGCTTCACGGCGTCCCGCCTCGCCAGGTACTTCGGGTGCGGGGGCCCGGCGTTCACCCTGTCCGAGGAGAAGGACTCGGGCCTGAGGGCGCTCAGGGAGGCCATAAGGTTCCTGAACGACGGGGCGCTGGACCTCGCCTACGTGGGGGTGGTGGACACATTCGGGGATCCGAAGACCGCCGCGCTCGCGCCGCGCACCATCTGGGTGGAGGGCGCGGCGGGGATGCTATTGGCGAACGACCGCGGCGCGGCGCTCCTCCCGCCGCTCGCGGAACTGAAGATCGACGGTCCCTCTTTCCGGCTGGGGCCGCTCTCTGGCCTTTTCGCGGTGAACAGGAGCGGGTTCTACCTCCGCCACCACCTGAAGCCGCTGGGCCGCGGGCACGGGTTCTGCTACTGGGTGCGCAACCGGGACGACCCGCCGCGCGAGCTCTCCGGGCAGGGATACGCCCTGAAGGAGCTCGAGGGGGCGACGCCGAGAGCGCTCTCCGTGCCGCCGGAGCCCGTGAGGCCGGACTCCTGGTTCTTCATCCGCGGGGACGATCCCGAGAAGGTCTCGGAGAACCTCAGGCTGCTCCTCGACGTCGCCGAGAATAACCCCGGCCCCCAGCAGTTCCCCTTCCTGCCCTGGCGCTTCAAGGAGGCGCAGGGCGCGCTTGCCGGCAAGCCCGCGCTCGCGATACTCGCGAAAAGCGTCCACGAGCTGAACTCGCTCGCCAGGAAGGCGCTTGCCGGGGAGTTCGCCGACGATCCCAAGCCGAGGCTGTTCAAGGCCGGCCCGCCGCTGTCCGGAAAGACAGCGTTCCTCTTTCCCGGGTCGGGGTCCGTGTACAAGGGCCTGGGCCGCAACCTGTGCCTGGCGTTCCCTGACGTGGCGAGCACCCTGGAGCGGGAAGTGAGGGTGCCCAGGGAAATCTTCCAGCCGGAACTCTTCTGGGAGCCGAACCTCCGCCGGCCCGCGCTCCGCGAGAGCGTGCTCGCCCAGTGCTTCTTCGGGGTCATGGCATACAGGGTGCTGGAACGGCTGGGGATCTCCCCCGACATCCTGTGCGGGGTGTCGCTGGGCGAGGCCACGGCGCTCCTCGCGTCCGGCATCTGGCCCGGGCTACTGGACATGTACAGCGACTTCTCCACGTCGTCATTGTGGAACGGGGAGCTCACGCCACCCGACTTCAGGACGCTCAGGGGCTACTGGTCCTGGCCCGCCCACAAGCCGCTCAGGTGGTCCGCCGGCATCTTCCAGCGCTCCGCCCAGCAGGTCGCGAAGGCCATCGACAAGCTCCAGCCCGCGTTCCGGAGACGCGTGTACCTTCTGATCGAGTACTCCGCGGAGGAGTGCCTCTGCGGCGGGGAGTCCGAGGCGTTCCAGGCCCTGGCCGCGCAGCTGGACGGGCCGTACACCCCGGTCGAGGACGCCCCCGCCCTCCACGCCATGGCCGCCGGCCCCGCCAGGTCCCTTTTCCTGGACTTCCAGCGCCGCGAGACGGTCGCGAAGCCCGGGGTGGAGTTCTACTCCACCTATCAGGGGGACGCCATTCTCCAGGACAGCGAGACCATCGCCCAGGCCGTCACCATGCAGTGCATGAATCCCGTGCGCTTCCCCAGGACCGTGGAACGCGCCTGGGAGAACGGGGCGAGGTTCTTCATCGAGCTCGGGCCCGGCGCCTCGGTCTCCAGGGTGGTGAAGAACATCCTCGGCACGCGCCCGCACCTCGCCCAGAGCATCGCCGCCACCCCGGTGGACGAGGGCTGGGCGGGCATAAGCCGCGTCATTGCCGAGCTCTTCCTGGCGGGATACCCCGTAGTCCCCGAGGACATCATCCCCTGCCCGTCCCCCCCGCGCCAGGACGGCATCCAGGTGCCCGTCTCGCTTGACCCCCCGGTCCTCGCCTGGCCTCCCGCGCCGCACCCGGAGCTTGCCAAGGACGAGCTCGCCCCCGGCGGCGGAAGCGCCGGGCGCGGCTCCGGCGACTACCTCTCCTGGCTCCAGGAGGAGACCGCCCCCGGCACGCAGCCGGCCGCGGGAGACGGCCGCCCCGGCGCACCCGGCGGCGCCGCAGGCCGTCATGACGGCACTCGCGGGCCTGCACCATCCGGAGCGGGGGCCCCGGACGCCGCGGATCCGTCACGTGCCGCCGGCGCCCTGCCCGGACCCTTCCCCCGCCCCGCCCCGGGCCCGGCCTTCCCCCGCCCCGCGGGGCAGGCGGATCCGCGGGGCCCTCTCGGTCCACGGGACGCGCCCGGAACCCTCGGACCGCTCGGAGTCTCGGGACCCCAGGGGCTGCCCGGCCAGCAGGTCGGTCCCGGCCCGCTCGGCGCCCAGGGACCTCAGGGCCCCGTGGGCCAGCCGGGACCGCAGGGCCATCCCTCCCCGCTCGGCGCCCAGGGGCCTCAGGGCCATCCTGGCCAGCTGAGCCCCCAGGGCCATCCCGGCCCGCTCGGCCCGCAGGGCCGTCCGGGGCCGCAGGGCCCGCAAAGTCCTTCAGCCCCCCCTCCGGGCCCGTTCGGCCCCCGCGGCCCCCTGACGCCGGGAGGCCCCCCGGACGCTCCCCGGAGGAGCGGCCAGGACCTGGGACGGCCCGGCCTCCGGACCGTGGAGATCCCCCCGAACCCCAGGATGATGGCCAAGACCCAGGCCCGCCAGGGCGGGCGCACCGTGGTCGAGATAAACCAGGCCCCGGGCTCCCGGAGGTCCTTCGACCCTTCCAGGGCCGCCGCCTTCCCGGGCCGCGGCCCCGCTCCGGGGGCAGGCGGCCAGGGCGGACCATTCCCGTCCTCCGGACCCGGCGGCCAGGGCGGACCCTTCCCGCCCTCGGGGCCCGCAGGTCCGGGCGGCACCTTCCCCCCGTCGGGTCCCGGAGCTCCGGGAGGACCCTTGCCCCGCTCAGGCCCCGCAGTTCCGGGCGGCGCGTTCCCGCCCCCGAGACCGGGAGGTCCGGGAGGAGCCTTCCCTTCCTCGGGTCCGGGAGGTCCTGGGGGACCCTTCCCCCCCTCGGGGCCCGCAGGTCCGGGAGGACCCCTCCCTCCTCCCAGACAAGGAGGTCCGGGCCTGGCCTTCCCTCCCTCGGGAACGGCAGGCCCGAGCGGAGCCTTGCCTTCCTCCGAGCCGGGAGGTCCGGAAGGAGCCTTCCCGTCCTCGGGCCCCGCAGGACCGGGAAGCCTCTCCGCCCCATCAGGTACCGTAGCTCCCTCGCCCGCCGTGCCTGCGGATGACGGCCCGGACCCGGCACCCCGCGAGGCTGCCGGGCCAGGCTCGCCCGCCCGTGGCCAGGCGCCGCCAAGTCCTGCCGAGCCTTCCGGAGCCAGGGCGCGTCCTTCCCGCGAGGTTCCGCCGTCCGTCCGTCCGGCGCGCCCTGCGCCCGCGGCACAGGCGCCCAATGGCCCCGTCCCGCTTCCCGAGGCCGGACGCCCGGAAACGCCCAGGACCCCCGGAGCCGGCGGGGCGTGCTTCAGGCCGGCGCCCCCCGCGCCGCCGCGCGGCATGGCCCAGCCCTCCCCGGCGGCGCCCAGGGGCGGGCGCGCGGCCGCCTCGGCGGCTCCGCCCCCGCCGGGAACGCCGGCGGCCCGACCGACAGCCGCGCCCCCCGCCCCGCCCGCGGCGGGAGAGGGGGAGACGGGCGCGGACTCAGCGGCCGCCCCGGGCGCCCCTGTCAGGCGCAGGGGGAGGCCCAAGGGATCGGGCAAGAAGGAGGACCCTGCCCCGCCCGAGTTGCCCGGCGCCCCCGCAATCGGCCGGGAGGGGGCGCTGGAGTTCGCGAGAGGGCTGATAGCTCCCGTCTTCGGTCCCGGCTGGAGCGAGGCGGACGCTTTTCCCTCCCGCGTGAGGCTCCCGGACGAGCCCCTGATGCTGGTGGACAGGGTCATGGCCATAGAGGGCGAGCCCAGGTCCATGGGCCCGGGGAGGATGGTGACCGAGCACGACGTGCTCCGTGACGGCTGGTACCTGGACATGGGCCGGATGACGCCGGGGATCTCCATAGAGTCGGGTCAGGCGGACCTCATGCTCTCCGCCTGGCTGGGGGTGGACTTCGCGACACGCGGGGAGTCCTGGTACCGGCTCCTGGACGCCGAGGTGACCTTCTTCCGCGCCCCGCCCGCCCCCGGGGAGACGTGCCGCTACGACATAAGAATCCTGAAGTTCTTCCGCCACGCCGACACCTGGATGTTCCGCTTCGAGTACGACGGCACCGCGGACGGGCAGCCGCTCATGACCATGCGCAACGGCTGCGCGGGCTTCTTCACCCGCGAGGCCCTGGCGGGCGGACGCGGGCTCGCCGCCGACTCCCCCCCGCCCAGGGAGGGGCACGTGGCGGAGGGGCTCGTGGCCGACCCCGGCCCCGACCCTCCTTCGTCCCTTTCCGCGGAAGGCCTGGACGCCATACGCCGGGGCGACCTCTCCCCGCTCGGCCCCCGGTTCAGGGAGCTGTCTGCGGACGGCGCCGCCCCGCTCCCCGGGGGAAGGCTCGCGCTCGTCGGGAGCGCCCCCCTCATTGACAGGCAGGGAGGCGCCAGCGGCCGCGGCTTCATCCGCTGCGAGTCTCCGGTCGACCCGGACGCCTGGTACCTGCGCTGCCACTTCCCCGAGGACGAGGTGATGCCCGGCACCCTCATGTACGACGCCTCGCTCCAGGCCTTCCGGCTCTACCTCATGAGCCTGGGCTGGATTCCGGGCCCGGGGCGCGCCTTCGTGCCGACCCCGGGCGCGCCCGCCTCGCTCAAGTGCCGCGGCCAGGTGGTTCCTGGCGTCCGGACGGTCCATTACGACGTGCATGTCCGGGAGCTCTCGCTCCGCAGCCCCGCGCCCGACCCCCCGGCGGGCCGGAGGCCGGGCCGGCCCGCCAAGCGCCCCCCGGAGCCCTGCGCCGTGGCGGACGCCATAATGTGGGCCGACGGGAGGCCCGTCGTGGAGGTGACGGGCATGGCGCTCACCCTCGCGGGAGGATCCCTGGAGCAGCTCTCCGCCCAGTTCCGGGAAAAACGTCCCAAGGGCCGCCCGCCGCTCGCCTCCCCGTCAAGGTCCGGGCACAGGGCCGGGACCGCACGGCCAGACGAGGCCGGGACCGCACGGCCAGGCGAGGCGGGCGCTGCCCGGGGGTACGCCGGTGTCGCCCGGGGGGGGCCGGATGCCGCAGGCGGCCCATGGCCGGCAGGCTTCCCGGACGCTCCGGGGGCGGCTGGCGCCGCGGAACACGCTCCCAAGTCTGCGAATGACGTATCGGGCGGCTCTGCCGTAGCTCCGCCCGACGCCGCTGGCACCCAGGACGCCCCGGGTTCAGCGGACGGGGCCGGCCGAGCGGCCTCGGCGTCCCGTGCCCAGGGCCGGAGCACCCGCGCGTCAGCCCCGGCCCGGTCCAGGGCCGGCTCGGGCGTCGCCGGGGCCAGGAAATCCCCCGAGCCGCACGGGAAAGGTACCCGGATATCCGGACCGCCCCCCCCCGAAGTGCCTGACGAGGGCGGGGGAGCCGGGTCCCGCGCCCGTGCGGCGGAAGCGCCCGGCGTTCGCGGCGAAGCGGCTCCAGGGGATGCCGGCCACGGCGGCGCGGCAGAGCCCGCGAACAGCGCCTCCGCCACGCGGGAGAACCCTGCCGGCGGGACCGGCAAGGCTTTCGCGGAGGCTGCCGGCGTCCCGGACGGCCCTCCCTACGTCTACCCCCCCGAGAAGGTGAGGCGGCTGTCCTCCGGCCCCGTCTCCGGGGCCTTCGGGCCGCTCTTCTCCCGCTTCGACTCCGGGGCCTTCTGGCCGCACATGCCCCAGGCCCCCTACGACTTCATGGACGAGGTGGAGGTGGTGAAGGGCGAACTGGGCGTCGTGGCGGACGGCTCGGAGCTCGTGGCCCGCCACGTGATGGACCCTTCCCGCTGGACCTTCGCCGAGGCGGGTGGCGCCATGGCGCTCCCCTACGCGGCCATCAACGAGACCGCGCTCCAGCCCTGCGGGTTCCTGGCAAGCTTCATGGGATCGTATCTGCCGTTCGCGGGGCCCATGCACTTCAGGAACCTGGGCGGGGACGCCGTGACCCTGAAGACGCTCTCCCCCTCGGACGCGGGCGAGCTCGTGACCCGGTCCGCCCTGGAACGCCACAGCGTCCTGGGCGAGACCGCCATCCAGCACTACCGCTTCACCGTCTCCCTGGACGGGGAGACCGTCTACGAGGGCCGGACCCACTTCGGGTTCCTCTCCCCCGAGAACCTGGCCCGCCAGGAGGGCCTGAAGCTCCAGCGGGGCGAGGATCCCTTCCCCCCGCCGCCCCCGGACGCCGAGGCCGCCGTCTACCCGCGCGGCGCGGCCTGGCCCTCGGGACGATGGAGGATGGTCGACCGGCTCCTCTGGGAACGGCTCCCCGCGGGCGCCGTCCCCGAGAGGTGCTGGGGCAGGACCGCGGTGCGCCCGGGCGCGTGGTTCTTCTCGGCGCACTTCCCCCAGGACCCCGTCTGGCCCGGCTCGCTCGGGCTGGAGGCCTTCTTCCAGGCCGGCAAGGCGCTGGCCATGCGGCTGTTCTGTCCCGGCACGGAACTCAGTGACGCCGCGTGCCGCTTCACGGCCCCCGTTCCGGGCATGCCCCACAGCTGGCTCTACCGGGGCCAGATAGTGCCCGTCTCCCGCGAGTGCGCCGTGGGCATCCAGGCGACCGGGACGGACGACGCCCGGAAGATCCTGACCTTCCGGGGCACCCTCTGGGCGGACGATCTGCCCATCTACCGCGTGGACAATTTCACGGTGCAGATCCATGGACTCTGATCCCCCGCACGGGGCCGCCGGCCCCGACAGACCCGGCCCACAGGCCGGAACCGAAAACGCCGGGACCGGTACCGTGACCCGTTACCCCGAGAACGGGACCGGCACACGGGACCACGGGGGCGATACCGGAACCTGCGGCCCCGAGAGCCAGCCGGCTCCCCGGCCGCTCCCCGTCCCCGGCGCTCCGGACTTCCCTGGCGGCCTCGCCGCGCGAGGCCTGCCGGGCATGTCGCGGGAGCCCGGCATGTCTCCGGATCCCTGCGCTCCGACTGATCCGGGCGAGCAGGACACGGAGGAAGAACGCGAAGAGCAGGCGGCCCCGTTCGCGGAGGGCATGCCGTTCGAGCAGTCCTCCCTGTTCTCGCTTGCTCCCCCGGAACCTGCCCCCCGAAAGGTCGCGCCGCCAGCACCGGGCCCCGCCGGTTCCGAGGCCGGGCCCTTCGTCCGGGAGGCTCGGGAAGCCGCGCCCTCTCATGCCTCGTCCTGCGGCGGCGACACACGGGAGGCCGCGCCCCAGCAGGCGGCGTCAGGCGGCGAGGACACATGGGAGGCCACGCCCGTTCAGACCGACTCCGGCGGCGAGGACACTCGGGAAGAGCCGCCCTTTCAGGAATCTCCTTTCGCGGAAGGGATGCCGTTCGTGAAGACAGGTCTCGGAGGTCTGGCCCCGACAGTCGCTCCGTCCTCAGATGACGCGCCGATTGCCCCCGATTCGGCACTCCGGCATCCAGAATCGCCCGGACAGGACACGGTCGAGACGTCTGGTCAGCCTGCTGCAGAATCGCCCGGACAGGATACGGTAGAGACGTCTGGTCAGTCTGGTCCTGAATCGCCCGGACAGGGCACGGTCGAGACGTCTGCTCAGCCTGCGGCAGAATCGCCCGGACAGGACACGGTCGAGACGTCTGGTCAGTCTGGTCCTGAATCGCCCGGACAGGACAAGCTCGAGAGGTCTGCTCACTCTGCGGCAGAATCGCCAGGACAAATTCCAGCAGAATCCCATAGAGAATCTACGGTTGAAACGTCAGGACAGACCGCGTCAGACGCGTCAGGACCGATTCTGTCAGAAGCGCCTGTACAGGCTGCGAAAACTTCAAATTCATCTGCCGGACTTGTCCAGGATGACGGCCTGGCCACGCAAGCTGAAGACGCCGACCCAGAATATTTCGCAGACGGAACTCCAAGACAGTCGCAATATCCGGAAATCCTGTCAGACGGCACCAGCCATGACGCTGATATCCTGACACATTGCACAGAAAGTCCGTCCGGCAACGTCAGAACATCTGCAGGGATGCGTTCCGACAGCAACCCGGAAAATTTACCTGAGACAGATGTGCCAGACAACGCAACTTCTAACCCAGAAATTCCAACAAGCCAGTCTGCTCAGACCATATCACATGATGAGCCTTTAAAAATTTTACCTGGCACAGCTTCCCTCGATTCAGATGAATCGGAAAGCCTGCCTGCCCGCGTCATCCGCGACAACAGTCTAAACGATGACGAGACAGAAATAAGTTCACCTGACTTGGAAAATGTCGCAGCGGCTTCCGCTGTCGGCATTCCGAAAGATGCCCTCCCCAAAAACCTTGATGACACCTCTTCCGAAAAGTCTTCTGGAGATGCGGACCTAACCCCTGGCGACATGCCGCATGACGCCCGGCATGAAAATGTTGCTGACATCACCCAGCGGACTGATGCTGACATCACGCAAGGGACGGAATCTGGCATTTCCCAGCGGGCAGACGCTGACATCATGCAACGGACGGATTCGGATATCCCACGACGAGTGGACGGGGAGGAACCGGCCCCTGCCGCCGTAAACGTCGACCAGGACGAAATCGCAGAAGACGCGGGCGGCGAGACGTCTGCGGACAAGACCACCGACAGCCAGCAACTTGACGGCGGGACAGGAGGGTCCGGTGAAGATGCCAGTGACGCAGGCTCGCTCGCCGACGCGAGCCCGCTGGAGCTTTTGCTGTCGGCGTTCAGATACCTGAAATACATGGCCGAGCTGGACCTGGAATTCCCGTCCAAGCTTCCCAAGCCCTCCCCTTTCGGCGTGCCCGACGTACCCGGATCGCCCGGGGGGCCGCCAGCTCCCGGAGCTTTCCCGCCCGGGGGATCTCCCGGCCAGGGCGGTTTCCGGCCAGGGGCCCCAGATGCCGGCCTTCCGCCCCGGGGCGGCTTCGGTCCCGGGCGCGGGGGATACCCTCCCTCCCAGGGCGGCTTCGGTCCCGGCGCCGGCAGCGTCCCTCCACACCAGGGAGGCTTCGGTTCCGGGGGTGGAGGATACCCTCCCTCCCAGGGCGGCTTCGGTTCCGGGGGTGGGGGATACCCCCCCTCCCAGGGCGGCTTCGCTTCCGGGGGCGAAGGATACCCCCCCGCCCAGGGCGGCTTCGGTCCCGGCGCCGGGGGGGCCGGCGGCCCCGCTCAGCGGCCGTCCCAGCCGGCGGGAACCCAGCCTTCCGGGGCAACGCCCCGTCTCTCCGCAGGCCTGCCGCCCCGTACCGGCGCCAGGCCAGGCGGGACCGGGCGGATCAGGAAGAAGGTTCCGGTTGACTTCGACACCTCGATTGTCCACGCCAAGCCGGTACCTCCCAAGGCCCACAGTCACCCCGACCTTCTCCCGGAAGATCTTCACGGCTTCTACGACGACGAGCCCGATTTCCACGGCACCCATGACAGGCAGTTTCAGGCGTCCAGGACCGCCCCGCCGGCTGCCGGAACGCCCGGAAACCCGCCCCCCGTGAAACCCCCGGCCCCGAGCCCTCGGACGGGGCCTTCACGGGTGCAGGGCACGGCAGCCGCCCCGTCACAGCCACGAAGCGCCGGCATCGCCCCGGGCGGGACACCCCACCCCGGAACAGCAACGAGGACGCCTGCGCCCGGCCCTTCCGTGCCCCCGGAGCTGCCGGAGCTACCGGAATCTCCCGGAACTCAGGTTCCCCCCCTGCCCGCCGCTGCCGAAATCCCGGCTCCGGCCCGAGCCCCGGCAAGCCCTGCCCCGGACCGGGCCTCAGCTGGCCAAGCATATCCCCAGGCCCAAGGAAGCCCGGCCTCGGCCCATACACCGGGAGACTCTCCCGCGACCCCGACCTCGGCAGCCCAGGCCGTGCCTCGTGCCGAGGCAGGCCCTGCCTCGGTCCAGGCACCTGGAGTTCCTCCCTCGCCCCAGGACTCAGCAGCCCAGGCCATGCCCCGGCCCCAGGGAAGCCAGCCCCCGGACCAGGCCACTGCCGGCCGTGCCACTCCCCGGGCCCAGGGAAGCCAGTCCCCGGACCAGACCACGACCGGCCAGGCCACGCCCCGGGCCCAGGGAAGCCAGCCCTCGGATCGGACCTCCGCAGGCCAGGTCACGCCCCGGACCCTGGGAAGCCAGCCCTCGCCCCTGACCTCAGACGGCCAGGTCACGCCCCGGGCACACGGGAGCCCTGCAGCCGCCCCCGGAACAATGGCGCCTCCCGAGAACGCCGGATCCGACGAGGGGCAGACGTCCGGAAACGTCTCCGGCCCTCCCGTCGAGGCCAGTGGCCCCACGCCTGACAGCGGCGCTCCTGCAGCGCCGCCGGATCCCGGCCGTGACCGCGCATGTCCGACCGATCTCATGCGCGTCGAGGCGCATAACGCTGTCCACGACTTCCCCGGCCAGGACCCTGCGTCCGAGCCGGCCATCGAGGACCTCTCGCCAGAGGCAGGCCAGGCCCCTGACCGCGCCGAACCGCCTCAGCCGGTGCCCGGGACGCCCCAGTCGTCCGAGCCCGGCATCCCGATACCGAAAGGCCTGAACCTTCCGCCGCCGGCTGTCGTCGGCAGGAAGCCGGGGGATGACGGGGAGGACAGACGCCCTGCGCCGGACGCCCCGCCCCCGGACGCTCCTCCCGAGTGGATCGTGGAGGCCAGGACCCTGGCAGAGCTGGAGAAATGCGCTACGGAATGCGGGCTGT
>JAISFP010000094.1 GCA_031263525.1 Deltaproteobacteria bacterium | reverse complement strand
GGCCTTGGAGAGGATCAGCGTTATGGCCGCGGTCAGGGTCGTCTTGCCGTGGTCGATGTGCCCGATGGTTCCGACGTTGACATGGGGTTTGGAACGGTCAAACTTCTTTTTGGCCATTGCAATCGCCTCCTTACTACCGTGCAATTGGTGGCTTGGTCCGGATGTCTCCGCCTAAGCCAATATTTCGGGCCCGCCTGGGCCTGGGACCAGATGCCCCCCCCTCAGCGGAAGGCCTCGCGAGCTGGCGAACCAAGATAACCGCGACCGGATCAGCCCTATTTGGGGTCAAACTTTGATATGGAGCCCACAATCGGACTTGAACCGATGACCTCGTCCTTACCAAGGACGTGCTCTACCTGCTGAGCTATGTGGGCGAACGAGAGCCATTGTCCCTGGCCGATTCGGGGTTTTTTCGCCCTGGCCTTGGCTTAGGGCGCAAAGACCTGCATTTGGGCAAATAAATATACTATACCTTTTTCACCTGAAATTCAAGATAATTCTTGCTGCAAAAAAGACAAAAAATCCACGTCCTTAGAAGGAAATTAGGCGAAAACAAGGATCGGCCGAAGACATGGTGCTGGCCCGGCATGGCCCCGACATCCGGCGTGGCAGCCGCTCCCGCGGCCATTCCCGCCACCGGCGGGCCATTGGCCAAGCGGCGGCCAAAGCTATATACACCCTGGCCGTTTCCATGTCAAGGACCGGGCGGCGCCGCGGGCAGGGGTCTCCCCGAGCCGATGGGAGCCAAAGACTAGGCCAGGATGAACGGGGCGCATAGACCAAACGTGATTGCATCTGATTAATTCGGGCAATATTTTCCGATATATTATTATATATAATAATTTTTAATAATCAAAATAATTATTTAGGTAACAATATACTGCCAATATATATGGCCATTAATCGCCCCTGGATATGGACCAAGCAGGCACTCGCCCCCAAAAAAAGATATCCCCGACGGCGGACTCTGGCCGACCCTTTCAATGACATATAAGATCATTGTCATCAGATCTTTTGCATCATGCCAGGCACTCCCAAAGAGGACCGGGGCGACCCGCCGGTCGATTACATGGCCGGGCGGGGGGTGTGCCCGCGCCAGGCGAAAGCCCTCCAGGCCCCAGGACGGGCCAGAAGCCCGGTTTCCGCTCCAACCTCGCCATTGGCCCGAGGCAAAGCCTCCCAGGTTTTCCCGGCGGGGTTGGCCTCGGGCCCGGGGCGACGTCAGGCCCGAGAGGACCGCCCCGATCCTCTGCGGCCACGGCCCACCCCGCCCAATGAGGGCCAGCGATGCCGTGGGGGACATGGGCGCAAAGGGCCAATGCGATTGTCCCCGATAAATTTCAAGCAGCACTCTCCAATATGCCATCGCACATAATCAAACAATAATTAATTGGCTACTATTTAGCAATAAAAATATAGATATTTATTGCTATTAATTTCTATTTAGATGGATCAAGAAAGCATTCGCCCCAAAGATAATGGCCAGGATGGCCATTATCTTTGGGGCGAAGAAGGCGGCCCGCCTTGCGAAGGAGCCAATCGGCTATCTAAGGGGAGGCCAAATCAATAGGTTCCCGATATGACGGCCGACTCGAGCCGGCCCTTGTCCTGGTTTATCAGGTCAACGTCATCCTGGGAGGGCTGGATCTCGGGCTGGGCGACCAGACTGCCGAAGAGGACCGAGGCGACCCGCTGGTCGATGACGTGGCAGCGCAGGGGGGTATACCCGCGCTCGGAAAAAAAGGCGTCCAGGTCGTCCTGGCTGGGCCCGCCCTCGGCCTGATGACGGAATACGGCGTAATCCTTATAAAAATCAAGGTCGGCCTGCGAAAGGGGCGCCAAATCCTCCGCCGACAGGCCACCGTCCTGGGCCGTGGCCAGGCCGGCGCAAAGAAGCAGAGATAGGCAGGCCAGGATTGCGGCGAGATAGGGATTCCTGATGTTTCTGGTCATTTCGCTCCCAAGCGTCCGAGGTTTTGTCCTCAGGGGAAGATATGTGGTGGAACGTTCGAGGCGTCCCCTGGCCAGAGGCCAGGGGACACGGTAATTTAAACGGCAAGGCGACCACAAGTCAAGTGCCGCCCGCCCTTGGCCATCCGGCTACTCAAAGCTGCCGGAGGAGGAAAAGGCCTTCTCGATGCCTTCCCTGTTCCTGTTAATCAGGTCAATGTCCTCCTGGGAAGGCTGGAGTCCCGAAGAGGAGATGAAGTTGCCGAAAAGGACCGCCCCGACCCTCTGGTCGATGACGTAGCGCCGCATAGGCGTGATCCTGCGCCGGGCCAGGAAATCGTCCACGCCGTCCTGGCCCGTCTCGGCGGCGGGCTGTTGCTGGAAAACGCAGTAATCCTCGTAAAAATCGATGTCAGACTGGCTCAGGGGCACCATGTCCTCCGGGCTCAGCTCCAGTTCCTCCCCGGACAGTCCCTGGGACCGGGCCTGGCCAGGAACAACAACCAGCCACAGGCAGGCCGACAGTAGGCCGGCCGACAGAAACGCGAGCGTAAGTCTTCTCATGGTTGACACCGTTTAATCCTTGATAATAAATTTAGTAAAAACTGATTCCTAAAAGTCACTAAAAGAATTCTTGTATTGGACTCTTTAGGCCGGTTGACCAAGAGCCAAGCTTGTAAATTCTAACTGAAAGCTAGTTATATTTCAAATAAATCTAATAAGTAAAACAACTTGACCAAATTATTATTATCTCAGATATGACTATTTCTATCTCAAATTATATACACATATAAATTTTATATAATTTAATTAAATATTTATATTAATTTACCCATCATCCCCCAGCAATACGAAAAACGGCCCCCTGGCCCTGGCCGCGATTGGGCCTGACGCAGGTCCTGTCTTTCGGAGCGCCCCTTGCCGGTCAGGGGCTGGCCCATGGCCCGGCGGCACCCAAGGTGGGCCCTGTAGCTGCGGCCCGGAGTGAGCCCAGGCCGCCGAAGAGGAGGAGGAGGAGGAGGCCCGCCGGTCGGCCCTGGGGATGTTTTTCCATAAATTTTACCCGGGATTAGCAAAGTCTTTACATGTGGCCCCTATAATCTGGCCCAGAACCAAGGGCGACGCCAAAGAGGCCTCGGCCACCCCGTCAAGGAAGGACTTCTCATGCTGGACATAGCAAACCTCAACAAGACTTTCGGGCAGACTAAGGCCCTGGCGGACATCAACCTGAAAGTGGGCCGGGGGGAGATGGTGGCCCTGATCGGGGCCTCCGGCTCGGGCAAATCGACGCTCATGAAGCACCTCTCCGGCCTGATGGCCGCCGACAGGGACTCGGGCCACGTCACCATGGGCGGCCAGAGCATCCAGTCCAGGGGGGTCATCTCCCGGGACATAAGGAGGACCAGGACCGGCATAGGGGTGGTCTTCCAGCAGTTCAACCTGGTCAGCCGCCTCTCGGTCTCGACCAACGTGCTGCTGGGTGCCCTGGGGCGCACGCCCCTGTGGCGATCTATCCTCATGGCCTTCGGCGACGGGGACCGTGAGCTGGCCAGGGAGGCCCTCATGAAGGTGGGCATATCCGAGAAGGCCGACCAGAGGGCCTCGACCCTCTCCGGCGTGCAGCAGCAAAGGGCGGCCATCGCCAGGACCCTTGTCCAGAAGGCCTCGGTCATCCTGGCCGACGAGCCCATCGCCTCGCTGGACCCGGAAAGCTCCATCATGGTCATGGAGCTCCTGAGAAAGCTCAACCGCGAGGAAAAGATAACCGTGCTGGTGAGCCTCCACCAGGTGGACTACGCCCTAAAGTACTGCCACCGGGCGGTGGCCCTGTGTTGCGGGCGCATCCTCTACGACGGGCCCTGCGAGAATCTGACCGTGGAAAAGATGAAGGCCATCTACGGCCTGGGCGCGGCGGGGATGTTCGAGGCCATAAGGCCTGGCCCGCAGCCCCAGGCGTCCAGGCCCGGCGCCGGGTTCCAGCCCGCTGGGCCGGGCGAGAGCCTGTACGACGCCTGATCCCCGCGTCCGGCGGGAATAATCGCGCCGGGCGGACGAAACAGCCGGCGAGGACCGGAACCAGGGCCCCGCCCCAGACGCTGGAATCAAAAGCATAGGAGCTTGAAAGATGAGCAAAATGAGATTTGGCCGCCATGTTGGCCTTCCCGGCCTGGCCCAGGCCGCCGGGCTGTTCCTGTTCCTTTCCTCCCTGGCCCTGGCCGCCGTCCTGGCCGCGCCGGCCGAGGCCACGGCCCAGGAGATCAACTTCGGCATAATCTCCACCGAGTCGTCCCAGAACCTCAGGACCATGTGGGACCCCTTCCTGGAGGACATGAGGAAGCAGACCGGCCTGGACATCAAGGCCTTCTTCGCCACCGACTACGCCGGCATCATCGAGGGCATGCGCTTCGACAAGGTCCAGCTGGCCTGGTACGGCAACAAGGCGGCCATGGAGGCCGTGGACAGGGCCGACGGCGAGGTGTTCATGCAGACCCTGGCCGCCGACGGCTCGGAGGGCTACTACTCCCACATAATCGCCAACGTGGGGTCGCCCCTTGGCTCCATCGAGGACATGTTCAGGGAGGCCAGCGAGTTGAACTTCGGGAACGGCGACCCCAACTCGACCTCCGGATTCCTGGTGCCCGGCTACTACGTCTTCGCCCTGAACGGGGTGGACCCCAGGACGGCGTTCAAGAGGACCCTCACCTCGAACCACGAGTCCAACGCGCTGTCCGTGGCGAACGGGCAGCTGGACGTCGCCACCTGCAACAGCGAGGCCCTGGAACGCCTGGCCGTGACCTTCCCGGACAAGCGCCGGCTCATCAAGGTCATCTGGACCAGCCCCCTCATTCCGAGCGATCCCCTGGTGCGGCGCAAGGACATGCCGCAGGCGACCAAGAAGAGGATAGACGACTTCCTCCTGGCCTACGGCAGGAACGACGAGAGGGAGGCGGGGATCCTGAAGGCCCTCCAGTGGAGGGGATTCAAGGTCTCCGACGACGACCAGCTGATCCCCATACGCCAGCTGGAGCTGTTCAAGGAGAAGAAGGCCCTGGAGGACCGGGGGGAGCTGAACGCCCAGCAGAGGGAGAGGCTCGCCGCCGTGGAGGCGGAGCTGAGGGGGCTGGAGACGCGCACGGCCGAGCTCGCGGGAAAGAAGAAGTAGCCGGCTGATGGACATCTCCAAAACTGGCGCGCCCGCCCCGGCGGTCCGGCACCGCGGCGGACGGGGCGGGACCCGGATCCGGAAATGGCTCTGGGGCGCGGCTCTGGCCTTCATCCTTTGCTGGTCGTGGAGGGGGGCCGAGATAAGGCCCCTGGATCTCGTGCGGTACGCCGGCAACATGGCGACCCTGGCCGCGGACTTCTTTCCCCCGGACTTTTCCGATCTGGGCCTGTACCTGGAGGAGATGCTGGTCACCCTCCACATAGCCCTGTGGGGAACGATTCTGGCCGTAGTCTGTTCGGTCCCCCTGGGGCTCATGAGCTCGGAGAACGTCGCACCCCTGTGGCTCCGCCAGCCGGTCCGGAGGCTCATGGACGTCTCGAGGGCGATAAACGAGATGGTCTTCGCCATGCTGTTCGTCGTGACCGTGGGGCTGGGCGCCTTCGCCGGGGTCCTGGCCCTCTGGATCCACACGACCGGAGTCCTGGCCAAGCTCTTCTCGGAAGCGGTCGAGGCGGCCGATCCCCAGCCGGTCGAGGGCATCAGGGCCACCGGCGCGGGGCTCGTCGCGGAGATCTGGTTCGGGATCCTTCCGCAGGTGTTCCCGCTGTGGATATCCTTCACACTGTACAGGTTCGAGAGCAACGTCCGCTCGGCAACGGTCGTCGGCATGGTGGGCGCCGGAGGCATAGGCGTGATCCTCTGGGAGCTCATGCGGGGATTCCTGTTCAGGGAAACCTGCGCCGCCATGCTGGTGATAGTGGTAGCCGTTACGGTCTTCGATCTCGTGTCGCAGCGCCTGAGGAAAATGGTCATATAGCGGATGAGCGAAAGATACAGCATATACCACGTCCCCGATCCCCTCTCGGAAGCCTGCCGGCTGGGCTCGGCGGCGCTGGGCCGCTCCATCCGCTCCGGAAAGGCGCTCCCCCCGCCCTGGCCCGCGAGCCGGGGCGGCGACTTCCCGCCCCATCCGGCGGCGGCAGCCGTCTACGGCTTCCACGCCACCCTGGTCGCCCCCTTCAGGAGCCCGGCGGCGGCGGGAACCCTCGCGGACGCCTTGGACAGCGCGGCAGCCGGCCTCGATGCCGCCAGTACCGGCCCCCTCGAGCTGGTCCTGCTCCCCCCCGGCTTCCCGGCGCTCGTGCCCCGGGAACTGCCCGGGACCCTCGCGGATCTCGGGGAGACGCTTGTCAGGGCCTTCTCGGGGCTGAGGCATCCCCCCGTCCCGGAGGAGATCTCCCGCAGGGAGCCGCTCACGCCCAGGCAGCGGGAGCTCGCCGGGATCTGGGGCTATCCGTTCGTCCTGGACGAGTTCCGCTACCACCTGACGCTGGGCGACCGCCTCCGGGACCCCGGCGAACCCCCGGACCCGAGGACCCTGAATCTCATGGACTTCGTTTCCGCCCGGCTGGGCGGCGCGGAGGCCCGCGGACTGGCCGTCGACGCCCTGTGCCTCTGCCGTCAGTCCCGCGCCGGCACCCCCTTCGACATCGTGCACGTATCCCGCCTGCGGCCCGCTGGAAATCCGGGAGGGAGTCCCGGCCCGCCGCCGCCCCCGGAGGACCCGGAAGTCCCGGCTCCCTTACAGCCCGCGCGCGCGTCCTCGCCGGCAGTCCGTGCGGGGGCGGCCGCCGGCCTGCCCGGCCCCGGATCCGCCGGTTTTCCCGGCTCCGGAACCGCCGGCTTTCACGGCCCCGGATCCGCCGGTTTTCCCTGCTCCGGAACCGTCGGCTTTCACGGCCCCGGAGCGGCGGGTCTTCCCGGACCCGGCGGGGGGGCTTCCCGATGACGTCCGGGGAACGGGCCAGGGTAGCGCGGATCCTGGCACTGGCGGATCGCGAGAGCCTACTGGCCCGTCTGGAGGCTGTGGGCCGGATCCCCGACTTCGAGTACCTCCGTGAGCCCCAGAAGGGACTTGTCATGGTGAGGGGGAGGGCCGGGGGCACCGGAAGCCCCTTCAACCTGTGCGAGGTCCTGGTAAGCCGCTGTTCCGTGAGCGTGAGGGGCCGCCCCGGGCACGCGTACGTCCTGGGCGACGACCCGTCCAGGGCACTGGCCGCCGCGGTCGCGGCTGCCCTGGCCGGCGATCCGGAGTTCTCGGGCAGGATTTCCGCGATGGTCGCGGCCCTCGAGGAAGAACTGGCGCGGAAGCGGGAGCGGGAGCGGAAGAGGACCATGGAGACCAGGGTGGAGTTCTTCACGTTGGCGAGGGGCGAGGATGAGGACTGAGAGTCATCTGTCCGCGGGCTTCAGAAACCCCGCCATGGGAAGCCAGGCCGTCTTCAGGGTGGCGCTTGCGGCCCTGTCGAGCCCCGCGCGGCGCTTTCCGGCCGACTTCGCCGGACTTTTCGCGGCGCCGCCGCCCATGCCCGTGACGGTGGCCGCCATGGCCCTGACCCTGGCGGACGGGCTTACCCCCGTCTGGCTCTCCCCGTCTCTCATGGGAGCGTCCGGCTGGCTCGCCTTCCACCGCTCGGCGCCTCCCGCCCCGGCCCCGGGCGGGGCGGCCCTGGTAATCGCCGCCTCCCCGGAAGAGCTGCCGCCCCTGTTGGAACTCGACCGGGGCACGGACCGCTACCCGGACCGCTCCGCCACCGTCCTGCTCGGTGGAGTCCTGGAGGATGGGTGCGGGGGGCTGCCGGTGAAGGCTTCGGGACCCGGGATAAGGGAGGACACCGTCTTCGGGGACCACGGCCTGGGGCGTGGCTTCTTCGACGGATGGGCGCTGAACCGCTCCTCCTACCCCCTTGGGGTGGACGTGTTCCTGTGCGGACCGGGATTCCTTGCGGGCCTGCCCCGCTCGGTGAGCCTGATCCCCGCACCGGGAGCGCGGACGGTTCCGAGCGGGGGCGGCGGCGGGTCGGGCGGCGTCCCGGAGGGAATTTGAGGCGTCCGTCCCCGGTCCGGGAGCCGGTCCGGGAGATTTCGGGTTTCGGGGCCGCCCGGAGCCGGAGGGGTAAACGAGTTGTACGTTGCCGTAAAAGGTGGCCGGAAGGCCATAGAGGCGGCCCACGGGCTGCTGGCCGAGGCCAGGCGGGGGGATCCGTCGCTTCCGGAGATCTCGCCCGACCAGATCCGGAACCAGCTGGCGCTTGCCGTCGACCGCGTCCAGGCGGAGGGTTCCCTCTACTGCCCGGAACTTGCGGCCCTCGCCGTGAAGCAGGCCTGGGGCGATCTGGTGGAGGCCGTCTTCCTCCTCCGGGCCGCGAGGGCCACCTTAGAGCGCTTCGGCTATTCCGAGCCCGTGGAGACCTCCGGGATGAGGCCGGCGCGGAGAATCTCCGGGACCTTCAAGGACCTGCCCGGCGGCCAGATTCTGGGCCCGACTTTCGACTACACCCACAGGCTCCTCAACGCCGTGCCTCTTCCGGACGGCACGGACGGCAAGGCGCCGCCGGGAAGCGGGGCTTGGGCGGAAGGCCGGCCCGGGGCCGACGCCTCCGGGGTTCCGGGCCGGGAGGCGGATTCCCCGTGCGGTCGGGATCGGGAGGACGTTTCCCCGTGCGGCCGGGATCGGGAGGACGTTTCCCCGTGCGGCCGGGATCGGGGGGACGGTTCACCGTGCGGCCGGGATCGGGGGGGCGGTTCACCGTGCGGCCGGGATCGGGGGGGCGTTTCCCCGTGCGGCCGGGAGCGGGGGGACGGTTCCCCGGGCGGCCGGGCGCGGGGGGCCGGTTCCCCGTGCG
>JAISFP010000056.1 GCA_031263525.1 Deltaproteobacteria bacterium | reverse complement strand
GCTCTTCCGCGGATACAGTGAGTTTAGGGGAGACGGCCAGTAGTGCGGTGACGGCCAGGAGCGCGGGGACGGCCAGGAGAGCGGAGACGGCCAGGAGGACGGAGACGGCCAGGAGGACGGAGACGGGTTGGAGATTGGAGACGGTCAGGAGATTTGAGACGGTCAGGAGGGCGGAAACGGCCTGGAGAGTGGAGAATGCCTTGTGATCGGAGTCAGCCTGGAGGTCGGAGACGTCAGAAGGGCGGAGACGATCGGGCGGGCTAAGACCACCTGGGAGGCGGAGAAGCCAAGGTGAGCGAAGACTTCCAGGTAACCGGATAAGGAGTTAAGATTCAAACAAAGTAACTGTTCAGGTGCCCGTTCCAGGGGGAGCTCAACAGGGGTGCTTTCAAACCAAATTGCCCTCTACAGAAACTCTTCCCCGCCACATGAAGTATCCATTGTTGACTCTTCAACTTAATGGGTTCTTTATCCGGGCTCTTTTCCTCCGAAAAAACCATCCATAGAGGGGCACCTGAACAGTTACCAAACAAAAACGATATCGGCTCTTCAAGACACTCATCAATCGACAACCTGTCCCTAATCAGCATGCTTTTCTACAAGAGTTACTACCCTCTTAGACAGACTCATTCTGGACATCTGGACATTTTCAAGCGTTGCCTGCGACATTTGTGGAGAGTCAGTTCGGCTTTCGAAACGATAGAGATTACAGGCGAGCGGAACTGACCTCGGCACCATCAGAGGTTAATTACATATTGGGAAACAAATCATTAGGTGTCAAAAAAGAAGAAAAATAGGAGCATAAAAATATTAAAAAGCATACAAAAAGCTATAAACAATAAAAGAGATAGAAAAATATAAAATTCAATAGCATAAAGTTATATAAATATGATAAATTAAATGACAAAAATGATATTTATTTAATAATTATGGATAGATGCTCTGGATGGTAACACGATAAAAAGGACTTATAAAATCATAATACTCATCTCGAGATCGTACCTGTGCCAAACTGGCTACCCTTAGCAACCGTGTCTGGCGTCCTCAGACACCCGCCACCAGGCTTCCGGCACTCGGCCTGTACCCGAGAAATACGCAAGGCTTAGCCTGGCTGGGCTAATGCCGCAACGTAGCCACTCAAGCATTTGAATTTAAACTCATATAAATTCAGATTTGACTGTGCTGTGACATATTTTTAAAGAGTGGATTCTGGGATCCGCAATTTTACGGAAACCTTCGCCCTGACGGATATCTTATGCATCAGCAAATGCCGGTGCGATGCAGGCAGGCCTCACTCCCGCCTCCTTAGGAGCGGGAAAGGAACGGCAGACCGCGTTGACATCGGGGTCAAAAGCGGGATAATATTCAGCATTCAGGCGCGAAAGCTTGGCTTCTCCTAACCTGCCCCGCCGGGAACTCCTCCGAAGTCTGCCGCAACACCTGCGGCAGGGAACAGGACGGGACAGTCCTTCCAGTAACTGGCGCGCCAAAGGAGGCACCCATGAAGAGATTTCTTGCCGCCGCGGCCTGCGGCCTCATGGCCCTGGCTCTCATGGCTGGCGCGGCGTCAGCCCAGTTCGACCTCCGCAAGCCCCAGGATCACCATAAGTTTTTGGAAAACGGAGCATACCGCTCCGCCTACGAGACCTGCGAGGCCGTCCTCGCCCAGACGCTGGCCGCAGTGACCGGGGACCAAAGGCCAACGGCTGAGACTGCCCAGTACGCGTACCCGTCCACAGCCGGCAGAGAGGAATGGGCCCAGGCGTACAGGACACTCACTGTTGCATACGCTGAGGCGATGGGTGACAAGCTCCCCCTGAACGCCGACGCCCCCCTCCAGGGCTACTACTCTTACTTGGGGGACCCGGATACGGGGCAGGGACCGGAGGGAGGCATGACGGTAGTCATGGTCGGGGACGGTCCCATGTACGGGGCGGTGATCGAAACGGTAACAGATGACGGCTACACCTGCGAGGCAAGCTCAGCCGGCATGCTGGCTGTCGAAGGAAAACTCACATTCCACCCCGACGACATGTACGAACAGGAAAACGGAGTGGTAGTTGCTATATTTAACGGCAACAGGGCCGAGGTCGGCCCGCAATCAGCATTCGGGATGAACTGCGGAATGAGGGGAGTGGCAGCGGGCACGTACGAGAGGAAATGAAACTGCCGCATCCACCTCCGCCCTGGGTTCTGGGAAGATACGGTAGACCGCGTTGACACCGGGTTTATTAAGCGGGATATTATTCCGCATTCAGGCGCGATTGCTTCGCATTTCCTAACCTGACCTGCCCGGAACTCCCCCGTGTTTGCCGGATCACCTGCGGGATGGGACAAGAAGAGACCTTCCAGCTAGGAACTGGCGCACCAAAGGAGGAGCCCGTGAAGACGTTTCTTGCCGCCGCGGCTTGCTGCCTCATGGCCCTGGCTCTAATGACTGTCTCGGCGTCAGCCCAGTTCGAGCTCCGCAGGCCACAGGATCACCATAAGTTCATGGAAAACGAGGCATACCGTTCCGCCTACGAGACCTGCGAGGCCGTCCTAGCCCAGACGTTGGCCGCAGTGACAGGTGAAGGTCGCCCCACGGCCGAGACAGCCCAGTCCGAGTACCCGTCCACCTCCATGATACACGAATGGGCACAGGCCTACAGGCGTCTCACGGTTGCCTACGCCGTTGCGATGGGGGAAAAGCTCACTCTGAACGCCTACGCCCCCCTCCAGGGTTACTACGCTTTTACGTCGTCCCCGAACTCTTGGCGGAGACCGGTGGGAAGCATGACGGCAGTCATGGTCGGAGACGGTCCCCAGTACGGGGCTTCAATCGAAACTGTCTCGCCGGATGGTTTCTCCTGCAAGATAAGCTCCGCAGCCATGACGGATGAAGGAGGAAAACTCACCATCCACCCCAGCGACTTCAGAGACCCTGACAACGGAGTGATAGACGCGACATTTAACGGCAACAGTGCCGAGGTAGGCCCGGCTTCCGCGTTACAGATGTACTGCAACTTCAGGGGCGCGGCGGCGGGCACGTACTTGAGAAAGTGAAACTGAAGCTTCCCGCCACGGGCGAAGCAGGAGGCAACCGAGGCCTGTTCAATTCCAAATTCTCCTCTGGCAGACTATCATCCAGGGAAGATATCAGCGAGGACCAGATAGCCATCGGCTATGTCACAAGCTATTTTTTATTAATCATTCCAAATATTTCAAGATAAGCAACAAACATTGATTTCGAGACTTATCAGATTCCAGACCGTTGATTTTGAGAGACAGGGAGTTACCTGATGCAGAAAACAATTTTTTGGCCACTGATTTTTACGGTACTGTTCTTTGCGCTGGCGATCTTCAACCACGCCCAGGCCTACGGCGCAACGCCCGATCTTGTAATTTATCACACTAACGACGTTCATGGTTACGCCTTCGAGGAACGCGACAGCGAAGGGAAGCTCGTCAGGATCGGGTACGACAGGCTCAAGGCGGTCGTGGACGCCGATCCCACGCCCCGCAAGTTGCTCCTTGACGCGGGCGACGTTCTCCACGGCCAGGCATTCGCGACGGCACGGCTCGGGGAACTGATGGGGGAAGTACTGAGCCTTGTTCGGTACGACGCGATCGCTGCCGGAAACCACGATTTCGACTACGGGTACAAGCGGCTTCTCGAGATATCGGAAAAATACCGATTGAATTTCCTGGCGGCGAATATCGTTAACGAAAACAACGAGCAGTTCCTGCCCCCTTACGTGGTTCGTGCGTTTACCGATTTCAATGTCGGCATATTCGGACTGTCCACGCCTGAAACGAAAACGTCCACTGATCCCCGCAATATCGAAGGCCTTGACATAAAGGACCCGGTGGAGAAGGCGAAAGCGACAGTGGAACTCCTGAAAGCCGAAGGAGCCGACCTGATCATTGCCGTGATGCACATGGGCAGCATGCCGTACTGCAAGCCCATGTCCCAGACGATAGCCGAGCAGGTCCCGGGCATAGACATCATAATCGACGGTCACAGCCACTCGAAGACGACCATCCCGATTGAACGGAGCGACGGGAGCACCGTCACTGTGGCGAGCACGGGATCATATTTTGAAAATCTCGGCAAGATAACGGTGGACAGGAAGATTTCAGGCGGATTTTCAATTGCCGCCTCCATTATCGAAGCGTCTTCGCCGGAGATTGCCCAGACGGTACCGGATCCGGCAATGCGCGAGGCGATGAGGATCCTGAAGGCGGAGCTCGACAAGGAAATGGCCCAGGTCGTGATGAAAGTGCCGTTCGATCTCGACGGGTCGAGGTCGAACGTCAGACGGACAAGCACGAACCTCGGCAGGCTGGTCTGCGCGTCTCTCGCCTACGCCACCGGAGCGGACGTCGCCTTGATGAACGGCGGGGCGTTCCGTGATTCCATCCCGAAGGGCGACGTGACAAAAGGTCACTTTCTCACGACCTTTCCCTACGGCAACTATGTCTACCTGATCGAAGTCACGGGCGAGGACATCATGGCCGCTCTCACCCACGGGCTAGGACTGCCGGGCGGCGGGGCATTCCCCCAGTTCTGGGGGATGGAGGTCGAGACCGAGAAGCGCGAGTCAGCTCTTCCTAACGGCACGAAAACGGAAATCATGTTCCCGAAGTCCGTGAAGGTCGGAGGAAAGCCCCTGGATCCCAAGCTAAAATACTCCCTGGCCATCAACGATTTCATCTATTCCGGAGGCGACGGCTATGTCATGTTCGGAAAATACCCCTACAGGGAATTCGCCACGATGGAGGAAGTCTTCCGCACCTACATGGAGGACCAGAACGTCGCCACGCTCCAGGAAGTCTCCGACGCGTCGGTTCTCCGATAGTTCAATCCTCAGACAGGTCGGCCATCCGACTGGATGAGCGTGCCGCACTCAAGCGTTGCTGAGAATGGTCGAAATTATTGGTATTCGACGTTATCTTGGAACGAATGCCTCCTTAAGCTTTTCTGACAGATGACGAAATTTTCTCTTGGTGTTTCTGACATCTTAACATTGACGGTGCAAATAGCATACCGCTGACAATGTTAGCAGCTAAATCTAAAATTTTTTTTAAAAAAATCTTCCATCTCATTTAATAAAAATATTAATTTATAATCTATATATAAATTTTAAATTATTCATCATATGTTTCAAACCATAAACCCAAAATCATAATCCTTGAATCATAACTAACAAACCTAGATCATAATCCTAAAATCATAAACCATAATCCATAAGTCATAACTGATAAACCTAAATCATAACCATTAAACCATAATCATTTAATCTTAATTCTTAATCATAGCCATTAAATCATAACCATTTAATCTTAATCCTCAAGTCATAGCCATTAAATCATAATCCTTAAATCATAAATGGCATACCTAAATCACGATCCTGAAACCATTATCTTTTAATCTTAACTGATAAACCTAAATCTTATTCCTTATACTATATTCCTTAACTGATAACCTTTAAATTATAAGTCATAAATCAAACCTAATTTTCCATCTAATAAGTCAATGTTACTTCCGTCCTTTTAACGGTCAGAATGATTCAGCCTCCGTTGAACATGAGACTTGTCTGATTCCTGGCCGGGGATATCTGAAATACGGGAGATTCCTGATGCGGAAACATTTCTTGTTGCTGACTGTTCCGGCTCTGGTGTTTTACGCTGGCGTTTTCATCGACAACGCCACGGCATTAGCCAATGACACGCACGATCTTGTAATTTACCATACCAACGACGTTCAAGGCCATGCCTTCGAGGAACGCGACCAAGACGGCAAGCTCATCCGGATCGGCTACGACAGGCTGAAGGCGCTTGTGGACGGCGACGCCACGCCGAACAAGCTACTTCTTGACGCTGGCGACGTGCTCCTGGGCCATTCTTATTCCACTGCCCGGCGCGGCGAGCTTGTGGCTGAAATCCTCAGCCTTGTCGGGTACGACGCGATTGCGGCCGGCGACCAGGATTTCAGCTACGGGTCCAACCGCCTTCACGAACTTTCGAGCAAATACCGCCTCCCATTCCTTTCGGCCAACATAGTCCATCAGAACAGCAGAAAACTGCTTCCGGCAATGACCGTAAGGTCTTTCGGCGATCTGAAAGTGGGAATATTCGGTCTTACCACTCCGGAAACCAAGATTTCCACGAACTTCATCAATGTCGCCTGGCTTGAGGTCATTGACCCAGTGATTGAGGCAAAGGCTGTCGTGGAACGCCTGCAGTCCGAAGGAGTCGATGTTATCGTCGGCGTCATGCACATGGGCAGCATGCCCTACTGCAATCCGATGGCCCAGACGGTAGCCGAGCAGGTACCGGGCATCGACATTGTCATCGACGGGCACAGCCACTCCACGACTGTAATCACCGTAGAGAGGAGCGACGGGAGCCGGGCAATCGTGACCAGCGCCGGATCAGATTTTGAAAATGTCGGAAAAGTGACCGTCGACAGGGACGACAAAGGCAAATTTTCTATTTCAGCCACCGTTCTCGAAGCCTCTTCCCCGGAGGTGTCCGGGACGGATCCGGATCCCGCAATGCGCGCCGCGATGAACGTCCTGAAATCCGATCTCGAGACGGAAATGAACAAGGTCGTGATGACAGTCCCGTTCGACATGGACGGGGCTATCGAAAACGTCAGGCAGACCAGCACGAACCTCGGACGCCTCATCTGCGCGGCCATAGCCCACGTCGCCGGGTCCGACATCGCATTCCTGAACGGCGGCGCCATACGCGAATCCATTTTGCAGGGCCCCGTGACAAAAGGAAAGATTTTGACGTCTCTCCCGTACGTCGATTTCGTCTACCTCACGCGCGTCACGGGCGAGGAACTCACTGCCGCGGTCGCGCACGGGCTCGGGCTCTCCGGCTCGGGCGGCTTCCCGCAGTTCTGGGGCATGGAGGTGGAGACGGAAACCCGCGAGACGACCGCCCCCGACGGCACTAAAGGCGAGATGCGGGTCCCGAAGTCTGTCACGGTCGGCGGCAAGCCGCTGGATCCCAAGGCGACATACTCGGTCGCGATAAACAACTTCCTCTATTTCGGAGGCGACGGCTACACGATGTTCGGGAAACAGCCGTACAAGGATTTCGGGCTGGTAAACGATGTCTTCACCAAGTACTTGGCTGAACATGACTCCGAGACGCTCAGGTCTGTAGCCGAAACGGTAGTCCTCCGCTGACTTTGCCACGCTAAGGGCTCACGCCCCTCATCCTGCCCCGCGGCCAACGACACTCGGGGTCCTCCCGTCACACGGGATACGCCGCCCCATGTTCCAGTCGTCCTGCATGAAGCCGGTCGAACCCGGTGCAGTGACGGTCCGGTAGAGGAGCGTGTCCGAGGGAGCGGCATTTCCATGACTGACACGCCAAGCGGGCCTTGACCCCCGGAAGCCTGCCTCCCCTCCCCTGTCCGGTGCCGAGATTTCCATGCCCGACGTCAAAGCCGGCCCGGCCATCCCCTTCCGCAGACCCCTGCCCCGCACTTGGTGCTGAACTCCCTCCCGTGCCGACGGTCTCCCCCCTGCTCATGTCCCGGACGCCTCCCGTTCCGACGGCCTCCCCCCGGCTCATGTCCCTGACGCCTCCCCTGCCGACGGCCTCCCCACCGGCTTATGTCCATGCCGATGGCCACCCGCCTTCCTTAAGTCCCGGCCGACTCCCGTGCCGACGGCCCCTGCCCGGGCCAGGATACGGGCCGCCCACCGAACAGGGGGAGCCGGTCTCAGCTGGGGTCCCGGTAGCCGAAGTCCTGGAGGCTGGCCTTCCTCTTGGACCAGTCTCTGGTGGTTCTCACGAACAGTTCCAGGAACACGGGACCGCCCACCAGCCTCTCTATGTTCTCCCGGGCCGCCGTGCCGATGGCTTGGAGCTTGCGCCCGCCCGCGCCTATCACTATGACCTTCTGGTTGTCCTTCTCCACGTGGATGGTGGCGGCTATGTAGGTCTTCCTCAGGCCAGTCTTGACAGGCTCCTCGTAGCGGTCCACTGTGACGGCCGTGGCGTAGGGGATCTCTTCGCGGGTGTGGCGTATGACCGACTCCCTCACGAACTCCGCCGCTATCTGCCTCATGCTCTGGTCGGTCAGCGTGTCGTCGGGGTAGAGCGCCGGACTCGGAGGGAGCCTGTCGGACAGGAGCCCTATCAACCTGCCCACGTTGTTGCCGTTCTTGGCGGACACTGGGATGACGGGGGCGCCGGGGAACGCGTAGGAGATCTCGGAGGTAAGCGGCCTCATCCTCTTCTCCGAGAGCATGTCCGACTTGCTCACGGCACAGACGAGCTTGGAGCGCTCCTTGGCTTTCACGAGCTCCATCGCGGCCTCGTGCTCCTCCCCGCGGCGCATACCGTCCACGAGGAACAGCACGACGTCCGCGTCCGCCAGGGCATGCACGGCCCGTGAGACTATGCCCTGGTTCAGGAGCTTCTCCGACTCGTGGTAGCCCGGGGTGTCGTAAAAGACCAGCTGGGCCATCGGACGGGTAAGCACACCCAAAATTTTGTGGCGGGTGGTCTGGGGCTTGGCGGCCACGGCGGCCACCTTCTCCCCCAGGATACGGTTCAGGAGAGTCGACTTGCCAGCGTTGGGCGCCCCGAAGATGACCGCGAAGCCGGCCCTGTGGACCGGCTCAGGCTTCGGCGGCCTCGGCTTACGGGGCTTCTTGGGCTTCCCGGACTTGGTCAGGGCTGGGCCCGCGTCTCCATTGCCCTTTTCCTGGGCCTTGCCGCCCGAGTCCTGGGCCTTGCCGCCTGTCTCCGGGTCACTGCCGTCCTGGGCCTGGCCGCTCGCCTCCTGGGCCCTGTCGCTCCGGGTCTGGCCGCCTGACTTCGGGGACCTGTCAGCCTGGGCCTGGCCTCCAGGCTCCTGGGCCTGGCCGCTCGCCTCCTGGGCCCTGTCGCTCCGGGTCTGGCCGCCTGACTTCGGAGACCTGTCAGCCTGGGCCTGGCCTCCAGGCTGTTGGGCCTCGTCGCTCTTCTCCGGAGCCACGTAACTTATGTCTGGGTCCACCATAAGGGGTATCCTTTGGCCTCGTGGGCCCCGCCCCGTGGAACGGAGGCGGTCAGGGACGGTCATGACGCGCGGGCCCGACAAGCCTCGCAACGGCTCAGGTCATAGTTGGAAACCGGCTCCGGGAGGGGAGGTGCCGGGGGGACATCGCGGCTGGAGGGCCCGGACGGGGAGGGACGAGCTACGCGGGACGGGAGGTCGGAGGCCCTGGCCGGGAGAGCCCCGCAACGCGGGACGGCATAGTAGCCGAAGGCCCGAGCAGGAAGGGTCGAGCTCCACGGGGCGGCATCGAGACCGGAGGCCCGGGCTGAGAGGTCAGAGAACGGGAGAGGGGGTGCATCCAGCAGACCGGGCTCACTGGCCCCCACCCTCGGGAGGGTCGACAGCCCCGGCTCTCCCGTGAGTGTCGGGAGTATCGGTTCCGCAGGGGGCGTCCGCCTCCTGAGAGGCGGGCATGGACAAGTCCGGGGCTCCGCGCGGGCCGTTCCTCTCAGGAGAGTCGCCATTGCCCTCCCCGGCGGCGCCTGCGGAAAGCCTTGACGGCCTGGGCGGACGGGGCTGCCTGGGGGGCCGGGACGGACGGCTTCCCTCTGCCTGGCACTCGTCCGTGCTGGAGAGGAAGCGGGGGCTCGCCTCGGAAAGAACGCCATCACGGGCGACCGTTCCAGATGTTTCGGGCCCCTCGACCCCCGTCCTCAAGTCCTCCCCGCAGTCAACGGGCTTCCGCCTGGCCCTGAGTCTGGTCTCTGGCCCGGACTTGGAGCCGGACTTGGACTTCTGCCTCGGCTTAGCGGAAGGACCGGGCTTCGGCCCCGGTTTCGCGGAAGGACCGGGCTTCGGCCCCGGCCTGGCCTTCGTGCCGGGCCGGACTTCTGGGCACTTGTCGGCCTCCGGCTTCCCACCGGTCAACGGCCTCTCCCCGGTCCCGGTGCCGCTTCCGGCACCCTGATGGATCTTGACTCCCGGCACGGCCCCCTCAGAGGCACGTGGCATGGTCCGTGCCGCGCCGGAGGCCCTGTCCTTGGGCTTTACCTTGCCCCTGGCCTTGACCCTGGCTCCGGGCCCGGCCTTTGTCCTGCCTTCCACGGCTCCGGCCCCGGACCGGGACCGACCGGCTCCGTCTCCCATCCCGGCGCAGGCATCCCTTGTCTCGGCTCCGACCGCCGCCCGGCATTCCCCGTCCGACGCTTCGATGCAGGCACTGTCCTCCGATGGGGGGACGCCGGCACTCGACCGCGCCCGGCACCGGTCTGTCCCGCCCCCAGCCGCCAGGCCGCACGGACCGGACTCATTACCGGAGAGAAGCTCCCCTGCCCCGCCACCGACCGCCCGGTCGCAGGGCCCGGACTCAGTCCTGGAGATGGGTTCCCCTGCCCCCTCACCGTCCGTCCGGCCGCAGGGCCCGGACTCAGAAGCATTGAGAGCCGCTCCGGACCCTGCCATGCCCTGGGAGGAGCAGGGATCCCCGGAGCAGGCGTCAGTCAGGAAGGAGCCCTCCGCCAGGGCGGAATCCTCGCGGCAGGCGTCGGCGAGGCAGAGCTCCTGCTCCGCCATGCACCCGTCAGCCTCCGGCCTGGGCCGGCAGTCACTGGCCATAACCAGCCCTTCCACCGTCCTGGCTCTGGAGGGCACGTCCTGGGAAACCTCCGGACGGGGGGAACGGGCCTCCTCGTCCATGAGCTCCTGGAGGAGGATCTTGGCGGCATGCTGGGCCGCCTCCTTCTTGGAGCGGGCCATGGCGGTGGCGGGGGCCCGCTCGCCCACCCGGACGCTTATGAAGAAGGTGGGCTTGTGGGCCGGGCCCACGGTGTTGGAGAGCGAGTACACGGGGAGGCCCATGCCGCAACGCTGGGTGAACTCCTGGAGGGCGGTCTTGTAGTCGGAGATGGAGGGCGGGCTCTCCGAACAGCCGGACAGGTACGGGCTCCAGAGCTTCAGTATGAGGCTCCTGGTCTTCTCCGCCCCGCCGTCCAGGAAGACGGCCCCGAGCAGGGCCTCCATGGCGTCCGCCAGGAGCGATGTCTTGTCCCTGCCTCCGGAATTGTCCTCCGGCTGGGAGATGACCAGGTGCTCGCCCAGGCCTATGCCCCTGGCGATCTCCGCGAGCTTGCCCTCACACACGAAGCAGGCCCGCACCCGGCTCATGGCCCCCTCTGAGAGCCGCGGCCTCAGTGCGAACAGGTGCTCGCTGATGAAGAGCTCGAGTACGGCGTCTCCCAGGAACTCCAGGCGCTGGTTGTCGTGCTCCTCGCCCCCCTCCCGGACGAAGCACTCGCAGACGCAGGAGCGGTGGGTTAAGGCCGCCTTTAGGAGCCTCTCGTCCTTGAAAGTGTACCCTATGGGGGAGAAGTGCCTGGCCATAACCTCCCCATTATAACTCAAAGGGGCCCATGCCGGGCCCTTCCGGGGCCCGGGACCTGAAAAAAGCGGCGAGCCGCCCCGCGAGCCCCCCGAATGACCCGTTGGACATGACGCACAGCAGATCCCCGGGAAGCGCACCGCTGGTAGCCTCCCTGAACACGGCATCCGGATCTGGGCACAGCACCGCGCGGGGCCCCACGTCCGAACGGAGCCTAGCAAGATCAAGCCTGTCCCCCTCCGGGGCCTTCTCTGGGCGGTCCACTCCCGATAGGAGCACCCGGTCGGCAGCGGCGAAGGCCGTCGGGTAGGCCTCCTGGAAGACAGCCCTGCGGGAGGTGTTGCTCCTGGGTTCGAAGGCGCACACGAGCCTCCGGCCCGGAAAGGCCTCCTTCAGGGCCGCGAGGGTCTTGGCCACGGCGGTCGGGTGGTGGGCGAAGTCGTCCACGACCGTCACGCCCCAGGGACAGCGGCGGACGCGTCCGCCGCTGTAGCCACCTCCTGGACCCGGCACTGTGTCTCCGTCAGCTCTGGTTCCGGCATCAGGCCCAGCCCCGGCGTCAGCCACGGATTCCTCGCGCGGGGCCCAGCCGTCAAAGAGAGGATCCTGGCGGCGCCTGACCCCCCGGAAGCCCGCGAAGGCCCGGGGGAGAGCTTCCGGGTCCAGGCCCATGTGGAGCGTGGCCGCTACGGCGGCACAGGCCCCCAGGGCGTTGTAGCGCCCGATCCTGGGCCAGGCGAGTCGGAACTCCCGTCCGTCCGGAGCGAGGACCGAGAACTCGGACGCGAAGCCGTGAGCGGCAAAGCTCCCGAGCCTCCAGCCGCATCCTGGGGACTCCCCGTAAAGTTCCACCCGGCCTCGGCAGTCCCGCGCGGCTTCAGAGCAGAGGGGATCGTCCCCGTTGGCAACCAGGAGCCCCTCCGGCGGGACGAGCCCGGCAAGAGTCCGGTAGGCGGCCTTCACGGCATCCAGGTCCGGGTATATGTCCGCGTGGTCGAACTCCACGGAGGTGAGTATCACGGTGTCCGGCCGGTAATGCACGAACTTGGGCCGCTTGTCGAAGAAGGCGCAGTCGTACTCGTCGCCCTCTATGACGAAGATCCGCCCTCCCCCGCCGGAGAAGGGCCTGGGAAAATCCAGCGCGGCACCCCCTATGAGGTAACCCGGATCGAGCCCTCCCTCGGACAGGAGCCGGGCGCACAGAGCCGTGAGCGTGGTCTTCCCGTGGCACCCCGAGACGACGAGGTTCCGGGTGCGGTCCAGGTACATGCCGCGGAGCGCCTGGGGGAGCGACACGTAGGGGATGCCCCGCCTGAGGAGCTCCGCCGCCGCCGGGAAGCGACGGGTCACGACGTTACCGACCACGACCAGGTCAGGCTCACCCTCCAGGCAGTCCTCCCCGTAGCCCAGATGCACGCGGATGCCCAGCTCCTCTATCAGATCCCTCACCGGAGGGTAGAGCCCCTCGTCAGCCCCGGAAACGGTGTAGCCTTCCTCCTTCATGAGGCCGGCCAGCGAGCTCATAGCCACGCCGCCCACCCCCAGAAGGAAGACCTCGGGCGCACGGTCGCCCGTCATCGCCGGAAATCCCTCGGGGAAACGGTTCAGAGCAGGATCGAGATCATTTATTCCCTCGGCTGTTACCATGCCGTACCTCCCGCGGCTTCAGTCACTGCACACATGCAGTCCTTGCCTGTCATGCCTGAAACACCAGACATGCCAGGGTTGGCAGACATGTCGGAAAAGCTGGAGATGCCAGTATCTACTGACAGGCGGGAAATGCATGGTCTGTCTAAAATGCTGAACATGAACGAAACGTCGGACATACACTGGACGCTGGACATGTAGTGCAAGCCTGATATGTCGGTCATGCCGGATATGTCAGGCTTTCCATGCTTGCAGGAAAAGCCGGTGCTGTCGAGAGACATAAACATACTGTAAACGAAACGCGGAAAACTGGAGCCGCAGACAGACTGATCGTCAAGCGCAAGAAGCGTCCCTGTATGCGCCGGCGCACATGTAAACAGATACCCGCAACGCGTATCAGAGAGAGGAAGCGCGTCTCGCGAACCAGACAGGCATTCCGTACTAGGCGAATTTCCAAAAGGCTGGACGTCATGCGTTCCATGATACCCATGCTTTCCGGACACACATGGGGCTTCCGGAGCTGCTGGAACCGTGTGAGTCCCGTGCGCGGAGCGCAAATGTGCAGAAAGCCGCGTCATCTTGACCAGAACTCCGGCATGAACAGCACCAGGAGACTGTACAGCTCGAGGCGGCCCAGGAGCATGAGGATGCTCAGGACGGCCTTGGCCGGGCCGGGGAGCCACGCGTAGGTGGTGTCCGGTCCGAGCGGACCGAGAGCCGGGCCCACGTTCCCGAGCGAGCTCGCGGAGGCCGAGGCGGCCGTCAGGATGTCAAGGCCCATGCCCGTCAGGACAAGGGTGGCCAGGGCCCCCGCCAGGAAGTACAGGAGGAAGAACATCCACACGCCCTCCAGCACGTCCTCGGCCACGGGCTTTCCCGCCAGGCGCACTGTTATGACGCTCCGGGGATGTATGTAACGGCGGAGGACCCGGTGCACGGTCTTGAAAAGGATGAGCCAGCGCACGCACTTGAGCCCCCCGCTGGTGGAGCCCGTGCATCCTCCTATGAGAACCAGGCCGAACACCGCCCCCTGGGCCAGGGCCGGCCAGTCCCCCCAGTCGCGGAGGCTGTGGCCCGTGGTACTGGCGACGCTCACGGAGTGGAAGAGAGCGTAGAAGGCCGCCTGGCCGGGGTTCCGGTAGTAGCCGGAGACGAAGAGCGACAGCGCCGCTATGAGGGCCGCAATGAGCACCGCCGCCGTGAAGAAGATGACCTCGGGGTTGAGGAAGAGCGCTCTGGGCTTTCCGGTGAAGAGCTGGTAGTGGAGCGAGAAGCTGATGCTCCCCATGAACATGAAGAGCAGGGTCACCGATGGCATGTACCAGCCGCTGTAATGGGCTACGGAATCGTTCCAGTTGGCGAAGCCCCCGGTGGACATGGTCGAGAAGGTGAGGCAGAGCGAGTCGAACGCCCCCTCGCCGCCCAGGAGGTACAGGACGAACAGGAGGAGGGTGAAGGACAGGTAGACCATCCAGAGGATCTTGGCCGTCTGTGCCACCCGTGGCTTTATCTTCTCCCCCGCCACCCCGGAGAGCTCGTTTTTCATCATGATCTGCCCCCCCACGCCCAGGTAGGGGAGCACGGCCACCATGAGCACGATGATGCCCATTCCTCCCAGGTACTGGGAGAAGACACGCCAGAAGAGTATGGAGGGCACGACTTTGCCGAGATCGCTTATGTTCGTGGCCCCGGTGGAGGAGAAGCCCGAGAAGGACTCGAAGACGGAGCCCCAGGCGTCCAGGGTCCCGGAGAACAGGTAGGGAAGCGACCCGAACACGCTCACCAGGAACCAGGAGACCCCCACCACCGCAAGGCTCTCCCTGTAGCGGGGCTCCTGGCGCCTCGCCGGGTAGCCCGCTATGGCGAGCCCCGCCCCGCAGGCCAGCACGACCGAGGCCGACGCGAGAAAAGACAGCTCCGAGCCGTCCTCCAGGACGAGGGCGCAGATGACCGGCAGGAGCTGCATGGCCCCCGTAACGAGGACGATGATGCCTGCTATCCAGCAGATCAGGCGGGGGTGGACCATGGGTCAGAGCGGGGCACGTCGTGAGGTGTCGGAGTGGAGTTGGCGGGTGACCCGCAGGCCGCCCTGGGCAGGAAGTCAGTGTTCCTGGGAGGCGGTCCGGTGTCAGGGAGCAACAGCCAGCAGGCCGGAGGCTGCGGAACGGTCCAGGCAGCGGCCCGGTGTCCGGAATGACGGTCCGGAGCCGGATCGCATGGGGGATGGGTCCGGTGACCGGCCCAGGGCAAGCGGCCAGGCGTCAAGAAGGCCCATGCGGGGTCGGGGGGCCGAGGCCGGAAGCAGGAACCGAGGCAAAAGGCCAGGGTCCAAAGCCGAGCCCGGAGACCAGGGGCCGAAGCCGAAGGCCGGGGGTCTGGAAGGCCGGAATTGTGTCAGGGGCCAGGAACCTGGCCGGAGACCGGGAACCGGCTGGTGACCGGAATCAGGCAGAAAGCCTGGCCGCTGAAGACCCCAACCCCGGGCTGTCGGGACCGGCGGAAGGGGCAGGAGGGGCCTGGCCGTGAGAACCGGTGGAGCGCCATGGCAAGGAGTCCAGGCGGAACCGGGGGGACGGAAGGGTCCGTCAGAAAGAGGCATTCGGTGGCCTGGGCCAGGAAGCAGGGGACGGAAGGGTCCGTCAGGAAGAGGTATTCGTCGGGCGGCAGGGCCGGGAGGGGGACGGAAGGGTCCGTCGGGAAGAGGCATTCGGGCGGCAGGGCCGGGAGGGGACGGCAAGGACCGTCAGGAAGAGGCATTCGGGGGACGGGGCCGGGAGAGGGGCGGAAGGGTCCGTCGGGAAGAGGCATTCGGTTGGCAGGGCCGGGAGGGGGACGGAAGGGTCCGTCGGGAAGAGGCATTCGGGCGGCAGGGCCGGGAGGGGACGGAAGGGTCCGTCAGTGAAGAGGCATTCGGGGGACGGCGTCGGGCAGGGGGGAATAGTGACGCCCCGACCGTCCTGGAAACCGGCTAGTGAGCCAGCGCCTTCTCAAGCAGGTTCACGGACTCGGAGCGGGCGACCACGGCCAGGATGTCGCCGCCCTCTATGACGGTGCTGCCCCGTGGTATGATCGCCTCGCCGCCGCGGAGGAGAGCGCAGACTATGGTACGCTCGGGCAGCCTGGCCTCCATGAGCTTTCGCCCGGCAAGCTTGGAGGTGACGGGAACCTCAATCTCTATTATCTCAGCCTCCTCGTTCTGGAGGGTGGCTACCGAGACCACCAGGCCCTTGCGGACGTACTTCAGGATGGCCGAGACCGCGGCCACCCTGGCAGAGACCAGCGCCTCCAGGCCTATGGCCGAGACCAGGGGCACGTAGCTGAAGCGGTTGACCCTGGTGATGGTGTTGCGGGCGCCCAGGCGGCGGGCCAGCAGGCAGGAGATCATGTTCTTCTCGTCGTCCGTGCCCACGGCTATGAAGATGTCGCACTCGCCGACGCCCTCGTCCTCCAGGAGGGACTGGTCGGTGGCGTCCCCGTGGATGACGACGGTCTTGTTCAGGACGCGGCTCAGGAAGCCGCAGCGCTCCTCGTTATGCTCGATCAGGAGCACCGACATGTCCCGCTCCTCCAGGCGACGGGCCAGGTGCAGGCCCACCTCGCCCCCGCCCATGATGAAGACGGTCTTGGCCGGACGCCAGTCAATGTCGAAGAAGCGGCTGACCTCGGGGAGGCTGTCCGGGGTGGCGGCCAGGTACAGGAGGTCCCTCGGGTTCAGGACGGTGGACCCGTTGGGTATCAGGAGCTCGTGGTGGCGGTAGATGGCGGCGATGAGGAGCTTGTTGCCCTCCTCCCGGGGGAGCGACTTCATGAGCGGGACGCCCACTATCGGGTGGTGCCGGGGCAGGCGCAGGCCCACGAGCTTCAGCTTCCCCCCGGAGACGTCAATCACGTCCCCGGCCCCCGGGATGGCCATGAAGTCAACTATGTTGTCCACGACCAGGGCAGTGGGATCTATTATGTAGGTGAGCCCCAGCCCGTCCCGGACCTCGTCCCCGGAGAGGCCGGCGTAGGCCGCGGAATCGCGGACCCGGGCGAGCCTCCTCACCTCCGGCGCCAGGATCTGGGAGTAGCGGCAGGCGAGGATGTTGTCCGAGTCGCTCCCGGTCACGGCCACGAAGAGCTCGCAGTCGCGGATGCCGGCGTCGAGGAGCACCTTGGGCCTGGAGACCGGGGAGAGCACGGTCTGGACGTCAAGGGCGTCGGAGACGGCCCTGAGCCGCTCCTGGCTCTCGTCAATCAAGACCACGTCAATCTGCTCGCGGGAGAGCTTCTCCGAGATGTTGAAGCCCACCTCCCCCGCTCCGGCCACTATCACCTTCATAAGAGCTTCTCCGGCCCTTCCCGCCGGCCAGGCCCCTCGTCCCGCCGGCCCCTAGGAGACCGGGCTCCCAGAGGGCATCTCCCTGCTCGGGACCAGGAGCGCCAGGGTGTCCGCGCCCGAGGAGCACAGGACCATGCCGTGGCTCCTGATGCCCATGAGCTCCCTGGGAGCCAGGTTGGCCACTATGACCACCCTCTGGCCCTTCAGGGTCTCCGGGTCGAAGTACTTCTTGATGCCGGCGACGATGGTGCGGGTCTCCGCGCCGACCTCCACTGTGAGCCTCAGGAGCTTGTCGCTCTTCTTGACCGGCTCGGCGTTCTGGATGAGGGCGGTGCGCAGGTCAAGCTTGCGGAAGTCGTCGTAGGAGATCACCTCCGGAGGCCCGTCCGGGGCAGACGGAGCCGCCTTGGACTGGGAGGCCGATGCGGCGGGAGCCGCCTGGGACTGGACGGCCGGAGCTGAGGGAGCCGACAGGGCCAGTGAGTCAGGGGCTTCTGGAGCCGCATGGGACTGGGAGACAGGGGTTGCGGGAGCCTCTGGGGACCGGGCGGCCGGTGCGGCGGGAGCCGCCTGGGCCAGGGCGGAAGGAGCCGGGGAAGCCGCAGGGGCGGCCTGGCCCTGGGGGGCAGGGGCGGCTGCGGACGCGGAAGGGGTTGCAGGAGCCGCCGGGCCGCCCGATGCGGGTGCCTTAGCGGCGTCCTTCGGCCTGGAGGGGGGAGGTTTCGGCCTGCCCTCCTTCTCGACCCTGGCGAAGAAGGGCTCGCCCACCTCCACGGGGCGACCGTGGGAGAGGGCCAGCGTGAGCGAGACGGAGTCCAGGACATGGGAACCGGGCGCAAGCCCCAGCCTGCGCCAGATCTCGTCGGCCGTTCCGGGCATCACGGGGGAGACCAGGGCTCCCGCCACCGCGAGGCCCTTCATGAGGGCGGCCATCACCCTGTCGAGCTGCGGGCGGGAAGCGGGGTCCTTGGCCAGGTTCCAGGGGGCTTCGGAGTCGATGAACTTGTTGAGGGACCTCACGAACTCCCAGACCCTCTTCAGCGCCTCGCTGGGGCGCATGTTCATGAAGTGGTCGCGGTAGTCGGTGAACAGGGCCGATATCCTGCCCTCCCACTCGGTGTCGCGGGAGAGCTCGGCCAGCGCTTCCTTGGAAACGACGCCCCCCGAATAGCGCTCCAGCATGGTCGCGGACCTCTGCCAGAGGTTCCCGAAGTCGTTGGCCAGATCGGCGTTGTAACGTTCCAGTATCCGCTGGTAGGAGAACTCGCTGTCGAGGCCGAAGGTCATCTCGCGCATGAGGAAGTAGCGGAGCGCGTCGGTCCCGAACTCCTCCCGAAGGGAGAAGATGTCCACCACGTTCCCCACGGACTTGCTCATCTTGGACTCGTCCATCTGCCAGTAGCCATGGACGTTCAGGTGCCTGTACACGTCCACGCCCGCGCTCTTCAGCATGGTCGGCCAGAAGATGGCGTGGGGCTTCAGGATGTCCTTGGCCACGCAGTGCTCGACGTGCGGCCAGTAGCGGGCGAACTTCTCCCCGTCCGGCCAGCCCAGGGCGGTGATGTAGTTGATGAGGGCGTCGAACCAGACGTAGGTCACGTAGTCGTGGTCGAAGGGAATGTCTATGCCCCAGGTGAGCCGGGTCTTGGGCCGGCTGATGCAGAGGTCCTCCAGGGGCTCGGAGAGGAAGGAGAGGACCTCGTTCCTGTAGCGCTCGGGCCGGATGAAGTCGGGGTTCTTCCTGATGTGGTCTATGAGCCAGTCCTGGTACTTGCCCATCCTGAAGAAGTAGTTCTTCTCGGCAATGTAGCGCGGCGCGGTCTTGTGATCCGGGCAGAGGCCGTCAACCAGCTCCTTTTCGGTGTAGAAACGCTCGCAGCCCACGCAGTAGAGGCCCCCGTACTCGCCGAAGTAGATGTCGCCGTTGTCGTGGACCCTCTCCATGAAGCGGGAGACCACCTCCTTGTGCCTGGGCTCGGTGGTCCTTATGAAGTCGTCGGGGCAGATGCCGAACTTCGGCCACGTGAACTGGAAGTGTGCGGAGATGTAGTTGACGTAGATCTGGGGGGGGACCCCCTCCCTCCTGGCGGCCTCGGCAATCTTGTCCCCGTGCTCGTCCGTTCCCGTGAGGAAGTAGGAGTCCTCGCCGTTCAGGCGGTGGAAGCGGGTCATCGTGTCGCACACGATGGTCGTGAAGGCGTGGCCGAGGTGTGGCTTGGCGTTCACGTAGTAGATGGGGGTGGTGACGTAGTAAGTCATTAGGGACCCTCGCGGGAAGGCGCTTGACAGGGGATCGGGGCGCTGTTCCGGCATCTGGTGCCAGAGAGGCAAAACATGATAATTTACATGATCTGCTCCTGGGAGTCAAACCGTTTCCGGAGGCCGGGGGCGGGAGGCGCCCAGAGGTCCGGAGGCATGGAGGAGAGGAGGAGAGGAGGACAGGAGGTCCGGAGGCATGGCGGAGAGGAGGACAGGAGGTCCGGAGGCATGGAGGAGAGGAGGACAGGAGGTCCGGAGGTCCGGAGGCATGGAGGAGAGGAGGACAGGAGGTCCGGAGGTCCGGAGGCATGGAGGAGAGGAGGAGAGGAGGACAGGAGGTCCGGAGGCATGGAGGAGAGGAGGAGAGGAGGACAGGATGTCCGAAGGCATGGAGGACCGGAGGTTCGGAGGACAGGAGGTCCGGAGGCCCGGAGGCCCGGAGGTCCGGAGGTCCGGAGACATGGAGGGCCGGAGGTTCGGAGGCCCGGAGGGGAGGCATCGAGGAGCGGAGGTCCGGAGGCATGGAGGCCCGGAAGAGCGCAGGTGCGGAGGCCAGGAGGCACGGAGGTCCAGAGGACTCGAAGCCCGGAGGCACGGAGCTACGGAGGCGCGAAGGCTCGGAGGCACGGAGAACCGAAGCTACGAGGACCCGGGGGCAATCGTAGACACACGGAGATTTCAAGAGGTTTTATTACCCGTTTAATTAAATGTCGGAATTTTGGCTGTCAGCCTATGGGTGGAAAGACTGGGAAACAGCCCAGCCCTGCTATCTCCTCGTCATGGTTCGCTCAAAACATGGAAGAAGATT
>JAISFP010000045.1 GCA_031263525.1 Deltaproteobacteria bacterium | reverse complement strand
TTAAATGTCGGAATTTTGGCTGTCAGCCTATGGGTGGAAAGACTGGGAAACAGCCCAGCCCTGCTATCTCCTCGTCATGGTTCGCTCTAAAACATGGAAGAAGATTCCGACATTTAATTGAACGGGTAATATCGAGGATAAACCCCTTAATTCTCTTTAACATTATCAGAAAGGTGATTTCCATGCAAGGGTGTACGTTCTAAGGGAGAGCCTCCGGGCCCGGAGGAGGGCAGGCCGGGTTCCCGAGGAGGTTCAAAAGGGCCGGAAGAGAGCTCCCGGGCAAGGAGAGATGTCGACCTGTGCGCCGGAGCCGACCTTCCAGACGGAAGGCCCGGGTCCCGCTCCGCCTCCAGGGCCTGGCCATCCAGCCCCGTCTCCCCGGCCCGCCTCTGTCTCCCGGCCTCCTTCCGACCTGTCCGGCCACGCCGGTGTCTGACGGGACCGGCCTCCCCTCATACGGGGCACTCCCCCGCCCTCCGTACCGTAACAGGCTCTCCTTCTGGATTTGTACAGCCTTCCCGCTCCAGACCGAAGCCGTCTTCCCGTGAGGGCCGCCACGGGCCTGACAATCCGGTCGGCAACGGCTGTCGCCTGGACAGACACCGATTTCCCCCTCCCGACGCAGGCCGCCTCCCTCCGGGTTGCGCAGCGGGAGGGGGCAGTGTAGCGGGACTACGAGCTCTCCTCCCTGGAGGTGACGGTAGCCGCGAGCTTCCCCTCGCCCAGGAGGAGCTTTATCGGGTCGCCTGGCTCCACGTCCGAGGAGCGCTTCACTATTACCCCCTTGGCGTCCATGGCGATGGAGTAGCCACGGGAGAGTATGGCCAGCGGGGACAGGAGCTCCAGGCGCTCGCGTGCGCGGTCCAGCTCGAGGCGGAAGGGCTGGATGATCCTGCCGCGCAGGGAGGCGAGAGCCGCCTTCCTGGCGTCCAGCTCTTCCCGGCCGGCCTGGATCCTGCGGGCCGGCGAGAGGAGCGCGAGCTGCGAGGCGAGCCTTTCCGTGTCGGAGCGGGCCTTCATGAGGGTGACGGTCATGGCCCCTGCCAGGGCCGCCCTTAGCCTCGCCAGGCGCTCCGAAGCCTCCCTGGCTTCCATGCGCATGGCACCCGCCAGGGCGGACCGGAGCCTCGCGAGATCTCTCCGGGCCGTGTCCAGGAGCCTGGCGAAGGCCTTCGAGGCGCCGCTCCCCAGCGCCTCGATCTCGGCCCTGCGCCCCTGGAGCTGGCCCTCAACGGCCACGCGCATGCGCCTGGCCATCTCCTCGGCTTCCGCCGCCACGGCCCGGGCGTCGGGGAACACCGCCTCCGCGGCGGCAGTGGGAGTGATGGCCCTCGCGTCCGCCGCGAGCTCGCACAGTGAGAGGTCCTTGGAGTGGCCGACGGCGGCCAGCACGGGGACTCTGGAGCCCGACACGGCCAGGACCAGGGGTTCCTCGTTGAAGGACCACAGGTCCTCGGCGCTCCCCCCGCCCCGAGTGAGGACTATCACGTCGAAGCCGCCCCATGAGTTCACGGCGGAGATGGCCGCGGCCATCTCCGCCGCGGCGCCCTCTCCCTGGACCCGGACCGGGAAGAGGCTTATGGCGGCGCCGGGGTACCGCCTGAGCGCCGTCTTGGTGAAGTCCTCCACCGCGGCCCCCAGGCGCGCGGTCAGGAGGGCCCCCTTCACCGGAAAGGCGGGGAGGGGCCTCTACCGGTCCACCCGGAAGAGCCCCATCGACTCCAGCCGCTTCTTCAGGAGCTCGTAGGCCCGCTTCAGGGCCCCCTCGCCCCGGGGCTCCAGGCGGTCGCAGACGAGCTGGTACTGGCTCCGGGGCCCGTAGCAGGTGAGCTTCCCCCAGGCCAGGACCTCGAGGCCGTTCTCCAGCATGTGCTCCATGCCCCCCCGGCGGGAGAACTTCCAGATCACGGTGTTAAGGGTCGACGCCGGGTCCTTGAGGGTGAAGTATACGTGGCCCGAGGGCGGCCTGGAGAGGCCGGCTATCTCGCCGGCCACGGCCACCCGCCCGAACTCCCGGTCCAGCATGCGCTTGAGCTTGTCCGCCACAGAGGTCGGGGTGAGGATGTCCGGGTTGAGCTCAGCCATGGGCCGCGTGAAGCTCCTTTCAGCTGTCCGTGCTGATGCGGGCGTCCGCCGGGTCCGGAGGCGGGCGCGACGTCGGATGGGGCAGGGCGCCTGCTGGGCGCAGGGGGCCCCCGGAGGCGGGGGCGTTGTCGGGTGTGGCAGTGCGTCCGCCTGGTCCCGGGGGCCGGCGGTGAGGGAGGCCTCTGGTCAGGAGCCCTGGCGGTCACCAGCCCGGTGCCTCATGGATGCCGGGCACGGAGGTTTCCGCACGATGGAGGCAACTAGGTTTTGGCCCAGGCGCGAAAATTGCTATAATCTTCGCGCAAAAGTTCCGCTTGCGGGACTGCGGCAACTTGAGTTCCGGGCGCCGCTACACACGCTGAAGCCACCTCCGCGCCTTGCCCAACCTGCCTCCGGCAGGAACCGGGGCGCCTGGCAGCCGCCATCATAGCACAAACCCCGCCGGGGCCGCCCGGTTCCGGCCCCGCTGGCCCTGCGACCGCCGGCCTCTTCCGGGCGGGCGGCGCCTCCTCCGGTGCCGAGTCCCCCCCTGGCAGCGTGTCCATGCCTTGGCATCGGGCGCCCCAGTTCTGGTCCCCGGTGGGCCCTGCCGATGCCAGGCTCCCGGCTCAGTCCGGACTGCTCCCTGGCCCTGCCCGGTCCTCCGTACCTCCAGGACCTGCCTGGTCGGCATGTCTTCAGGCTTTCAGGCACAGTCTGGGCGCCGCCCCGTGCCCCCGCCGGCCTTTCTCCCTACGTGCCCGGTTCGGGCGGCCTCCCCCCAGGCCTCCGTTTCCGGGCAGGACCGCCTTCTTTCCGGCCTTCTTTCTTCTGGCCTTCAGGCTCCCAAGCCCAGGTCGGGGTGACTTCCTTCTCGTCCCCATGCCATTGTCGGGCATCCTCCCTTCCGGCCCGGTTCCCAGGTCGGCCTTCCTTCGTTCCTTCTCTAAGAACTTTCCGGCCTTCCGGCTCCCATTCCCGGGTCGGGCCGCCTCCTGTCCTGTCCCCATGCAGGGTCGAGATGCCTCCGTCCAGGTTCCCCATTCCCCGGTCGGGCCGCCTTCTTTCCTGCCTTCCTGCTCCCATGCCCGAGTCGGGCCGCCTTCCTGCCTGCTCCCGTGCCAGGGCAGGGATGCCTCCATCAGGCTCCCTTTCCCGGTCGGGCAGTCTTCTTTCCTTCCTTCCGGCTCCCATGCCCTGGTCGGGCCGCCTTCCTGCCTGCTCCCGTGCCAGGGCAGGGATGCCTCCATTCAGGCTCCCTTTCCCCGGTCGGGCCGCCTTCTTTCCTGCCTTCCGGCTCCCATGCCCTGGTCGGGCCGCCTTCCTGCCTGCTCCCGTGCCAGGGCAGGGATGCCTCCATC
>JAISFP010000531.1 GCA_031263525.1 Deltaproteobacteria bacterium | reverse complement strand
GTGGAAAATTAAGGTTCTAGCGCATAAACCCCTAACTTGAATAAGGATGCTCGTTGGAATTCGTGAAGACTATTTGAGGAAATTCTTGTTTTCGCTGACATTTATCCGCCTGGGTAATAATTTGATTTATTTCACTTTCCATTTTCACAAACATTTTTTTTTAGATTATAGAGCATTGAGTGTAATTTTCTAATAATTGAAAACTGTTCAGGTGCTGAACGGGAGTTGCCTGCTTTTTATATGAAAGGTTTTCCGGTGCCACTGCGCCGGTGACGCCGCGACATGCAGCCGTGCTGCATGACACGGATTTCAGGGGCCGGGGTGCCGCAAGCCGCATGGGGGTTTATCATGAAATGGTCTGCAGGGTCCTGGAGCCGTAGACGCAGGGACATGCAGTTGTGCTATATGACGCGTTTTTCATGATCCGGAGTGCCGCCGAGCCGCATGAGAATGTAGACTATTCGACGCGGCATCGAATTTTTTGGCGGCAACCGGTCTCTGGAGACAGGCGGATGCCAGGGGCGTTCCCGCAGGCGTCGGCGGCTCCCCCCGCCCGGTCCTGCCTTGGTCGGCGGGTACGCTCTCGCGAGGGAACCCGCCGGAACGGATCAGGCGACTCCCGTGTACATGTGTTCTCCTCGACCACAGGCACCGACCGCGTACGGCACTCCGGGGCGGGGCTCTCAGCGGGAACCTTTGCCGCCGGTCGGGAATCCGGGGCGGACGGGATCGGGGCCCCGGCGGACCCGTGCCCGATGATGTCCGGGCCGAACATGGCAAAAAGGCGGGCTCACCGTCTCACCCTCCCTTACTGCAAGCCGAAAGCGTTCCGGCACCCGACATGGTCTGGCCGTCAAGGACCGCGACAGGCGCTACGGCGCGGACTGCTGTCTTCGGGGAGGGAGCGTCGCCATCAGCCATCCGTTTCATCACCCCAAGCTCTTCCTGGCTCCGCCGGGCCAGGAGCCTGGTGCCGGTGTCGTACAGGCCGAGAGTTATCCTCTCCGCCGAAAGGAATTTTTTGACCTGCGTCATGCTCAGCCTCAGCTTCTCGGCAATAAGCCACCTGGTCTAGCGGTCTCGGTCCTCCCCCTCCGGAGGATGGCCGCTCGCGAGAGTTCTCGCCAGCCGGCGCTCGTTCGAGGATGCCGTCGCCTTGGGCTCCAGCCCGGCCGGTCCGCGACTGGCAAACGAGTTGGCCAAGCGCTTCAAGCTTGTTCCCGTGATGCCGAAAAGCCTTGCGGCACCCGACATGGTTTCGCCGCGGAGCACGGCCAGGATGGCGCCGGCGCGGGCGGAGATCAACGGGGATGGCGCGTCGCCATCTGCCATCCTCTCCAGCACGGCCAGCTCCTCCCGGCTCCGTCCGGCCAGTATTCTGGCAACGTCGACCTTCCGTCCGAGACGTATCCCCTCCGCCTTAAGGGCATTCCTGACCTCTACGGTGTTCAGCCCCAGCTTCTCGGCAATAAGGCGCCTGGTCCAGCGGCTATGACCCTCGGGAGGAGGGCCGCTCAAGAGCTCTCTCACCATCAGGCGCTCGTTCGAGACTGCACGTGGCTTGGGCTCAAGCCCGGCAGGTCCGTGACTGGCAAACGATTTGACCCAATTCGAGACAGTGCTTGACGACATGCCGAAGCGCTTTCCGGCGGCTGTCGTTGTCTCGCCGTTCATGTACGCGACGAGCGCACCGGCGCGGGCGGCGACCTTAGGGGATGAAGCGTCGCCATCTGCCATGCGTTCCAGGGTTTCCAGCTCCTCCCTGCTCCGCAAGGACTGGAGCCTGGTCCCGGTCAGAGTCTTGCCTAGGAATATCCCCTCCGCCGCCAGCGTACTCCTGACTGACACGGGGTTCCTGCTTATCGCCTGGGCAATGAGATCCACCGTCCAGCTGTCATGTCCCTCCGGGGGAGGTCCGCCCAAGAGATCTCTCAACAGCTGACGCGAGTCCAGGACGGCCGAGGCGTCATGTCCCTTGCTTTGCACCGGGCGGAGGAGCCATTGCGGTCCGAGCCGGGCAAACGAGCTGGACCACCGCGAGACCGTGAACAGCGACACTCCGAAGCGTCTTCCGACCGATACCGTGGTCTCGCCGTCGAGGACAGCCACGAGCGCGGCAGCGCGGAGCGCGATTTCCGGAGACGGCGCCGAGCCTTCCGCCATGCGTTTCACCTCGTCAATTTCCTCCGCGTTCCGCGCGGCCAGAATCCTGTCGGCCAAGTTTTCCGGCACGAGACGTATCTCCTCCGCCTCGAGAGCCTTCGAGACCGTCGGGAGACTCAGGCCCAGCTCCTTGGAGATGAGGGCCGCGGTCCAGCGTCTCCGGCCTTCCGGCGGGGGCGAGAGCGCGAGAGCTCTCACAAGCGGGCGGGCATTCAGGACGGACGGGCCATCTCCACAGTTCATGCGCGAGAGACCGGCCGGTCCGAACTTGGCGAACGAGCGTGTCCACCGGAATGCCTGAGCCTCGGTCATGCCGAAGCGCGCTCCGGCGGCGTCCGCGCTCTCTCCGTCAATGATCGCCGCGACGGCACCCGCGCGGGCCGCAATTTTTGGAGAAGACAGGAAGTTTTCCGCCATGCGTCTTAGCTCGGCCACCTCCGTGTCGCTCCGCTTCGCCTGGGTGATGTCGCGGTAGTGCGTCGGTCCGAGGCATATCCCCTCGGCCTTGAGCGCTTTCGCGGCAGTCGAGGCGTTTATTCCCAGCTTTCCGGAAACGAGCCCTACTGTCCAGCGGTCCAGGCCCTCCGGAGGTGGTCCTGCAACAAGCTCCCTCACCAGCGCTCGTGAATTTCTGAGCGGGGTGTTCCCGGCATCCGCCGCCCGACGGAGCCCTGCCGGGCCGAGCTCGGAGAACTCGCGGACCCAGTAAGGGACCCTGCCCACCTTCATGCCGAACCGGATGCCTGCTGTCTTCATGCTCTCGCCGCGGAGTGAGGCCACGACGGCCCCTGCGCGCCGCTGGATTTCGGGAGTAGGCGCGTGGCCTTCCGCCATGCGTTCCAGCTCGTCCAGTTCCTCCTGGCTCCGGGAGGACAGGGAGGTCCCTGTCATTTCACCGAAACGCATGGAAGGGATTCCTGCGGCCCAGAAGGCCCTGCTGACGGTGGCCGGCGAGAGCCCGAGCTCTCGCGCGGCGGCGGCTTGACTCCAGCGCCGTGCGCCGTACGGCGGTGGGCCCGAGACGAGCCGGACAACGGCGTCCAGGACGGCGGGAGAGACGTTCGCAGGTTCCGTTCCGCGCCGGCGCTCCTCGCTGGCCGCCATCTCTCCAGCCGGCGATAAGCCGCAGGAATCCAGTTCATGAGTCATTGCCGTTACGGAACTTGGCGCCTCAGCCTGTGCAGGTCCGGCATCAGGTCCGTCCGTTGCCGCGGGGCGTGACGTCGCAGGGCATGCAGGTGAGGGTTCGGCTGTCTGCCGGACCGCGCGGGCGCCTGCATGAACACTCCTTCGGGTTACCGGCTCGGCCCCCGTCCCTGTCGCCGGGAGCCCCGCCGCCCCGGGCTGCATGCCGCCGGACTGCGGCGTATCGCCGCTCCGGCCAAGCGCCTCAGCGGACAGCTCTCGGGCGGCCTCCGCCTGGCATTCGGGAAGGGCATCCAGAAGACCTTCCGTGCCGTTCGCCGCGAAGGCGCCCGTCCACCGCTTCACCGTGGCCGGCGCCGCTAGGAGCCTCATGGCTATCCCGAAGGTATCCTCGCCCGCGAGCGCCATCGTGACGATGCTCGCCCGCAGCGCGAGCTCGCGGTCCGGGGCAACGTCCGATGCCCAGACTTTGAGCGTCTCCAGCTCTTCCGGCGGGCGTTCCGGCGGCCCGTGCTTGCGTGGCATGTCAGCCTTCTCCTCCTGCCTCTTCTCGGCGGGTCAGCAGGTCCTGGCCGCAGGGGGCATTTTCGACCCGAGGAGTTCCGGGAACCTTCCCCGTGCACAGCGGGATCTGGACCGGGACTGCCGGACGGTCCTGGTCCTGACAAGGATCCTTGACATTCCCGCGACATGGGCCATGCCCCTGGCTATCATCCCGGTTCAGTCCCGGACGGCGGCGCCTCTCCAGTCTTGGGAGTCCCGTGGCAGCGCCGAAGATGCCGTCCGGACTCATGACCAGGTCGCTTGCCTCGGGCACGTTCCGGGACCTGGACACGAGGGCTGCTCCTGGTGCCGGACATGCGGCCTGATACCTGGACCTGGACGGGATGCCCGCTCATGGACCTGGACGCGAAGGCCTTTGCCGGTTCACCGGTAGCGGTCCTTCGTCGGCCCCCGGTCAGTTTCCTGGTTCCGGACGGCATTACCACCAGTCTACTAACCCGGCGTGGAGCGCGTCAAGCGGGGAGGGCGTTTCGCGTTTCCCGGCTCATGCGTGGTCCGGAGCCCGGTCAGCGGGGGACCGTCGCGGGGCCGCTCCGGGAAACCGGCTGCCTTGTCCCGGAACCCGGCCGGCCTCTGCCCCGGAGACCCAGCGTCCGCCCGGGCGCGGGCCATGCATCCTTGCTCCGGAGTCGGCTGCCGACGGCAACGTGGTCGGAAGGCAAAAACGCATGCTGCGGACAGTTCAAGTGCTGTCGGCACCGTCTGTAGAGCCAAGGCTTCCTGACCATTGCGGCACCCGCCATATCGAAAACTTTCCTCTGGCTCGTGCGAGGCCGCAATTCCCGTAACTGTTCAGGTGCCCCTCTATTGAGGACCTTTTCGGAGGAAGAGAGCCCTAATGAGGAGCCCTAGAAATTTAAGAGTCAATAATTGGTACTTCATGTGGCGGGGAAGAGTTTCTGAAGAGGGCATTTTGGCTGGGAAGCCCCTCCTTTTGAATTCATCTCAGGCGGCACCTGAACAGTGATTACCCCGGAAATTTTATCTGGCCCTCTGGCAGGGGCAAGAGGCGAGCGGGCTTTGGGCAGGGGCGAGTGCTAAATGAGTGAGAGCTTTGGGGGAAGTGGCAGGGGCGGAATGGGAGGACAGGGCCAGTTTCACGGACTAGCTCTTATTACGCTTCCGGATAAATATTAGAAAATGTTGAAAACTTTTCCCACATTATGGGAGCGAGTCATGGCAAAGAGATACCAAATCTGGGGCCTTGCACTGATTTCTCACCCCTGGAACAATAGCCGAAATTATAACATTTAACCGAACTCGTAATAGTGAAGAGGGCCCAAAGGGCCAGATTTCAATTCCGGGGCAATACCAGTTCCCTTCCGGAGACAGTCCGTCCCGGTGCCGGGGAAGACGTCAAGTCGCCTGGGGACAGGCCGTCCATGTGTCGAGAAAGCTGCCATGTCCCTCCGGGGACAGGCCGTTCCAGGTGCGGGGATTGCCGCCATGTTCCCCTGTGGACGGAAGTCCCGGAGCCGGGGAACCCGCCATGTCCCCCTTGGGACAGTACGTCCAGGCACGGGGATGCCTTCCTGCCGCTCCGGGTCAAGTCCGTCCCGGAGCCGGGGAACCCGCCATGTCCCCCTGGGGACAGGACGTCCCGGCTCAGGGGAGGCCTCCATGTCCCCCCGGGGGCAGGACGTCATGGCACAGGTGAGGCCGCCTGCCCCTCCGGGGCAAAGCCGCTCAGGCGGTGGCGGAGGCCCTCTGGGTCTTGGAGCTGTGCCTGGCGGAGGCCGGAGGTGGCCGTCTCGGCACGGGGGAAGCCGCCTCAGGAAGGCTGGAAGGAATTCCTGAACAAGGAGTTCGGGCATGTGACGGACAAAGGCCGCCCCTGCCAGGCTGAGAGCGTCGTCGTCGTTCGCGCTTTTTCGGAAGGCTGTACAATAGGAAGTGGCATCTTGAAGAAATGAGACACGCTGGTCCGTCTGCACACTCGGGCCGGCATGCCCTTCCTTCACATACGGGCGAGGCCGCCAGCATGTCCTCGCATGATTATTCTGGATTGGCCGACAGTGTCCGGCATCCGTGCCTCGGAAGAAGGGGAGGCGCGCGGGGGCCGGCCCGCCGGCTCAAGTGGCCGTACCGCCGGTCCGGCCAGTCGCGGGGAGTTCCCGAAGGGTTCGGCGGATCCCCCCTCCCGAACGGTACTGCACGAGCCGGCGTGCGCCGTTCCGGGTTTCAGAAAGCTCGGACCCGGCGGCTCCCGTGAACAGACAGATGTTGTCCCCGGACTCGGGCCGGCAGCGTCCGGCGCTCCGGGTCGGGGCTGTCAGCGTGAGCCCTCGCCGCCGGGCGGGGTCTCCGGGGTGGACGCGAGCGGGGCCTCGGCGGCCTCGTGCCCCAGGCCGTCCGGGCCGAACTCGGCAAACAGGCGGGCCCACCGCCTTACCGTCTGTCGAGGGAAGCCGAAAATCTTTCCGGCGGCCGCCATGGTCTCGCCGTCAAGGAGAGCGACGAGGGCTCCGGCGCGGACTGCTATCTTAGGGGATGGAGCGTCGCCGTCCGCCATCCGCTTCAGCACGGCAAGCTCTTCCGGGCTCCGTCCGGCCAGGAGCCTGGATCCGACGGTGTGAAAGCCGAGACGTATCTTCTCCGCATGGAGAACAAAATCGACCGTCCTGACGTTCAGCCCGAGCCTCTCGGCTATAAGGCGCCTGGTCCAGCGGTCATGACCCTCCGGCGGAGGGCCGCTCGTGAGATCTCTCACCAGCCGGCGCTCGTTCGAGAATGACGGTGGCTTGGGCTCCAGCCCTGCCGGTCCGTGACAGGCGAACGAGTCGGCCCATCTCTTCACCGTTGTTCCCGTCAAACCGAAAAGCTTTCCGGCGACAGCCACGGAGTCGCCGCTGAGCACGGCCAGGATCGCGCCGGCGCGGGCGGCGATTGTCGGGGATGGCGCGTCGCCCTTTGCCATCCTCTTCAGCACGTCCAGTTCCTCCAGGCTCCGCCCGGCAAGAATCATGGACCCGACGCGACCATGGACTAGAAATATTCCCTCAGCCTTTAGCGCCCTCCCGACCGTCGTGACGCTCAGCCCCAGCTCGCTTGCAATTAGGGGCCTGGTCCAGCGGTCATGACCATCCGGAGGACGGGAGCTCGCGAGATCTCTCACCAGCTGGCGCACGCTCGAGACTGAAGGCATGTCAGAGACTGCACGCTTCTTGGGCTCAAGCCCGGCCGGTCCGTGACTGGCAAACGAGCTGGCTAAACTCGAGACCGTTCTGCTCGACATGCCGAAGCGCTCTCCGGCGGCTGTCTTGGTCTCGCCGTTCATGTACGCGACGAGCGCTCCGGCGCGAGCGGCGACCTTCGGGGATGACGCTTCGCCATCTGCCATGCGTTCCAGCGTAGACAGTTCCTCGCGGCTCCGCTGGGCCAGCTCCTCGCGGTTCCGCCTATCCAGCTCCTCGCGTCTCAGCTGCTCTATCTCCTTGCGTCTCCGCTGGGCCAGGATCCTGGTCTCGGCGGAATTCTTGCTGAGGCATATCCCCTCCGCCGCCAGCGTCCTCCAGACTGCCGCGCGGCTCCTGGAAGTCTCCCTGGCAATGAGATCAACTGTCCAGCTGTCATGTCCCTCCGGGGGAGGCCCGCCCAAAAGATCTCTCACCAGCTGACGCGAGTCCAGGACGGCCGAGGCGTCATGTCCTTTGCTCGGCACCGGGCGGAGGAGCCATTGCGGGCCGAGCTGGGCAAACGAGTTGGCCCACCGCGAGACCGTGACCAGCGGCACTCCGAAGCGTCTTCCGACGGATACCGAGGTCTCGCCGTCGAGAACCGCCACGAGCGCGCCAGCGCGGAGCGCGATTTCCGGAGACGCTGCCAAGCCTTCCGCCATGCGTTTCAGCTCGTCAATTTCCTCCGCGTTCCGCGCGGCCAGGATCCTGTCCGCCAAGTTTTCCGGCACGAGACGTATCTCCTCCGCCTCGAGCGCCTTCGAGACCGTCGCGTATCTCAGGCCCAGCTCCTTGGCGATGAGGGCCGCGGTCCAGCGTCTCCGGCCTGCCGGCGGGGGCGAGAGCGCGAGAGCCTGCACAAGCGGGCGGGCTTTCAGGACGGACGGGCCATCTCCCGCGGGCATCCGCGAGAGACCGGCCGGTCCGAACCAGGCGAACGAGCGGGTCCACCGGACGGCCTGATCCTCGGTCATGCCGAAGCGCGCTCCGGCGGCGGCCGCGCTCTCGCCGTCAATGAGCGCCGCGACGGCACCCGCGCGGGCCGCAATTTTTGGAGAAGACAGGAAGTTTTCCGCCATGCGCTTCAGCTCGGCCACCTCCTCGTCGCTCCGTTTCGCCAGGGTGATGTCGCGGTAGTGCGTCGGTCCGAGGCATATCCCCTCGGCCTTGAGGGCTTTCGCGGCAGCCGAGGAGTTTATCCCCAGCTTTCCGGAAACGAGCCCTACGGTCCAGCGGTCAAGGCCCTCGGGAGGGGGCCCTGCCACAAGATCCCTCACCAGCGCTTGTGAATTCCTGAGCCGGGTGTTCCCGGTGTCCCCCGCCCGACGGAGCCCTGCCGGGCCGAGCTCGGAGAACTCGCGGACCCAGTGAAGGGCCATGGTCCCGTTCATGCCGAACCGGATGCCTGCTTTCTTCATGCTCTCCCCGCGGAGTGAGGCCACGACGACCCCTGCGCGCCGCTGGATTTCGGGAGTCGGCGCGTTGCCTTCCGCCATGCGTTCCAGTTCGTCCAGTTCCTCCTGGCTCCGCGAGGACAGGGATGCCTCCGTCATTTCTCCGAAACGCACGGCATGGATTCCTGCGGCCCTGAAGGCCCTGCTGACGGTGGCCGGCGAGAGCCCGAGCTCTCGCGCGACGGAGGCTTGCCTCCAGCGCCGCGCGCCGTCCGGCGGGGGGCCAGAGACGAGCCGGGCAACGGCGTCCTGGACGGCGGGAGAGACGGACACGGGGCACGTTCCGCGCGGGCGGTCCTCGCGGGCCGCCATGGCTGCCGCCGACGTGCCGCAGGAATCCTGTCCGCGAGTCATTGCCGTAACGGAACTTGGCACCTCCGCATGTGAGGATCCGGCATCCGGTCCCTCCGCTGCCGCTGGGCGGGAAGTCGCAGGGCATACAGGAGCGTTCCCTTCTGTCTGACGGACCGCGCGGGTGCCGGTCAGAACCCCCTCACGTGGAACCGGGCCGGCCTCCGTCCCTGCCGCCGGGAGCCCCGCGGGCCCGGGCTGCACACCGCCGGGCGCGGGCATATCGTCGTCCAGTCGAAGTGCTTTCGCGGCCAGCTCTCGGGCGGCCTCAGCCCGCCCTTCCGGAAGGTCCTTCAGAAGACCTTCCGTGCCGTTCGACGCGAAGGCGTCAGTCCACCGCTTCACCGTGGCCGGTGCCGCGAGAAGCCTCATGGCTATCCCGACGGTCTTCTCGCCAGCGAGAGCCGTCGCAACAATCCCAGCCCGCAACGCTAGCTCGCGGTCCGGGGCACCGTCCGAGGCCCAGACCTTGAGGATCTCGAGCTCTTCCGGCGGGCGTTCCGGCGGCACGTGCTTACGCGGCATGTTAGCCTTCTCCTCCTGTCTCTCTGCGGCGGGTCCGGGACGTTGGGGAATTTTGCGGCCCGAGGAGTTCCGGGAACTTCCCCCGGGCACTGCGGGACCTCGGCAGGGACTTCCGTGCGGTCCGAGTCCTGACAAGAACCCTGGACCTTGCCGCGATCTCGGCCATGTGCCAGGGTCAGCACGGTTCAGCCAGGGACAGCGGCGCCGCTTTCGCCCCGGGCCGTCCGGGATCGTGCCGCCGCCGTCGGCAGGGCCCCTGATCATGCGGGTTGCGTCGGAGCCGCTCCCGGATCTGGACGCGATGCCCTCTCACGGGCCAGGACGCGATGCCCTCTCACGGGCCAGGACGCGATGCCCTCTCACGGGCCAGGACGCGAGGACCTCTCACGGGCCAGGACGCGAGGACCTCTCACGGGCCAGGACGCGAG
>JAISFP010000514.1 GCA_031263525.1 Deltaproteobacteria bacterium | reverse complement strand
GCCGAAGCCAGAACCGCGACGCCCGCCCCTCCCTACACTCCCCCCCCCCACGACGCCCGGCGCCCCGTCGCCTCCCCTCGCGCCCCCTCTCGCTCCATAGGACATTGCCCCTCCCCGCCGAAGCCCGGATCCGCGAAGCCCGGCCCTCCAGGTTACCGGGCCCCATTCGCCGCCTCTCGCCCCATCCTGCCCCGACGGACATTGCCCATCCCCGCCGAAGCCCGGAACCGCGAAGCCCGGCCTTCCCTTCACTCCCGCCCTCCAGGCTCCAGGCCGCCGGGCGACCCGTCGCCGCTCCACGCCACCTCGGACTTCCGCGGAGCCTGCCCCGCCCAGCCGAAACCCGGAACCGCGACGCCCCGGCCTTCCCGGCGCTCCCGGCGCTCCCGGCACTCCAGACCGGGGGCCACCCCAGCCTCCTTCGCCCTGCCCTCCCAGGCCCCGGAGCGCCCCCCCCGAACGCAGGGAGCCCCCCGTCCGCACGGAAGCGGGCGGGGGGCTCCTTGAGAAAACGCGACAGGACCGGGTCCGGGACCGCCTGACGGCCGGGGACGTCGGGCCGACAGGCGTCGGACCACGGGCGGACGGGAAGGCTCAGCCCGCCTTCTCGACCTCCACGGGGAAGGCCGCGGCCAGCTTCTCGATGCGCTCGTACTCCTGGTTCACCCGGGCCTGGATGAAGGCGATGTCCTCGTCCTTCAGGTGCCTGAAGCGTCCCTGGAGCTTGATGTAGTCGGCCACGGGGACGGGCTTCTCCACGTGGCGGTTTATGACGTAGCGGCCGTCCAGGACCTCGTAGAGGGGGAAGATCCTGGTGTTCACGGCCAGCTTGCCTATGGCCACCGCGAGCTCGGGCTTCAACCTCCAGCCGGTGGGGCAGGAGGAGTAGACGTGGATGTAGGCCGGCCCGTGGATGGCCGCCGCCCTCCGCACCTTGCTCATCAGGTCCAGGTGGAAGGCTGGGCTCGCTGTCGCCACGTAGGGGACCCCGTGGGCGGCGGCGATGGACGGCATGTCCTTCTTCCAGGTGGACTGGCCCTTGGACAGCGCCCCCGACGGGGAGGTCGTGGTGTTGGCGCCGAACGGGGTCTCCGAGGAGCGCTGGATGCCGGTGTTCATGTATGCCTCGTTGTCGAGGCAGACGTAGATGAAGTCCTCGTGGCCGCGCTCGAGCGCCCCGGAGAGCGCCTGGATGCCGATGTCGGCGGTGCCGCCGTCGCCTGCTATGGCTATGACCGGTATGCGCTTGTCCGGGCCCCTCTTCTTGCGGCGCAGGGTCTCGACCGCGCACTCCACCCCGGAGGCGACCGCCGCGGCGTTCTCGAAGGCCACGTGGATCCAGGGCATGCGCCAGGCGCTCTGCGGGAAGGGGGCGGTGCAGACCTCCATGCACCCGGTGGCGGAGACCGCGATGCAGTCGGGGCCCAGCGCCTTGAGGATGAGCCTCAGGGCCAGCACCTCCCCGCATCCCTGGCAGGCCCGGTGGCCCGAGGCCAGGAGGTCCGGGCCCTTGGGGAAGGTCTTGGCGGTGACTTTCTCGAAAGGTGTCTCGGCTGCTCTCATTCCATCACCCCCACGAGCTCGTAGCGGGGCCGCGAGCCGGCGTCCGGCTGCTTGGCCCTCTCCGTGATGTGCCAGAAGTCCTGGCGGGTCACGTCGCGCCCGCCCAGGCCCAGGACGTAGTTGGATATGGCGGGCCTGCCGGGGTCCGCGTACAGGAAGCTCTTCACCTCCAGGGACACCGGCCCGTCGGGGACGCCCAGGACCATGTGGCGGTCTATCACGGCGAGGTTCTTCGCGCCCCTGACCGCCGCCTTGAACTCGTCGACGGGGAAGGGCCTCCAGAGCCTCAGGCGGACGATGCCGACCTTCTCGCCCTTCTCCCTCATCTCGTCCACCGCGGTCATGGCGGTCTCGGCGATGGAGCCCATCATGACGAGGATTGTCTCGGCGTCCTCGGCGCGGTAGCTCTCCACCACGGAGTACTCGCGGCCGAAGTGCCTCTTGAACTCGGCGAAGGCCTCGGTCACCACCTCCTTGGAGGCGAGGAGCACGTCGTCGGTGGCCTTGCGGGCCTCGGTGTAGCTCTCGGGGGTCCCCAGGAGCCCGATGGAGATCGGGCTGGCAATGTCCAGCTTGACTATCGGCCTGAATGGCGGGAGGTAGGCCTGGACCTCCTCGCGGGAGGGGAGCGTTATGGGCTCGATGAAGTGGGAGAGGGTGAACCCGTCGATGTTCAGGCTCACGGGGAGGGAGACCCTGGGGTCCTCGGCGATCCTGAAGCTCATGATCGTGAGGTCCATCGACTCCTGGCCGTTCTCCGCGAACAGCGCCACCCAGCCGGCGTCCCTCACGCTCATGATGTCGGAGTGGTCGTTCCAGATGTTGATGGGGGCCGAGAGCGCGCGGTTCACGATGGCCATCACCACGGGGGTGCGGAGGACCGGCGCTATGTAGAGCATCTCGTTCATGAGCGCCAGGCCCTGGGAGCTCGTGGCGGTGAAGGTCCTCGCGCCCGCGGCGGACGACCCTATGCAGGAGCTCATCGCCGACTGCTCGCTCTCCACGGGGATGTACGCCGCGTCCAGCTTGCCGTCCGCCACCAGCTCCGAGAGGTGCTCGACTATGTGCGTCTGGGGGGTTATGGGGTAGGCCGCCACGACGTCGGCGTCGCAGAGCATCACCGCCTCGGAGACGGCGAGCGAGACCTCCAGTCCTACGGGTTTAGCTGCCATGTCTCACACCTCCTCCAGGACCATCTCGATGCAGTCCTTTGGGCACTCGTGCGCGCAGACCCCGCAGCCCTTGCAGTAGTCGAGATCCGGCCTGTAGTACTTCTCGTCCTTGCCCATGTCCTGGTAGACGCCGTCGGGGCAGTAGATGTAGCAGAAGCCGCAGTAGATGCACTTCTCGCGGTCGAGCTTCGGCCGCATGCTCCGCCAGTCCCCGGTCTTGAACTCCAGGGTGCTCCCCGGCCTGGCCGTGAAGCCCGCCGGGAGCTCGCTAACCTTCATGAGGGCGTCAATTTCCTTTGGCATTTACTCCTCCGTCCGGGTCTCGGCGTAGGCCTTCTCGAAGGCCGCCTGGTTCTTAGCGGCGAGGGCCTCGCCGAAGCGGTGAACGAAGGGCTCGCGGACGTCGTCGGGCGTCGCCTGCCCCAGGACCTTCGCGAACACCCCCAGCATCACCGTGTTGGTGATGGGCACCTTCAGGATGTCGAGGGCTATGCTCATGGCGTCCAGTGTGGCCACCTTCTGGGCGTAGCCGAACTCCTTCTTCACGTCGGCGGGGTGCTTGTGGGTGTTCACGAGGAGCCAGCCGTCGGGCTTGAGCCCCGCGTCCACCCGGGTGACGCTCATGACCGTGGGGTCCAGGACCACCACCACGTCGGGGGCGTAGACCTTCTCCCGGACCCGGATCGGCCTGTCCGAGATCCTCAGGAAGGCCGTCACCGGCGCCCCGCGCCTCTCCGGCCCGAAGCTCGGGAAGGCCTGGGCGTAGCGGCCCCCCGCTATCGCCGTCTGGGCCATAAGTTCCGCGGAGGTGACGGCGCCCTGCCCCCCGCGGCCGTGGAACCTGATTTCGATCATGTTGGTTCTCCTGGCGGTCGTTAGCGTTGTCCCTCCGGCTCACCCGGCCGGCCCCCCTCTCCGGGAGCCGCGGGCGGGGCCCGGAGGCGGGGCGCGGGCAGCGGGCCCAGCGCGGGCAGCCCCGGCCCCGGCGAGGAGGGGGGGGCGTCCTGCCCTTCCCCGGCCCGCCGGGCGCCCTCCCGGCTGTCAAAAAAACCGGCGGGAACGGCCCGCGGGGCCGGCCCCGGCCATCCCTGCCCTGAATCTTAACCCAGAAAAGGAGGGTTTGCAATTGAGGGGAGTCAGGGCCGATCCCGCTCCCCACCTTTTTAAGGCATATCTAATAATTTGTCAAAGAAACCCTTCGAAATCAAGACCGGTCAACCTGCCAACCGGTCATGACCAGGCACGACCGGGCGCCCGGTTCCTTGCACCGACGCCCTTTGTCATAAAACAAATCAACATCATGTGCCGGATGCCGACACCGGACACGCTGCAGTCCCCGCCCGGCCGGAAGGGAGGAAACGCGCAGGGTTTCCGGCGCGCGGGACGGCTCCCCTCGCCGCCCGCCTCCCCCCGGACGGAGGCGGAAAGCCGACCCGGGCCCAGCTTCCGGGCCGGCGCCGCAAAACCCTTGACCCTCAAGGCTTCCGGACCGGAAACCTCCCGATCCCCCCGTCTCTCGCCCGATGCCGGCCAGGCCGGGGTTGGCCTGTCCTCTAGATGCCGGCGTCCCCGCCGGCCCTTCCTCACCGGCCTGCTCCACCGGAGCCGCCCGGGTCCTGGCGCTCCCGGGCCCGTGAAGCCTCCCGGACTCGGACTTCCCGGACTCCCCGGAACGGACCCGGGAACCGAAGACGCAAACGTGGCCCGCAGCCGCCTCCGGGAGCCTTCAATGACCCGGAACAGCCGCAGTCAACCTGCCATGACCCTGAACCGCCTGCGGACACCTGACGCCTTCCCTGACCGGGAACCGCCCAAGTCAGCCTGCCATGACCCGGAACCGCCTGCGGACACCTGACGCCTTCCTTGACCAGGAACCGCCGCAGGACCCTGCCACTACCAGGAAGCGGGACCATGCCATTGCCAGGAACGGGACCATGCCATTGCCAGGAAATGGATCGGAAACCGGCCACCCCTCAGAGCTTCCGCCTGATTCAATAATGACTCAGATCATTATTTTAAATCAGACACGGCACAATGCAATATAATGAGTTGCCCATCATTATATGTCACATCCTGAATCATATGAGGCATAATGTTATAAGCTGATTCAACATTGACTCAGCATCTCCGTTCCAGCTCCAGCGACGGAAGAGACGGCGAAGGGCGGGAAGAAACGGTTCCCTTCCTCCTCCTCCTCCTCCTCCTCCTCCTCCTCCTCCGACAGCTGCTGCTGCTACCTCATCGACGAGGTGAGGAACTTCCGTGACTGGGCGAGCCCCAGGTCCAGCACGGCTGCCTGGGCAAGGACTGGCAGGAGGGCCGGAAGGACGTGAAGCCCGCCTGCGAACTGGTGTCGCGGCGGCGGCGGCGAAGGAGCCACTTCGGGGGGCTGCCTCGCGAGCCGCCCGCCCGACTGCCCCTGGGAGGAGCTCCGGAAGGCCCGCCCGTACCGGTCCCCGGCCGAACGGCACCTGAACCGGGTCCGGGACCAGAAGGAGGTGCCGGTCCTCCCGAGCGGCATGAGCGAAATGGCTCATACAAAAAACAGGAGTAACTGTTCAGGTGCCCCTCTTTTGAGGACTTTTTAGGAGGTAGAGAGCCCGAATTAGGAACCTTAAAAAATGAAGAGTCAACAATGGATACTCCATG
>JAISFP010000499.1 GCA_031263525.1 Deltaproteobacteria bacterium | reverse complement strand
CGAAGAAGGATGTAGGGAGGAGTAGAGGATATAATTTGTACAACTTAAGAATTTAGTTATCCGTTATTACCCCGGAAATTCAATCTGGCCCTCTGGCAGGGGCAAGAGGCGAGAGGGCTTTGGCCAGGGGCGAGTACTGAATGGGTGAGAACTTTGGGGGAAGGGTTAGGGGCGGAGTGGGAGGGCAGGGCCAGTTTCAACTGCCTAGCTCGCAGCGAAGAGGTACCATAGGGCCAGGCTTAATTTTCGGGGTAACAACCCTGCTTGGAAGGTGAACAGATACCAATGTCGGATGCCTCGTCGATAGGGACGGTCAGGTGACGAAGGTCAAGGTCGGGAAGCAGGACGGGGGGAAAGAGGCTGCTCTCTCCTTCCTGCTGGATGCCGCGGGAACTGCCGTCTTCAGAGATTGAATGCCACCGTGCCTGCAGGAGTCACATGATACGGGGCCGGCTAAAGCAGAAACCGTCGACGGGGAAGTCACGGGCTTATGACGGGGAGGTAGCAGGCTTAAGGCGAGGAGGGAACTGGCTTCAGGCTGGGAGGCCGGGAGCTTCGGGCCGGGAGGAAACGGGTTTCAGGCTGGGAGGGCGGGAGCTTCGGGCTGGGAGGAAACGGGTTTCAGGCTGGCAGGGTCGCGGGCATCTGGCGGGGAGGGCACCTGGCTTCAGGAGGTGATGGAATAGGTTTCAGGCGGGAGGCAGCGGGCTTCAGGCGGGGAGGCGGTCGATTCTGACGGGCTGGGGAAGAGCCGGGGACATGCGCGTGTCCGGGGCCTGCGGTCGGACCCGGCCTCGGGATGAAAGGAATGCCGGTCTCCGGTGGCCGTCCGGTCGGACGCAGGCGTTCCGGAGAGGCCGGCAGGGGTATTGCTCCGGCTGGCGCTCCGGTGTCTCTCAGTGTCCCGGTGAGGTTCGGGGGCCGGAACATATCGGCTTGGTGTGTCCGGGACTTGAATCTGACCACAGCTTGGGGGTCATGGTCCGGGCGGGGAGGCCGGGGGCTCCGGGAAGGCCGGGGAAACCCGATGTCCGGGCGGGGAACGGCTCCCGGAGGGTCGGGGCCCGGTCTGCGGAAGCCGCGCTGGGAGCAGGCCGGAGGGGTCCCGGGCAATTTTTTTATGATCCCGGGAATATTTTTTCGGTCTTCCGGGCCAGGTTTTTCGAATTTCATGAAAGAAGCGCTTGAATGCTCTTGAGGTCTTGCGCGAAGAGACTCTCGAGGCGTCCGCGAAAGGCTTTCGGGGGACGCTCGAGGGAGATCTGTTGCTTCCCGCCAGATCCCCGTCGGGGCCCGCCGAGCCGAAACCCTTGAAAGAAGCGAGGTGCCGCTTCGGACATGGAGGAGATTTCAGCGAAGTTCGCCGGCCGCTCCAGCCGGGGCTGGAGAGGTGCCGGAGGCTTCCCTCGCGGCCGGGACGAGGCGTCCCTGGCCGGGCGCGGAAGAATTCGAAAGCGGCGCTCTAACAAGCGCTGGCTCGCAATCTGAAGTATGCCGCCTTATATTGATTGCGGAACAGGCCGATTGGAGAAAAAGAAGGGGTAGCCTTTTTTCCTTTGCCGAGTGCCCGGGACCGGGGTCCGCGGGCGAGCGGGGTTTTGACATGCTGAATCTTACGACGCCCGTGGGCGGGCTTAACATCAAGAGCGGGAGCCTTTACGGCGGCACGCTCGCGAGCAGGTTCAGGCAGAAGATCGACCAGAGCACCCTGAAGATCGAGACGCCGAAGCTCGGGGCAGAGGCCCGGGGCGCCAAGGAGGCGGCGGAGTCCAGGGGGGCGCTCGCCAAAAGCTTCGAGTCCTCGCTCCTGACGAACCTGATCGCCGCCGACAGGCTCGCCGAGGAGAGGAACCGACACACTGACGAGGAGAACCGGACCCTCGTGAAGGCGGTGACCGACTTCGTGGCAGAGGCGAAGGACCTCTTCGGGGACGGGGAGGCCAACCGCCTCATGGCGAACATCCTGCTCGCCACCGACGGCGCGGTCACGGAGTCCAGGATAGCCGTCACCGCGACCGAGTTCCTGGGCAAGATCAAGGACTCGGCCATGGCGGCCTTCTCCATGTCCGGGGCGAGCCAGGAGTCCCTGGACAAGGCCGGGAAGCTCCTCGAGAAGGTCTCGGACGCGGTGGGCTTCCTGAACGACGGGCCATCGGGGCACGAGGGAACGCCCCTCGCGGGTGCGCTGAACGACTATTTCGCCGAGGACCGGGCCGAGGACGAGAAGAAGACCTTCACCTACGATCTGGAGTGGCTCTCCCGGGCCGAGCAGGCGGGGGCCGCCGCCGCATCGGCCTCCGGCCAGGAGTTCGCCATACTGAAGGGCGAGCTGGGGGAGGCGGCCGTGGCCGCCGCCGCCGAGTTCCTCGCAAACGATCTGGCGGCCGAGGAGGCCGCGAGGATCCTGACCGAGCTGAAGGAGGACGAGGACGTCCTGGAGGCCGTGGACAAGGTCCGCGAGCGGCTGGAGGCCATGGACCGCGCGGCCCAGGCCGCGGCCGGCGAGTCCGCCGCGGCGGCGGCGGTCGCCGTGACGGCGGCCGCCGCCAGGGAGTCCGAGCCCATGGCGGCGGGGTACACGGTCTCCGAGGCTGTGGCCAGGGCGGCAGTCCAGGGGGCTGTCAAGGGCGCCGCCGAGTCCGTCTCGAGGCGCGGCATCTTCGACGAGTACCTCCAGAAGACCATGACCCAGGAGATCAACCGGGCGGTCAAGGAGGACGAGCGCCTTGCCGAGAGGCTCAGGAACCTCGCATCCCTCAAGATGGGGGTGGACCTCCTCACATCGTCCACCATCACGGTGGGCGGCTGGCCGGGACTTGGCATAGTCCACACGACCGGCTTCTCGGTCTCCGTGGGCTGGAAGAGGGAGTTCAGCGTCTCCGTCAACTCCGAGGGCAAGATCGAGGCCGGCATGAGCGAGTCCGTGTCGTTCAGCGCGAGCTTCACATCCTCCACCTCCGTGGGCTTCGGCGTGGGCCTTGGCGTCGGCCTGGCGGCCGGCTACGGCACGGCCCTGGTGGCGGCAGCCTCGCTGGATCTGGCGAAGAGCCTGGAGCACAGCTACTCGAACGGCAGGATCGGGACCAACAGGTCGACGGCACTGACCACGAAGTCATTCCTCCTGAGCAAGCACGTCTGACTCGCGGTCATGCGGGGGGCCCGGCGGGCCCTTCCCGCGCAGGTGGCAAGGGCCCCCCGGAAGGGCCGCGACAGGTGCCGGCAGGCTTCCTTAAACCCTGAAACTACGGGGCTGGGGGAGCTTTTTTTGTTTTCCGGCGGCGTCGCGCTGCGGTCGGGGGAGGCCGTCAGGCTTCCTGAACCCCAGAAACGACGGGGCTGGGGAGCATTTTATGTTTTCCGGCGGCTCCTCGCTACGGCCGGGGGAGGCAGCCGGGGCGGCAGGGAGCCCGCCCGGCCCCGTGCGGGCCGGAGGGACGTCTTCCGGGTCCCGGCGGCCGGGCTGCCGGCAGGTCGCCAGGCGTCGCCGGTCTCCGGCTCGCCCGGAGCTCGCAGAAGCCCGGCAAGGCGCCGGGGATTCGGCGGGCCCGGAACCTCCTTCACGGGCCGGAGGCCCCGCCGCGAGGCCGGAACGCGGGGCTATTCGGTCCCGACCAGGTAGTTTCGGCCGTCGAGACTGAAGGCCACGGGCACCGACTGGGTCAGGTAGGCCATCTGGCCCGGGGCGAGACGGCCGGCGAGCTCGAAATACTCGGGCCCGAATCTCCTGACGGGCTCGAGGCGCTCGACGTCGCCTTCCGAGAGGCTTCCCTCGATCAGGCGTCCACCCTTGAGGAAAAAGGCCCTCCCGTCTATGACGGTCGGCAGGACGAGACGGGATTCCCCCGCGAAGCTGTCCAGCCGCGCCATTTCGGCGAGTTCGCGGGACTTTTCCTCCGCCGGTTTCGGCGCGGCGAGGGGCGCGGGCGACGCCGCGAGAGCAGAGCTCGCCTCCCTCTGAAAGTTGGCGTCGGCCCCCGTGACCTGATCCAGCTGGCCCAGGTTCGCCCTGGCCCTCCGGGAGAGCTCGCGCCGGTCGTCCAGGGCCTGGTTCTCGGCGGCCAGGAAGCTCGTGTACGGGGTCATGATCCCGTAGCGCCTGGAGAGCGCGACCAGCTCGTCGACCAGCTCGGGGTTGGGCTCGGCCCTCGCTGCCAGATCGATCTCCTCGATTATCTGCCCAGCCCGCCTCTGGGCCCACAGCAGGGCGATCTGCTGGCCGTTCGCGACCGGGCCGTCCGCGAAGTCGGCGGGGTACTCGAAGGTCTGCCGCTCCCCGCCCGCCTGGCCGGTCAGCTTCAGGACGGCCTTGCCTCCGGAGGGGTAGCGGCCGGCCAGGGCCAGCTGCGAACCGCGGAAGAGATCCGGGAGCACGGGCGGGATGAGCCGGTTGGTCCGGAGGCCCGTGTCGAGGGCGGGCTTCACGAGCGCCGGGGAGGTGAGCTTGTTGAAGAACGAGCTCACCTTGTCCTCGATGTCCTCCCGCGGTGCCACGAAGACGTTCTGGCCGGACGAGTCTCCGGAGAGGCGGCCCAGGAGCCGCGCGTTCACGCCGTCCCCAGCCCCGAAGGTGAAGATCCTCACTCCCCGGCCCCGGTCGGACTTCCTGGCGGCCTCCGCCAGCCTGATCTCGTCGGTCTCGCCGACGGTGGGCTCCCCGTCGGTGAGGAGGATCAGGTAGGCCGGCTTGTCGCCCAGCTCCTGGTCCAGCGCGGCGGCGACGGCCCCTTCGATGTTGGTGCCGCCGCCGCTCCTGAGCGAGCGGACGTAGCTCAGCGCCTCCTCGCGGGCGGCCGCGCTCATGAGCTCGAGCTCCGGCCTCCACATGGAGACGTCAGAGGCGAAGTCGACCAGGCTGAAGGAGTCCTCGGGGCCCAGGCGCTCGAGCACGTACGACAGCGCCGCCTGCGCCTGCCTGAACTTCTCCCCGCTCATGGAGCCGGAACGGTCGAGCGCGAAGACTACCGTCTTGGCCAGTTCCGGCCCTTCGGCGCTCACCGAAGGCTCGGCCAGGAAGAGGAAGTAGCCGTCCTCGCCCTTTTCCGGCTTGTGGCTCAGGAGCATCCCGCCCACGGGCCCCGGGCTTTCCTGGTAGTGGAGCTGGAAGGAGGGCAGGGGGGAGACCTTCTCCAGGACCAGCCCGGCCAAGGTGAGATCCCCTTCCCTGGACACGCTCACCCCTTCCTGGGGGGAGAAGACCGCCCCGACCGAGGCGCCCCTGATCCGGACGGTGATTTCCTGACGGCCCACGGTCCTTCCCTGGGTGAGGGAGCCGGCCAGGGGGAAGTCCAGATCGACCCGCCCGCCGTCCTTGGGAAGGAGGTACTCCATTGTCAGGTCGACGGAGGCGCTGGCGCCCTTGGCCACCGGGAAGGCGCGGGCCCTGAAGAGGCCGTGGCCCGCGAATTCCAGCAGGGCGGGGTCGCGGAGGCGGGAAACTATCTCCTGGTAGATCCTGAGCGCCTCCTCCCTCGGGTAGATCTGGCCGGCCAGCTCCCGGCCGTCGGCCACCAGGGTCAGGCCGCCCACGGCGCCGTTCAAGGGCAGCGGGACAAGGCAGTCGATCTCGAGGATGCCGTCCCCGGTGTTCCGGACGGTCTGGCTCAGGAGGACCCTGGCCCGCTGTTCGCTTATGTCCACGGAAAGCCGGACGCTCTCGACCTCGTAGGACTGGACGGGCGGCCTGGGAGGGACGACGGGTGTCACGGGCTCGACGATCCGGGATGTCCCGCCGCCCTGGGCGGCCGCGGGGAGGGCCGGGAGCAGGAGGGCGAGGAGGCAGGCCATGGCGACGGCCAGGGACGTGCGGGTGAAACGCGGTTCCGGAACGGGGCGGTGCTGTCTGGGCATGTGAGACGGTCTCCTGCAACATTTCGCCGGGCCTGGCGGGCGGGAGCCTTTCACGGCGTCCGCCTCGGCAGTCCGGGAGTCATCGCCTGCCGGGGGAGTCCCGGTCCCCCCTTCAGAGTCGGCAGGAATTGAAGGGGGAAAGACGGCCTGGCAGTCCGGCTTCGGGAAAGACGGCCCCGCAGCCCGGTTTCGCCTGGAATTTCGGCTGAACGGAAATCCGGACGGCAGGAACTTGACTGGTCAGATGGTATCAACAACACTCTGAACAATCAACATTTGGGATTCATGTCGCCGTCTTTTCGTTAGAAAGACCTGTGCTTCCCATGCCTCGGGCTTTCCGTGTCAGTGCGGGCTCCGCCCGGTCGCCCGGGGCAGGCCTTACAGGCAGAGGGATCCGGCTGAGGGGCGGACCTGACAGGCCGAGGGAACCGGCTGAGGTGCATCCATGACAGTCCGAGGGATCCGGTCGCCCGTGGAATGACGGCCTTGGCACGCGGGCGTGTTTAGGCAGCCGGGCATTAGGTGCAGGTCAAATCCCTTGTTTCGCTCGTCAGCAGAGTTCTTGCGGCGGCCATCCCTGACAGCCAGTTCATTCCCTGACACGTGACCTTCTCCGTGAACCGCCCTACCTATAATAAGAGTCAGCCGCGAGGCGGCCGTAGTGTCAGTCGTGTCCGGAGCGGGCAGCGTGCTTGCCGTGAAACTCGCTGTCCGCAAGCCGCCTTCACCTGAGGGAGGCTCGGACAGTCCGCCGGCACTCGCCTGACTTGTCCTCATGAGAGATTCACGGGCACGCAAGGGGCCGGGAGCGGACGATCCTGCGTCGGCCTTGCTGGGGAAAGCCACGGAAGCGGCCGTACGCAGGATCAGGGGAAAGGGGCCCGCCAGGCATGGCCGGGAACAAGTTCTCCGATTCTGGAACGTTCTTGCGGGGCATGATCGCAGGCGTCCGGACGGCCGGAAGCTCGAAGGCGCGGAAGGCCCGGACGGCAGGGCTGAAGCGTGTCCGGGAGGGCGGCTTGAGGGAAGGTGGCCTGCGCATGGACAGATTGACGTCAGTCCGGAAAGTTCTGCTGGACTGGCTTGAGGCTTGCTCGCCCAAGGGGAATACGGTTGCCGTCTGTCCGAAGCAGGAAGGGAGAGGGAGGATGGTGAACAGGAGATGATGGTGGGGGAAGATGATGAGGGTTGAGATGGCGACGATGGAGGAAGATGAGGAGGGTGGAGATGGCGACGATGCGGGAAGATGAGTAGGGGAGATGGCGATGATGCGGGAATACGAGGAGGCGGAAGATGGTGACGATGCGGGAAGACGAGTAGGTGAGCTGGCGATGGTGCGGGAAGACGAGTAGGCAGGCGCTGGCGATGGTGCGGGAAGACGAGGAGGCAGGCGCTGGCGATGGTGCGGGAAGACGATGAGGCAGGCGCTGGCGATGGTGCGGGAAGACGAGGAGGCAGGCGATGGCGATGGTGCGGGAAGACGAGGAGGCTGGCGATGGCGATGGTGCGGGAAGACGAGGAGGCTGGCGATGGCGACGTTGCGGGAAGACGAGGAGGGGGGAGATGGCGATGATGCGGGAAGATGACGGTGATGGCGGCATGTGATGAGGACGGGAGAAAGATGGGGAGCCATGTCGACTTAAGAGGCGGAGGCCGGCAGGTCAGGGAGGGTCGGCGGTTCGTCGGTTGCCTGGCGGCATGACGGAGGGATGGACGGCGAGAGACTGGAACCCGGCCTCCGCAGTCCCGGGGGAAGCGGTCTTCAAAATGTCGGTGCCAGGGGCTATACTCCGCCTTTTCCGGGCGACCCCGCAATTGAGGGGGCGCGTCAGCATAAGGGGAGGCCAGCCGCGCACGATGGAAATCATACTCTTCGAGCCCGAGATACCGCCCAACACGGGCAACATAGCCAGGCTGTCCGCCGGGCTGGGCGTGAGGCTCAACCTCGTGGAACCCCTGGGATTCTCCATTGCGGACAAGGACCTGAAGAGGGCTGGCCTGGACTACTGGCCTTTTGTGGATCTCCGCACGTGGCCGGACTGGGGGACGTTCAGGGAGGCGTGGCGCGGAGGCAGGATCATAGCCACCTCCGCGCGCGAGGGGGAGCACTTCGCCCGCTACGAGGCGGAAGAGTCGGACGGCCTCCTCTTCGGAGCGGAGACGCGCGGCCTTCCGGAGGAGCTCGTTGAGGCGGCGGACAAGGTCTACAACATACCCCTGCGGCCCGGGGTGCGGAGCATCAACCTCTCGACCACTGTGGGGTTTTTCATGGGCATCGCACTCTCCCGGCTTCAGGGAGGCGGCAGCCGGCCTTGAGGATGACGTGCCTTCGGGAAGCTGGATCCTAACTGCAACGGACCGGTCCCGCTGCGGCTCTTCGGTTTCTGGCTGCGGGTGACCGGGCTCTTACGGAGGACGGCAGGCGCCGGTTCCGTTCCGAGAGGCGTCAGGAGAAAGGACTTTCCGGACAATCCCGGGCCGGCCTGTCGTGCGCTTCGGCATTTCGGGACCTCGGCCCGTTCGCGGGAGGTGCTGCATGGCTGATAAAGAGCATGCCCGTGCGCCTCGTGCGGCGCGGAAAAATGAGCGCAGCCCGGCAACCTGCCAGTCGCGGGATGAAATGTGGGTCTGAAGGAAGGAGTCGGGTCATGGGCGTGGGGACCGGAGGGGGCGGGGCTTTCCGGCGTCACGTGACCGGCATGGCGCAGGGCCGGGCGACCGGACGGTAAGAAATCCGTGAGTGGACACGGCGGACCTTGCGGAAAAGTCCTGAGAACAGGAAAACGCCCGTGCTCCTGCAAGCGATTTTTTGCAGGACTGACACGTCCTGCAGTCAGAAATTAGGCTGGCGGCAGGCTGTCTGCGGCGAAAGGCGTACGGCCGGCGTCAGATGTCGCGCGTCAAGAAATGGTGGGCTGTGCTGGCGTGAGGCAAGCTTCGGCGGGCGGCCGCACGGGTCCACGTGTGTCATGGGCATCTTCCAGACTGCCTTCTGTCGACACTTTTTAGCGGGGATTTGCCGGACTTCCGGACAGGAGCGGCAGGCGGCGCGAGGGCGAGCAGAGGAGGAGGCGATGGTGGCATCAGTTGAACTACGGCAAACGGGGGGGGGCCGCTGAGCTCGTAATATTGGCGGAGGCGCTGGGGAGGAAGGCAGGAGAACTGCGGGCCGCCAGGCACGGGACGTGGAGAGCGCAGGCGTAGGCGGGGAGCGAAGCGGACAGGTTGCGGGACGGTACACGGGGCGATGAGCTGCGGACGCGGTCGGAGACGAGAGGCGGCTGTCCGCAGGGCGCTGAAGATCAGGGGCGGAGGCGGTGGAACGGTGGAGCCGGTGGAGTGGAGTCGCTGAGGTACGGAGAGGCAGAGGAACGGAGAAGGGGAGAGGCAGAGGAACGGAGAAGGGGAGAGGCAGAGGAACGGAGAAGGGGAGAGGCAGAGGAACGGGGAACGGGAGAGGCAGAGGAGCGGGGAAGGGGAGAGGCAGAGGAGC
>JAISFP010000408.1 GCA_031263525.1 Deltaproteobacteria bacterium | reverse complement strand
CTGGAACGCCGGGGTGCCGGACAGCCGATCGGCAGGGGACTGGAGCGCCGGACAGGGGACAGGAGACGGCAGAAGACTGGAGTTCCGGGGTGCCGGACAGCCGAGCGGCAGGAGACTGGAGCGCCGGACAGGGAACAGGAGACGGCAGAAGACTGGAACGCCGGGGTGCCGGACAGCCGATCGGCAGGGGACTGGAGCGCCGGACAGGGGACAGGAGACGGCAGAAGACTGGAGTTCCGGGGCGCCGGACAGCCGATCGTCAGGGGACTGGAGCGCCGGACAGGGGACAGGAGACGGCAGAAGACTGGAGTTCCGGGGCGCCGGACAGTCGATCGGCAGGAAACTTGAGCGCCGGAGTGCCGGACAGGGGACGGCAGGAAGAATGGAATCCGGACAGGGGACGGCAGGAAGCATGGAATCCGGACAGGGGACGGCAGGGGCAGAGACCGTGTCAGATGCCGCCGCAGCCGGCTTTCGGTGCGCCTCCGGCCCCGGACGGGTCGAGAGGGGACCCGGCGGGCCCTCGGCCGCTGCCGCCGGGCATCTCCAGCATGGCTCCGGACCGGGTCACGATGTCGTCCAGCCCGGAAATGATCTTCTGAAGATGCGTCAAGTCCCTGGCCAGCGAGCTGACCTGCTTGGTCATCTGGTCCAGGAACTCTCGCGGGGCGCGACCGTCGGCGCGACCGCGTTCGACTTCCGCAATGTCCTCGTATGTCCGGACGTTTGCCTCTACCGACGCGCGCAGGGCCGTGAGCCGCGTGGCGGACCAGCCTGAGCCCCCGTTGATTTCGCCTGCTCGTTCGCGCGTCTCGCTGGGGGCCGCCCCCTCCTGCCCATGGCGGGAGAGCAGGGCGAGCTGGCTCCCGAAGCACTTCTGCGCCGCCCGTCCCGAACGCAGTGCCCGTTTCAGCGCAAGGCCGTCGATGTCGATGGCCTTCAAATACTGCCTGAACCGTTCCTCACCGCTCTGGGAGTGGACCCCCGGGGCCAGAAGAAAGGACGTCCTGCTCTCGTGCCGACTGCAGTACACGAAGTGGCAACTGATGTCCGTGCCGTCATGGATCTTGTACCACTGGTCCAAGGCGAAGGCGGATTTGTGGCGCCGGACTATCTCCTCCAGCTCGCAAGCCCACCGAAAACATTCGGTGTAGTGGACGGGTTCCCCGCGTCCGGCGCCCGAGCCGGCCCGGGCGCAGCCCGCCGACACGGCGAGGGCGAGGACGACGACGATGACGAGAGGCAGCATGCCTCGGCCAGCCTGAAACATCAGTCTGCACCTTTCTGGCGACCGAGATGCCGGCACAGGCTCCGGACGGCACACCCCGTTCCCAGGCTTCTTCTTCCAGGAAAACGATCTGCGGACGACCGGGGGAGGACCTGGCACGGAACGGCACGGGAAACTGACTGCGGCGGCAGGCCGGAAGTCCCCCCGAGCCGGGAGGCAGCCGGGGCGGAATGCCGGCCGGAAGACCGAGCGGGAAACAGGCCGAACAAGGGCCTGGCGGCTACCCTGACGCCCGGCCGGAACGCCTCCGGAAAAAATCCGATCCTGCGTCGCAACTGTCCTGCAGGATCGCGGCACGAGGAAGCAGGGCGAGACGCCCCCCGTGCCGGACGGCGGCTCCCGTCCATGTCAGCCGGGCTCGCGTCCTGCCGGGCCGAGCACGAGTCGGCACCCCCACAGGCGGGCAACGCCCGGACATGACGGCCGGGCTCGCGTCCTGCCGGTCCGAGCACGAGTCGGCATCCCCCACAGACGGGCAACGCCCGGACATGACGGCCGGGCTCGCGTCCTGCCGGTCCGAGCACGAGTCGGCACCCCCCACAGGCGGGCAACGCCCGCCCATGCGCGGAACCCACAAGTCCGCATGTCGCGGAAGGGCGCAGGCTTCTGTCGAACCCTGCGCGGCGCGCGGCAACGCGCGGGCATAGGGACGGCGTGGACGGGATGCCAGGCCGTCCCCGAGGGAGACGCCCGGCACGTTCGGCGCAGTTTTCCTGCTCTCTGGCGTGTCGCCCCGCGCATGATTACAGGGAAATGTCTCTGAAGTCCGTACAGGACAGGCGGTCAGACATCGAGAGAACCGCCATGGCAAGGCAGGTCATGGTACTTGCAGTGAAACTTGCAGGAAGCTCTCCGCCATGCATGTTTTTGTCCTGAAGCATCGTTTCCTGCGGACGTCCGCCGGAAGACCGGCTTCAGACGTGCCGGACGGCGGCCCAAAAGCCGCGTCAGTCACCTGGCGGCGGGGAACCGTGCAGGCTCCGGACGACGGATGACGGGGAAAGGAAGGCGGAGGCATCCTGATGTTCGGGCGGCAGGGCACTCCCTTCCCTGGCCAGGCTCCTGGCCGCCGGGAGCCGGGTCCGGGGCGACCGGAAAATCACGGACAGGACCCCGCGACCGCTGCAGGCGCCTGGCACGCTGCCACGTCACCGGAAATACCGAGCCCTCCGAAATCCCAAATCTCCCCTATGTCTCGGAGCTCCCCGGACTCATGGAGCCCCCGCAATCCCGAACCTCCCCGAAATCCCTGAGCTCTCCCGAACTCATGAAGCCGCCGGAATCCCGGAGCGCCCCGGAATCCCCGAACACACCGACTCATGAAGCCGCCGGAATCCCGAACATAAAGCCGCCTGAATCCCGAAGAGCCCGGAATCCCAACCCGCCCAGGTCCAGGAGCTCCCCGAAGTCCCGGAACTTCCCGGACTCGCAGGCATCTCGGACTCGCAGGCATCCCGGAGCCCCAGGAAAAGCCCGGGGCGCCCGGAACCGCGGGACGCAACGAGGGCGCGACGCCGGGAGAAAGGGCCTGCCCCCTCCTCCCCCGCCCTCGGCGGGCGGGGGAGGAGAGGCCTAAGGCCCTGGATCAGGACTTCGCGCGACCGCAGGGGCCGCAGTCCTCTATCGGGGTGTCGGGCATGGCCGCCAGGATGATCCAGTGGCGGTTCACCTGGAGGGACTGCAACATGAGATCGGACTGGGACCTGGTGTCGTCAAGCTCCGCCAGGACAGTCTCGGCCTGTGTCTTGGCACGCTGCATGGAGTTGGCCTTGTTCCTCACCGAGGCCACGCTGGAACGCGGGCCGCGGTCGGGGCGCGTGTTCTCCATCCTCACGACCTCCTCGTAGGTCTGGATGTTTGCCGCGGCCACGTCGTTGTAGTTCCGGAGGATGGTCGCCGCGTCGGAGGTGCCGTCGCGGATCTCGGTCACGCGCTCGACCATCTCCTCCTGGCTCATCCTGCCCGCCTTGTAGTCTCGGGCGACCTGCTGGTACTCGCGCTTGTAGCAGGTTGCCGTCATCCGCGCGGCGGCCACGGCCTGGTCGAGGTTCCGGTAGTCCACGTCCATCGTCTGGGAATAGATGGCGAAGCGCTCCTCCTGGGTCCGGGACTGGGTCTCGGAGGTGATGAGGTAGCTCACGGTCGCCCCGGTGATGGCGCCGGCCGCCGCGCTGACGGCGACCTCGCGCCAGTCGCCGCTGCCGGTCAGGAGGGCGGCGAGCCCGCCGGCGATGGCGCCGCCGATGGCGCCCTTCATGACGTTCTCGTTTAGCTGCTTGGCGTTCTCCCGCATGTCGGTCACGGGCTGGTAGCACTCGGGGTAGTAGTTGACCCTGACCGTCTGCCTTCCAAGCCTGCCGCCCGCGCAGCCGGTAAAGAGCATCGTGAGGGCCAGTGCGACGCAGAGCGCCGGGAGGGCGCGGCGGGTGCGGTTCTCTTCAGTTCGCATTGAAAACACCTTTTGGTTCCTGCGGAATCGTTGAGGAAGGAAGTTGCCGGAAGAGGTCCGAGGCGCGGGCTCCCCCGTCGGACCTCGCGCCCGGAAGATCCGGGCGGCGTACTCTGGGCGCCGCTCCGGGAGGCGCGGCGGGCGGAAGGCGGCCGGACATGCGGAGGGAGGCCGGAGCTGTTGGCCGGCCCCCGGACCGCCGCCGGCCCGTAAGGGTGCCGGGGAAAGACGGTCGGGCGCGCCCGGCACGAGCCGGGGGCGCGAGGAGGGACAGGGGGGCGGCCGCGGCGGCGGCAGCCGGAGGGGTCGAGGACGGGTGGCAACGGACGAAGGGAACTGCGACCTGGGCCGCCGCAGGACGGGGGACGACCGGGGCCGCCGGCGGAACGGACTGGCGACCTGGGCCGCTGCAGGAAGGGGGACGCCCGGGGCCGCCGGCGAAGGGAGCTCGGACGAAGGGAACGCAGCCGATGCCGCCGGCGAAAGCGGTCGCGGCCAAGGCCGCAAACGGGCCGCAGGGCCCAGATGCGGGTGCCCGAAAACGAAAAAGGATCCGAAAGGTAGGGGGGGATCGCTCGTGAAATGATACCCCCAAACGCCGGAGGATATCAAGGCAAATGCCAACATCTCGCTGAAAAAAGGCCGGCCCGGCGAGCGCGGCGGACAGGAAAGCCTGGCCGAAAGCGCTGAAAAAAAGGCCGGGAGGCGGAGCCGCTGGACGGGAAAGCCAGGCCGAGAGCGCTGAAAAAGGCCGGGAGGCGAGGCAGACGAACGGGAAAGGCGGTCCGAAAGCGGCGGCAGATGCCTCTTTCGACCCGACGGGTGACCTCCGGAGGTTCCCGGAGGCTTCGGGGGGGCCCGGAGACTACGGAACCCAGATAAACAGAAAGAAGTTCCAGAATCCGGAATGTCAGGCAGGCAGGATGCCGGAAAACTGAACCCCGACAGGGCCCCCTCAATGGACCGGATGTCCCTGAAAAGCGAAAGCGAAAAGCTCCGGAGCCGGTCAGGGCCGGTTTCAAGGGCCTGGCTGCCTCGGCCTGCGACCGGGCCGCCATCCCAGGCCAGGGCTCCGCCGCCGGTCCGGCATGACCGGACTTGGCGGCCGCTCCGCCCTATGACCGGACTCGGCGGCCGCTCCGCCCTGCCCAGACCTCCCGCCAGGTCCCGGCAGTCCGGACTTCACGGCAGAACCCATCTGCCCCGGCCTCCCGTAAGGTCCAGGAAGCCCGGACTTCGCGGCCTGCCCGCCCTGCCCCGGTCCAGCGCTGAGACTCGACATGCCTGACTCCGCAGGCTGTCCCTACGGACCGGGCTTCGGGGGCTCGCCCTACGGCCCGGGTTTTGATGCGGGGGCGTCCTCCCTGGGCTTCCTGAGCTCAACGGGCACGGGCTCGTAATAGCCCCCGGAGCCGTTGTCCTCCTCCATGACGCACCCGGCCTGGGTGCCGTCGGGCCTGCCCGCCTCGCAGACGAGCCTCAGGGGCGGGTAGACGGATTCCCCGCAGTTGGCCTCCGAGGAGGCGGCTACGAGCGCCCTGCCCTCCTCAGCGGAGAGGCTCGCGGGGATCCGGCAGGGGGCGCCACCCCCGGAGGCGGGGGCGACGACTATCTCCGCGGAGGAGCCGGAGGAGCCGGGGACGCACACGGACAGCGTCTTGGCGGCGGAGCTCGCGGCGTCGTAGAAGACGCCTGCGGGGCTCGCGTAGCAGCCGTGCAGGTAGCTCTCTGCCCCGCCCTTCGGGGCGGGGCCGGCGGGCACGACCAGGCACATGTCGCGGCCCTGGAAGTAGGCCGCCCGGGCCCTGTCGAGCTCGTCGCGGAGCCCGTCCGCGACGCTCTCGCGGGTCTCGGAGCCCTCGCCCCAGGCGGGCAGGAACATGGCCGACAGCGCCCAGCGCACGTCCGGCAGGAAGACGAAGAGGCACGCGAGGCCCACGGCCAGGGCTATGAGGCCGCCCGCGGCCACCCTCCGGAAGAGGCACTTCCAGTCCTTCTTCGGTGGCGGAGGCGGAGGGGGCGGCGGAGGCGGGACGTAGGGCTCCGGCTCGGGCTCCGGGGGAGGCGGCTCGAAAATCTCGGGCTCAGGGGCCGGCTCGGCCTCGGGCTCGAAGGGGAGGGGCGCGGAGCGGGACATGCCCCAGCCCGCGCAGACCACCGACCCGTCCAGCCAGAAGAAGGAGAGGGCCTGGGGCACGGAGACCGCCGCGAGCATGATCTCGCCGGCCTGGCGCATCTTGAAGCGGTCGGAGCCCTTGAGCCTCTCGGCGGCCCTCCTGTACTCGGCCATGGTCTCCTGGACCCTGTCCGCCGCCTCCTGCCTCTTCTCGGCGGAAAGGGACGGGAGCGGCCAGGGCTCCCCCTCCAGGTTGGTGTACCAGTTTATCCAGCCGTCCGCAGGGACCTTGACCGGGTCGGCCAGGAAGTCGGCCAGCCCCGGCGACCCCGCCAGGCCCTCCGCGATGGAGGAGGTCCAGGAGATGACGTCCGCCCCCTCGAAGACGACGGGGGCGCCTCCGGTCAGGCTGGTGCGGTGGATGAGCCTGCGGTTCTTCAAGTGGCCTTCTTCCTCCGGCACCTTTTGGCTGCCGGGCTGCGGATCGCGGGGGGTGGATCCGGTTCCGCCTTCTTGCGCCCAGGCGGAAGGGCTTCGAGGGCCCAGGGCGGTTCCCCGCGAGACGGGGGCAGGGGTCACGGGCCCGGCTTCAGGGAGACGGGCACCGGGCGCGCGGACGGTCCGGGACCGTGTCCTGGCGATCGGGGCGGACTGGCGCTCCGGGCCGCGTCCGGCGGGCGGGCCAGACGGACGCTCCGGGACGCGTCCGGCAGGCGGGCCAGACGTGCGCTCCTGGCCGCAGGCGGCGGGCGGGGCAGACGGTGGCGCAGGAGGCGCACGGGCGTCTGCCCGGCGTCCCGCTCCTCAGCCCTGGCAGGCGAAGCCCTGCGGCCAGCTCACCTTGCCGGCGCGGTCGCGGACGGCCTCCTTGCCGCACTCCACCACGGAGCGGGCCACCACGGCCCCCTTGCCGTCCACCACGGCGAAGCGCCCGGCCAGGACGGCGGGCGCCAGGCCCCCCTCGGAGTGCGGGCCTATGTCATCGTAGACGGGCTGGAGCGCCCACTTGCCGTCGGTGTCTATCATGCCCCAGAGCCCGCCGCGGCGGGCCCAGGCCAGGCCGGTGGCCTCGCGGTAGGGGAGTGCCTCGTCCATCTCGAAGGGCATCACGGGCCTGCCGTCGAAGTCGAGGATCCCCCACTTGCCGCCGCGCTTGGCGAAGTAGCCCTTCTCGCCCGCGGGGGCGGGGAAGGCCTCCAGGCCCATCTCGATCACGGCCTTGCCGGTCTCGTCCAGGACGCCCCAGCCGCCGGCGCGCATCACCACGGCCCGCCTGCGGCGGTCGTAGTCGTAGGCCTCGTCGTACTGGATGGGGACGACCTCCTTGCCCTTGCTGTCGACGAAGCCGAACTTGCCTCCCTTCTGGACGCGGGCCAGGCCGGACTCCTTGTTGAAGTCCCAGACCCGGTCCCACTGGGGCTTTATCTGCTCCTTGGCCTCGCGGTCGCAGAAGCCGTAGAGCTCGCCCCCGCCGGCGGCGAAGCATCCGGTGAGCCCGAAGGGCTTCTCGCCCACCACGGCCCAGATGTCCGCGGGCGGGATGGGGCCCATGCGCTTGCCGTCGCGGTCGAAGTAGAAGTACTCGGTGGTGAGCCGCCCCTGCTGGACCCAGAAGCGGTTCTCCTTGTCCTTCCACTCAATGAAGAGGTACTTGGGCTCGAGAATCCACCTGTCCGAGAGGTCCAGGACCCCGTACTTGCCGTCTATCTGCATCACGTAGCGGCCGTTGCCGTCGAAGCCGGGGGATATGCTCTCGAAGCGTGGGGATATGACCACCTTGCCGGTCTGGTCCACCAGCCCCTGCTTGCCCTGGGAGGTGAATGGGATGAGGAAGCTCCCGTCGGGCAGCCTGGAGAGCTCGTCCCCGAGCTTCTCGAAGACCGCCCCGGTGGAGAACTTCCCGTCCGGGGCTATGATCCCGAACTTCCCCCTGAACTTGTAGCGGTAGTGGCCGTGGCCCAGGGCCTTGAGCTCCTGGAACCTAGGGGCGACCGTCCACCTGCCGTCGGGCCCGAGCCTCCCGTGCCACGAGTAGTTCACGGCGAGGTACCCGTCAGTGCCATCCCCCTCCTCGGGCGTGACGTCCTTGAGAAGCGGCAGCACCACCCAGGCCCCCCTGGCGTCCAGGAGCCCGGTCCCCTTCCCGTCCCCGGCCCTGGCAACGCCCTGGGCCGCGAAGTTCTCGGCCAGGACGTATTCCGGGGGTATGGCCATCCTGCCTTCCTGGGTCACGTAGCCGTACTTCCCCCCGAACCTGAAATAGTGGAGGTTCCTGCCCTCGCCCTTGCCTGGCCTCCCCGGTCCCTTCACCTCCGGCGCTGCCGGCACGAGCTCGCTCTGGGCTGCGCCAAGCGGGGCGGGGAAGGCAGCCCCGAAAGCCAGGGCCAGGGCGAGCAGGGCCGCCGCGGCGAGTGACGCGATCGGCTCCGCCCGGGAGGCGGGGGAGGCGGATGACGGGGAGACGGCAGACCGGAAGACGGAAGGCGAGGAGGACCGGGGCGAGGAGGCGGCAGGCGAAGAAGGCAGGGAGGCAGACACGCGTCGGTGCCGGGGGGCTGTCTCCAGACAGCTCCGCGGCTCCGTGACTTCAGCCAGCATGGGCCACCTCCTGGGACAGGCCTGCGCGGTTCCGGGACAGCGCACGGGCAAAGTTGTCAAAGTCGGGGCGACGGTTCCCGCCGCGTGAAGGCGCGAGCGTCCCCGGAAGGGGCAGGCCCCCGGAAAGGAAGGCTGGCGGCGGCCCCCGGACTGGAAAGGAGGCCGGCGGCCCCAGGAAAGGAATGCGGGCGGCGGCTCCCGGACAGGATTAAGGAGGCCGGCGGCGCGGACGGCTGCCCCGGGCTGATGGCGGGGGGCGGGACGACGAGGCAGGGGGACGCGGGATCTAGGGGGAAGCGATCTCGCAGGCGCCAGACCGTGAAAGTTTTTTAGCACACTTCCCTTCAGAATTACAACTTTTGGGAGCGGGGCGCTGGCCAGGGGCGAAGGTCTGGAGTCCGGAAACCGCGCGGGCCCGATGCGAAGGGACCTGCCGGAAACGTGGACCGCGCAGAATCGACACGGCTCAACCGCCAAACGCCTCGGACCGGCCCCGGAAAGCCAGAAAACGACAGAACCAGCGCAGGGAAGACGGGACAGCAGCCGCGAACCGGACAGAGGGGAAACGGCCCGGAACTGGCCCCGGAAAGCCGGGAAACGCCCAGATGCGGCTCCGGTTCAGACGGGGAAGGCCCTCAGACGAACCGGGAGAGCAGGGGAAACGCCCCGGCTCAGCCCGGGACAGGCGGAGAACGGCCCTACACCTTCATGCGGCACGGCGGCACCCCGGTCCATGGAAGCCGCGTCATGCAACACAGCTGCATGTCGCAGTGTCCCCTGTGCCGAGGCCCCGGAAAACTCTTTCATGATAAAGCGGCCTGCGGCCCGGAAGACACCCCGTACAGGCCCGGGACAGGCGCGGGACGGCCTTCAAGCGGCCTGCGGCCCTGAAGACGCCCCGGACAGGCCCGGGACAGGCGGGGAACGGCCTTCAAGCGGACTGCGGCCCTGAAGACGCCCCGGACAGGCCCCGGACAGGCGGGGAACGGCCGTCAAGCGGACTGCGGCCCGGAAGAGGGCCAGAACCGGCTCCGGACAGGCCGGGACCGGTTCCGAAAGCGGGGTCGGGGCCGCTGCCGCCAGGCCCGGGCAGTCGTCACCAGGCCGGGACATCCTGTCTCGAATGGCAGAAGAGGCCCCGTATCCAGGCCATGGCCCGCTCCTTCTGCGCCATCAGGCCCCAGTCCTCCACCGAGGCGGCGCACACGGCCCTGCGCAGGAGGTGCTCGTGGCCGCGGTGCCTGAGCCGGAACGTGAACAGCGAGAGCGTCTTCCCGCCCGCGTCCCTCACGGCCAGGGAAGGGGAGGCAATCCTGTGCAGGACTATCCCCGGGCCGGGCACGGGCACCGCCCTCTGGAAGAGCCCGAAGCGGCGGTACTCGAAATGGAGGCCGCCGTCCCTGGCCACGAGACGGCCGTAGGCCCTCTTCGGAATCTTGAGCATCTTCTTGGCCGAGGCCGTCGCGAAGGCCTTGACCCTGGGCGGGCCGTCCCCGCGCAGAAGCTCAGGATCGGGACGCCGCCACCTGAAGAAGACCAGGTCGAAGGAGAACCGCACCCCCCAGACGGTGAGCCTGTAGGCCCAGCCGACAGCTATCACGGAGAGGAGCACGACCGCCGCGGCCGCGAGCAGGCCCAGGAGCGGGTGGGCGGCCCCCAGCGCCGTGAGGCCCCCCGCCACGGCGACCCTCATGCCTTTGAGGAACGGCGCCGCGAAGGACGGGGCGACCAGGAGGAGGACGTTTATCGAATTCGACACGCACCACACCACTGCGTAGACGAGCGTCCCGCACACGGAGGCAATGGCCGAGGCGAGCGCGGAGGTCGCCGGATCCGCGGCCCCGGCCTGGGCGTAGGCCGGCGCGGAGAAGATCAGGGGGGCGAGGAGTTCCGCGGCCTTCTCAGAGGTGGGCCCCACGAGGTAGGCGAGTCCCGGGATGGCCGCCGCGTAGGCCACGAGCCCGATGAGGATCATGGCGCCCTCCTCGATGCCCGCCAGGAACTTCTGCACCGGCTCCACGGGCACGAGGTCCTTCACGAGGAAAAGCGCCAGCACGGCGGCCAGGACCATGAGGAACGTCGGATCCTGGTGCCACATGACTGCCGTGCCAGGCTCGGCCATCACGTAGGTGTAGATCCCCCTCACGAGCAGGATCAGCCCCGGCGCCATGGCGACGCCGACGTGGTCCTCCAGGGAGGTGAGGGCGACGTCGGCGACGTCCGCCTCGCCCATCCCGGACGCCGAGAGCTCCCCGGGCATGACCGTCATGACGCACAGGAACGCGAGGAGAGCCGCAGGGGCCGTCCGGGCCGCGCGGGAGAAGCCGCTGGAGCCAGAAGATAACATTCTACAATCTACCCTGTAATGAAGTGTACGCGCCCCGTTCGGGAGACGCGGGACGGTGGGGAGGACGAGGTGCCGGGCAACGCGGACGGCATAAGGGCCGGGGGAGCGGTGCTGAATCCCGGCAGCCTGCCAGAAGACCTCGGGAAGACGGGAGAACTGGCCGCCGCGGGAGGCATCAAGGAGATGGGATGCGGCGCGGCGAGTTTCTGGCCGGCAGCGAGAGGACTTCGGGACTCCGGGAGAGATGGCCGCCGCAGGTCGCATCGAGGTGGAAGGGCGCGGTGCGATTCCCGGCTTGCCGCGAGAAGGCCGAGAGCAGCTGGGCGGAGTGGACACTGAGTGAGGCATCTGGGCGGCAAGGCGCGGTGCGATAACTGACTTGCCGCGAGAAGGCTGGAAGCCGCCGGGGAATCTGGCGGGTGCGGAAGACAACATGGCGACGGGGCACGCCGCGGTTCCTGGCGAGCCGCGAGAAGGCTTCGGGGCGCCGGGAGAGCTGGAAGCCTGGGGGGCATCAAGACGGCGGGGCGCGTAGAGGTTCCTGGCTGGCCGCGAGAAGGCAGAGAGCAACCGGGTGAACTGGACTCCTGTGAGATATCAAGGCGAAGGGGCGTGGCGCAGGAAAAGAGTTCAGGACGAGGACGAAAAAACATCGAAGAAGGGTTAACGAAAATATAGATCTCGCAGAGCGGCCTGTCAAGGCGGCCAACAATATTCGGAAGGCTCCATAAAAACATTGTTGGGCCGTTGCCTTCCAGAACCTAGCCAGTCAGGATCCGCAGTGAACTTCGCAGATGTTCCCTCCGACCGCAAGCCGGGAAGGACACGGTGAAGAGCGCGAGTCGTATCTGGCTCTCCCCCGTTTTACAAGCATCCTCCCGGCATGGCAGGCGGCATCCTCCTCGGCAGCCCTTCCTGCACCGGAAATCCAAAACGGATCATGAGGTGGCGCCGCAAGGCAAAACGGCCCATAGCGGGGACCCGCAAGACAAAACAGCCCATGACGGGGCCACGCGGATCAAAACGGCCAAGGACGGGGCCATGCAACTCAAAACGGCCAGGGACGGGGCCATGCGGATCAAAACGGCCAAGGACGGGGCCATGCGGATCAAAACGGCCAAGGTCGGGGCCATGCGGATCAAAACGGCCAATGACGGGGCCATGCGGATCAAAACGGCCAAGGACGGGGCCAAGCAACTCAAAACGGCCAGGGACGGGGCCACGCGGTTCAAAACGGCCAGGGACGGGGCCATGCAACTCAAAACGGCCAGGGACGGGGCCATGCGGATCAAAACGGCCAGGGACGGGGCCAAGCAACTCAAAACGGCCAAGATCGGGGCCACGCGAGCCCGTGAGCCAGGGAGACGAGGGCCGGAGGGGCGGCTTTCCCGGAGGTGCCAGGCGTGTTAGAATTACTTTTCAAATCATCGCGGGCCCGCAGGCCCGTCCTGCGGTATCCTGCAGCTCCTTCCCTGCCCCGCTCTGGCGGAGGCACACCCCGGGGGACAGCCATTGCTCGACGACTACCTTAAGATCAAGCTCCCGGAGTTCAACATCCACAACACCCTCTTCGTGGCGAGACCCGGGCTCCCGTTCATCTTCGCGGGGACGGCCCTGGTCCTCATCTTCTGGGCCCTCGACCTCCACTGGGTAAGGAACATATTCCTGGCCATGCTGGCCTTCACCGTGTGGTTCTTCAGGGACCCCGCCCGCGAGACCCCGCCCGGGACCTTCGGGCTCGCCCCCGCCGACGGGAGGGTGATCCGCCTGGAGCGGAAGGCGGTCTCCCCGGTGTCGGGGAAGCCCGCCCTGAAGGTAAGCATCTTCATGAACGTCTTCTCCGTCCACGTGAACCGGATGCCGCTCGCGGGCTCCGTGGAACTCCAGGACTACCGGCCCGGGGCGCTGGTGAACGCGTCCCTGGACAAGGCCAGCGAGAAGAACGAGCGGAACGTGATGGTGATAAGCACCCCGGACGGCCACCGGTTCGAGATGGTCCAGATAGCGGGGCTCGTCGCCAGGAGGATAGTGAGCTGGGTGAACGCCGGGGACGAGGTGTCCCGCGGCCAGCGTTTCGGCATGATAAGGTTCGGGAGCCGGGTGGACCTGTACCTGCCCCAGGACGCGGAGCTCATGATAGCGCTGGGCCAGAGCGTGAACGCCGGCTGGTCGCCCGTGTGGCGCTGGGCCGAGGAGGCCGGGGGAACGCCCCCGCCCGCCGCCGGCAGCTCGGGACGGGCGGACACCCCGTCCGGTGCCGAGGGCCCTTCAGACAGCGCCGCCGAGACGGACGGCCAGGCCGTGCCCGCGAACGCCGACGACAGGGCCGCGGAGGCGGACGCGGCTGCCCTGGAGGCCGCCGTGTCCGGGAGCCTGTCCCGGGACGAGACGGACGGCCCCGCGAACGCTGACTCCCCCGGCGGCACCGTAATCCCGAACGGCACCGGGACCCGGGACGACTCGGGCGGCACCGGGACACGGGACGACTCGGACGGCAACGGGAGCCCGGACGGCACGGACGGCCCCGGTCGGGACTGGTGACCCAGGGCATGCCTGACGTCTACGCCATAATCCCCGCCCGCCTCCGCTCCACCCGCTTCCCCCGCAAGCCCCTGGCCGACATCGCCGGCAAGCCCATGATCCAGCGCGTCTGGGAGAGGGCATGCCTCACGGAGGGCATCCGGGGAGCGTGGGTTGCCACGGACTCCGAGGAGATCTACCGCCTCGTGGGCTCCTTCGGGGGCAAGGCGGTGATGACCAAGGGGGACCACCCCTCCGGCACGGACCGCATAGCCGAGGCGGCCAGGACCCTGGGAGTCACGAACTCGGACATCGTCCTGAACATCCAGGGCGACCAGCCCGTGCTGGACCCCGCGCACCCGAGGCTACTGTACCGGGCGCTCCTGAAGGACGACCTCTGCGTGGCCTCGACCGTGGCCATTCCCTCGGCCGACCCGGAGGGCGCCCGCGACCCGAACCACGTTAAGGTGGTCTTCTCGGGGGCGATGAGGGCGCTGTACTTCACCCGCTCGCACGTGCCCTTCCCCCGCGAGGGGGACGGGACCTGGCACCGACACGTGGGGCTCTACGCCTACAGGGGATGGTTCCTCTACAGGTTCCCCTCCCTGCCGCGCCTGCCCCTGGAGAAGTCCGAGAGCCTGGAGCAGCTCCGCATCCTGGAGAACGGCTACCAGATCAAGGTGGTCCTGGCCGAGGGCGCCTCCCCCGAGGTGGACGTCCCGGAGGACGTCGCCCTTGCCGAGATGGCCCTGGCCGAGGAGGAGGCGAGGTCCAGGCCCTGAGTCAGAGGTTCGGAGGGCGGACGCTGAATCAGACGGCCCGTGGGCAGGCGCTTTTCCCGAAATGCCGGTCACAGGCAACTGGCCCGGCGGGCGGAGAGCCCGAAGTCGCCGTCCGCCCCGAACGGGCGGCGCTGACGACCCTGCCGGCCCCTCATGATGCATGGCAAACCTTGCGGCACACTCTTAAGCCGCTTTCTGAGCTGGCCGCGCCGCTCAACTCAGGTCCGAATCCGAATCCGGTCAGCTCCGTTCCAGTCTGTTCAGGTCTGTTCCTGTCAGGCCAGCAGGCAAGCTGGCCAGGAGATAGGTGTCGGACCTGTGCCGGTCGGCAAGCGGGCTTTCACACGGTACTGAACTCACAACAGATATCAAATATTACCTCGGAAATTAAATCTGGCCCCCGGGTTCATAATTCTCGGTGAGCTAGGCCGTGAAACTGCCCCTGCTCTCCCACTCCGGCCCTAACCCTTCCTTCAATTCAAAGCTCTCACCCATTCAGTACTCGCCCCAGCCCAAAGCCCTCTCGCCCCTTGCCCCTGCCTGCATCAACCCCGCCCCAAAGCCCTCTCGTCCCTCGCCCCTGCCTGCGTCAACCCCGCCCTAAAGCCCTCTCGCCTCTCACCCCTGCCAGAGGGCCAGATTTGATTTCCGGAGTAATACTGACGTTTCGGATCTTATCCATTGCCAGAATGTCCGGACTGAGCTGGTCGCTCCCAGGCTGGCAACCCTGCCTTCTTGCCAGGCCAGACTCTGCCTGTCGATCATGACCGACGTGCCCCGCCTTCATTCTCGCGTCCCTGCCCTGCACAGAGCCCCAGGCCGTCCCGAGTCCCTTGCCCCGCCTTTATTCGCAAGCCGAACATCCGCAAACTTCCTCGCGAAAATGCGGAAAATGGATATGGAAACAAACTCCTAATACTCGAAGAAACGTACCGCCACCTGGTTGCGATTGCGAATCGCCACCGCCAGGCATGAAACCGAACATCCTGCGGCCCTGTAAGGTCCGGCATAGTCCTTGTCTCTCATCTGATTTACGGCTTTGTCGAGAGCTGCAGACATCTCCTTTGCCTTGAGCTCAGCCTTCTTGTACTCAACTCCGGACTTCACGACATAGCCATCGTCATCGGTCATCTCTTTTGCATGGCAGTATTTAAGCTCTATCACTACACGGACTTTGTTATTTAAATACAAGGCGATGTCATTTCTGCCATGGGCGCTAGAACCTTGACTGTGGACCTCAAACCCTGCGGCAAGAAAACAGGTATGGAATATTGCATGGTAGTATCTCTCTGTTTTAGTGGGTTCATATCCTCTGTCAGGCTGCTCTGACAACACCAAATCATCCTCAGGTGGATGTTCATTGAACGAGATTGAAGTGAGTATGTCACTGAGCAACCTTGCCACCGTTATTGAGTCTTTCTTTGCCAGTGCGTTCGGCAGTTCCCGCGTAAAATTGCTTAAATAACCATGTTTCGGTTCAAAAATATCGTCAAAAAATCGTTTCCTATAAGCTTGAGAGACTTCCTGGTTGGGAAATCTGAAAATGAATGCTTTCTCTTTTATTACTATCCCTTCTTCTATCGTTTCAATAACAGTTGGTCTGTCGATAGTCAAATAGCCGCTGTGGAATAGGAGTGGCACTGCTTGAAGGTTAGATAGTCTGGTTTTCCGGACATCAGTGACGGAATAACTGTCCAGGGACGGATGGATGAAATCCAGTGGATTTTTCTTCGCAAGAGCTTTCATGTGAGACGGACATCCTAACTCCGGCCAGTACATGTCAAGTGATTTTTCTTCGAAAAAATTTAGTATCGAGAATGGGTTGAGAATATTTTCTTCACCGAGCCAGTTGTAACCGTCGTAATATTTTTTTATCAATGCCATCAGTTCATCTGGTCCGGCATTGGGGCCAAGTTCACCGTCCTTTTGTAAAATTTCGATAGTCTTACGGAACATCCCACGAAACAGCTTATTTACATCGCGCTCGGTGAACCCACAGATTCCCGCAAACTTTGGCTTCAATGAAATGTCCTTGAAGTTGTTCGGTCCAGAGTCCAAAGCGGTCATGGCGAACCTGGTGATTCCCGTGACGAAGGCAAAATGGATGTAACGCAAGTTAGATTTAACGGACCTATAAAAGTCATGCAGGACTGTTCTGTTAGCCTTGGCAAGTTCCTCATCCAAGATATGATCGGTCACAGGTGCATCGTACTCGTCAACCAGGATGACCACGCGGGTGCCGTGCTTTTTACAGATGCCCTTAAGAAGCTGTTTAAACATCTGGCCGTAGACAGTCTTGGTTAAAGTTATCTCATAATCTTCTGCAAAACTATTTAGGTCATCCTTGATGTTGAGGATGAGATCGTCATCGGTTTTTATACCTGTATAGTCCATGGAGAAGAACAAGACAGGGTGCCTCTCGAACTTGTAGCCGCTCTTGTCTATCCACAGCCCCCTAAAGAGCTCGCGGTCGCCCTGGAACAGTTCCTCTAAAGTGCCAAGCAGGAGAGTCTTGCCAAACCGCCTCGGCCGGGACAGGAAGCAACATTTGAAACGGCGAGCTTCAAGCAGTTTGTAGATATACTTGGTCTTATCGGCGTAGATAAAGTTCCCCTCACGAATTTCCCTAAATGTCAGATCGTCTAAAGGCAGGCTTTTCTGTGCCATGTTTCTCCCCGCAACTCATTCTCGAAAAAATGAAAGTGCTCCTCACGTTCGCTATGACATCACGCGTAAAAGTCAAAAGGCTCCAGTCTGCAGAGCCAGATTAACGTTATATTATATAGTATTTTCCGATGATGTGCAAATGATTGAGCTTCAAAGATGCCCCGGCCTGGAGAATCATGGAGAAAGGCGTAAGGACATGTTGTCAGCAAGGCATGACAACGGCCTGCGACCGGGCGGTCAGAGAAAAGCGACGAAGCTGGCAGATGTCCTTTGCAAATATTATGCCAATCTAACACGGATCTTCCGCCGGACTTGCATGCCATCTGGACATCCAGGCTCAAAAAATACGTTGCGCCTATCACAAACAGGATTCTGGCACGAGGCAGGCACCTGCCAGCCTGGCAGAAGAGCCCCAGGCACCTGCGACCGATCAGCGAGCCGAAAGTGGCAGCCGCAGAGCAGTTGAGCAGGATGTGCCATCCGCAGGCCTGGCTCGCCTGCCGCCCCGCCATTCTCGGGGACCTCACCCTTCCGGCTTCCTGGCCATCCTGGACACACTCGATAAGACCCGTGCCAACGCCGGCCCCCAGACAATGAACGTCAGGCGCTTCAGCGTCTGCATGGCCATGATGAAGAGGAGCCACGCCCTGTCCCCGGCGGTCATGGCCATCACATCTCCAATACTCCCAGGGCTGGTTACCAGATGCGACACAAGAAGATTGAAACGGCCCGGCAGGGTCATCATGGCCGCGAAAATCCTGGAGTTCGCGACCATGAGGAGGATGGCCGCGAGCGCCCCCGACTTCTCGACATGAGCCTCGAGAGCTCCGCGCATGAGCAACCCGGCGCTACCCTCCAGCCCACGAGGGGGCATACCATCTGCTGGAGCCACGGGGAGACGAAGAAGTCCAAGGTGGGAACGTTCATCAGAGTGGATTCGATCACCAAAGGGAACAGGACGGCACATCCCGGGAACCTCGTGAGCCTGGAGAGCACCGCAACCGCCAAGTACCGGACCAACAAAACCGCGAGCCCGGCCGGCTCCTGGACCGAGACAGGGAAGAACAGGCAAGCCGTGCCCTGGTCCTTGCCATCCGGGTCAAAGAACCTGCTCGCCATGACGGCCAGGAGAAAGACCAGCGCCTCGCGGGAGCACTGCATGCAGGAAACCGATAAGCTGGTCTTAGCAGATATTACGAGTTCGGTTAAATGTTATAATTTTGGCTATCGTTCCATGGGTGAGAAATCATTGCAAGATCCCAGATCTGGCATCTCTTTGCCATGACACGCTCCTATAATGTGAGAAATGATTTCAACATTTTCTAATATTTATCTGGAAGCGTAATATCATGCGAAAGCAAAACATTTAATGAAATATTATCGACATATTGATTTCTTTAAAACTTTTTAAATATACAAATTCAATTCCATTATTACTCTTTCTCTAAATATGAACAAATGTTGGAGAATAAGGAATCTCGAAAGCAGACGAGGGATACCAACTCGTAGCATTATCCGTTGATATTTACATGAAATTAAATACAGAAATTCAATGTGCTAAATACTAATAGTTCAGACAATT
>JAISFP010000264.1 GCA_031263525.1 Deltaproteobacteria bacterium | reverse complement strand
GGTGACTTCCGGGCCGCATCCCTCCGCGGCCATGGATTCTGACCCCCTGGCCGGAATCTCCGCTTCCATCGGTGCCATAAGGCCTGGAACCCTCGCCGGCGCTTCCGGGCCGCAGGGGCCTGCGGTGACTTCCGGGCCGCATCCCTCCACGGCCATGGATTCTGACCCCCTGGCCGGAATCTCCGCTTCCGTGGGCGCCATAAGGCCTGGGGTCCTCGCCGGCGCTTCCGGGCCGCAGGGGCCTGCCGTGACTTCCGGGCCGCATCCCTCCGCGGGCACCGATTCTGACCCTCTGGCGGGGATCTCTTCTTCCGGGGGCTCCATAAGGCCGGGAGCGCTCGCCGGAGCTTCCTGGCCTCAAGGTCTGGCCGGGGCTTCCGGGCCGCGGGGCCCTGCCGGGTCTTCCGAGTCATCCGGACCTTCTCCGTCGCCGGGGACGGACCCCGGCCTCCTGGCGGGGATCTCCCGGACGGCCGGCGCCGCAGGGCCCGGCTCCCTGAAGCCCGTTCCGGGGAACGGGACCGAGGCTGCAGGTTCCGCCGGACCGGTCGGCGCCGTTCCGGCGCTCCGCGCGCCCCTGGCTCCGGGGGAGGCGGAAGTGGAGGTGACGCTCTCGCCGGGTCTCCTGAGTCTCCTGGGTCTCCCGGAACGCGCCCCGGAGGGGGGGGCGGACTTCCTGTCGGAAGTGTTCCATCCTGGTGACGGGCCGACGTTCGCGGAACTGTTCGCTGGCCTTTCCGACGGGAGGGTGCCGCGGTTCAACTTGGAGCATCTGCTGTGGAACGCCAGGACCGGCACCTGGGAGAGATGCACGTCCTCCGGCGAGGCCAGGATGAGCGCGGACCGGATGCGGATAGACGTGTCCGCGGTCCTTGGCATCATCCACACCAACGAGATCTTCGACGAGACCGTGAACTCGCTGGGGGCCCTCACCTGGCGGAGGCCGGGCGCTGGCGAGGGGCAGGCGCTCATCTCCAAGGACGACCACTACCGCGTCATGCTGGACACGCTCCCCACGGTCTGCACCATCTGGGACGAGGACTTCAGCCAGATCGAGTGCAACGAGGCGGTGAGGACCCTTTTCGGCGTCCCGGACAAGAAGACCTTCTTCGACTACTACCCCCTGCTCTCGCCGAGGTTCCAGCCGGACGGGCAGACCTCCGAGGCGGCGCACCTCAAAAACCTACGCACGGCCATGCGGGACGGGTACCTCCGCTACGAGTGGCTATTCCAGGACCTTGAGGGGGATCCCATCCAGTCCGACGTGACCCTGGTGAAGGTGACAGGCGGGCGGCAGAAGATCCTGGTCAGCTACATAAACGATCTCCGGGAGCTCAAGGCCACCGAGGCGGAGCTGGAGCGGGAGAGGGCGCTCCTGCAGAAGATTCTCGACCACAGCCCCGTGGCCTTCCTCATAAGCGTGTCGGGCAAGATAAGGTTCATAACGCCCTTCGCGAGGAAGACCTTCGGCGTGAACATAGCCGATCCGGTTACAGCCATATTCGACAGCCCGGAGCAGGGCCAGTTCGTCACGCGGCTCATCGAGAAGAAGGGCAAGATCTCCTGGCAGGAGGTGGACATCAGGGCCAGGGAGGGCGGGTGCCTGCACATGCTCCTGAACGCCTTCAAGTCCGACTATTCCGGTTCCATAGGCCACATGTACTGGCTCATGGACATCACCGAGATAGCCGAGAAGGAGAAGGCGCTGAACGTCGCCCGCGAGCTCGCGGAGGCCTCGACGAGGGCCAAGAGCGAGTTCCTGGCCAACATGTCCCACGAGATCCGCACGCCCATGAACGCCATCATAGGCCTGTGCCACCTGGTGCTGCAGACGGAGCTCTCGGGACAGCAGCTGGAATACGTCTCCCGGACCCAGAGCGCGGCCAAGGCGCTCCTGCGCATCATAAACGACATCTTGGACTTCTCGAAGATCGAGGCCGGGAAGCTGGAGATGGAGCGCACGGAGTTCATGCTGGAGGACGTCCTGACCGAGGCGATAGAGCTCCAGAGCATGAGGGCCCAGGAGAAGAGCCTGGAAGTGTTCCTGGACATGCCGGAGATGAACCTCCCCGCCATGATAGGCGACCCGGTGAGGCTCTCGCAGATCCTGAACAACCTCCTTTCCAACGCCATAAAGTTCACCTCGGAGGGGGAGGTGGGCATAAGGGTGGAGCTGGAGGCGGAGATCCCCCTGACGGCCATGGCCCGCTTCACGGTGTCGGACACCGGCATAGGCCTCACGCCGGAACAGGTGGGGAGGCTCTTCACCCCGTTCACCCAGGCTGACTCGTCCACCACCCGCAAGTACGGGGGCACCGGGCTGGGGCTCACCATCACCAAGCGCCTGGTCGAGATGATGGGCGGTGAGATCTGGTGCCGGAGCGAGCCCGGCAAGGGGAGCACCTTCGCCTTCACCGTGCGCCTGGAGCTGAAGGACCGCTGGGTGCGCACGGACACGCCGCCTCCGTTCAGGGGGCGCCTCGCCTTCGTGGCGGACGACAACCCGTCCTCCCTCCAGGTCCTCTCCACCAATCTCCTGAAGCTCGGCTTCGAGGTCACGCGCTTCCCAGCGGGCGACCCGCTGGTGAAACGGGTCCAGTCGCTCAAGAAGAACCCCGACGCCCGCATGCCCGATCTCGTAGCCTGCGACTGGGACATGCCGGGCATGAGCGGACCGGAGGCCATCTCGGCCGCCGTGAAGGCCGCCGGCATCTCCATGAAGCCCGCGGCGCTCATGCTGGTTTCCGGGCCCGTCACCACCCCCCAGCAGGACGCGGCCGTCAAGGCGGGCGCGCCGGTCACCCTCTCCAAGCCCTATTCGCTCGCGGCGCTGAGCTCGGCCCTCACGGATCTCTTCAGCAAGGCCCCGACCAAGGCCCGCAGGGCGGTAAAGAGCAAGGACCACTCCGAGCTCGTCGCCCACCTCAAGGGCAGGAGCCTCCTCCTGGTCGAGGACAACGAGGTGAACCAGCTGGTCGCGAGCCGGATACTCAAGAAGGCGGGCTTCAAGGTGGCCATCGCCAACAACGGCCGCGAGGGCGTGGAGATGTTCCGCAAGGGCGAGGGCGCCTACGATCTCGTCCTCATGGACATCCAGATGCCCGAGATGGACGGGTTCGAGGCCACCCAGGCCATCCGGGCCATGTCCGGGGGCATGGACGTGCCCATAGTGGCCATGACCGCGCATGCCATGACCGGCGACCGCGAGCTCAGCATAAAGAGCGGCATGAACGACCACGTGAACAAGCCCATCGACGTCCAGGAGCTCTTCAAGACCCTCGCCAGGTGGCTCCCCGGCGACGACGGGACGGCCCCCGGCCTGGATGCCCCTGAAAACGAGGGCGGTTCCGGGAGTTCCGGAGCTTCCGGGGAGGGCGGCGGCGTTGCGGGCGGCGTTTTCGGCGGGGACGGAGGTCCGGGCAGTACGGCCGGCACTGGTTCCGGCGATGGCGGAGGTCCTGACGGCGGTTCCGGCGATGGCGGAGGTCCTGTCGGCGGTTCCGGCGAGGGCGCAGGTCGTGACGGCGGTTCCATAGATGGCGGAGGTCCTGACGGCGGTTCCATAGATGGCGGAGGTCCTGTCGGCGGTTCCTGCGATGGCGCAGGTCGTGACGGCGGTTCCGTAGAGGGCGGAGGCCAGGTTGGCGGCAGTTCCGATGTGGGCGGAGGTCCTGTTGGCGCTTCCGGAGAGGGCGGAGACCATGGCGGCAGCAGTTTCGGCGAGGGGGGAGGGCCGGGCGGCCAGTCTGGAGGTTTGCCGCTTGCCGCGGCCTCCCTTGCGGCAGTCCCGTCCGGCAAGGCGGCGGTTCCTCAGGCATCTGCTCCCGAAGGCGATCTGGCCTCCGGTGACGGGGGCATTTACGGCGAGGGAAGGCGTCAGGGAGCCCTTTCCACTGACGGGCCCGACTCAGATGACGGGTCCGCGGGCGGACAGGTCTCCCTTCCGGGGGCTGTCTCGCAGGCGGGCCCGGCCAGGTAGATGGGAGCGGCCTGGAGTCAGCTCCGGACTTCTTAAGAGGGCATACTGTTGGGAAGATCCTCTATTGAGCTCTTTTTGGGGGGGGCATCTTAACAGTTACCAATAATGTACCTTCATGTCGGTCGATACACGGTGCTCCGGCACATGAAACGCAATATATTGTGTGCAGAAAGCTACGCGCGCTAAAATTTGTGTCGTTTGAAATAGTTAAGCCTTTTAAAATTATTTCTGTGACGATATTCAAGCCATGGCGGGGATTTCTCAGGTTATCCCCGCTTGAATTTATCTCGTGAAAAGGATAAAGCTGTTGAGGATTTGACTGGCGTTGTTCGCCGCTCGAAAGGCATGGCAAACTGGCGAGCAACGCAAACACCATTGCATCTAACAGTCCTATAACAAGAGGGCGAGGGAGGTAGAGTCATGATGCTTCACAGACATCTCAGCTTTACCCCCGAAGCTGAATTCATCCTGCCGGCAATAGACGATATCATCTGTTATGGAATGTGAATAGACTGGGCCGAACTGAGAGAGGCCGTCATAAGGGATCAGTCTGTCCGGGACGACGTCATTCATCTTTGCAGACATTGCATGCAGGAAGAGTACGATCAACGCTACCATTTCTGGTTCAATTATGTCCAAAACCTCAACATGGCCTCCAAGCTTTAACGATTTGTTGACTGCGGCCGCCAGGTTCCAGGCAATCGTGCCGGGATCAGTTCTTGTAGGCGGTTGCGCTGCTGTCTATTATGCTGGGCACCGCTTGTCCTCCGATGCAGAACTCTGGAAGGGTGACCTGACCGCTGTCTTTCAAGAGACCGCTGACGAGTTAAAATCAAGGGCTAGCTGGAAAACGAAATGGGTTAGGCAGCCAACGTCAATTTTAGGCTATCTTGACGGAATGAAGGCCAGCGTCTGGCAACTGTCAAGGAAAGAACCTCTTGAGACCGTAACGGTTGAACACGAGGGAATGAAGCTCGTCAGAAAATCGGAAGAGGAAACTATTACCCGTCTAATAAAATGTCGGAATCTTCTTCCATGTTTTGAGAGCGAATTATGGTAAATAGATACCAAGGCTGGGGGTTTGCCCAACCTTTCCACCCATGGGATGATAGCCAAAATTCCGACATTTAACTAAACGGGTAATATCAGAATAAAATCCATGGCTGTCATCTCAAGAGGATTCACGCGGGATTACATAGATCTTGCGGCCCTGTTCGAAAATGCGAGTTCCGCCACAACGATTAACGCTTTGAAGGAATTCAACCGTCTATATCCGTCAGATGCGAGTCAGCCGACACTGCAAACGTTGCGTGACTTGCTTCTGTCCCCTGCGCCCAAAGACTTTCATAAAATTTAGAACATTGCCGGATACAAATACCTTCCGGGCAAATGGAGAAAATGGGAGCATTCTTACAGTCTGCTCACCCGGCTGGCCAGCTCACTGTCAAATTTGATACGCCAGCAAGATGAACAACCATGAAGCGGTCCGAGGAAATGACACATGACATCATACAAATCTTCTTACAAGTACCCTGTCATAACCGGAAAAGCCCTTTGCGATGCCTCCGATCCAATGCCCGGATGGGATGTTGCGCTGACAGCAATATGCAGATCGCAACTCTACCCCGCCCACGAGCCTCTTGCTGCGGTCCTTGCCGATTATCCTGACTGCGAGGACATTCTCGATCATTTCGAAATCCTAACCGGCTTCAAGGAGAAGTGGCCCAGCTATACCGGAGCCACTGCCGTAAACCTTTGCGGAATTCAAGTCTGCATGCAACAGCTGTCAAGATTTGTCCCGCTGGAAACAATAGCTGTAACGCGTAACGGCTTGATATCGTTTGTTCCTGCCAACTCGGAGATCCTCCGGATAAAGTGCTCGCTTATTGTCATGAGAAACTCCGCCCGCGACTACGTCGATCTGGCATTTTTCTCTTCTCGGCTGGGTTTTTCCGAATCGGCCGAAACGCTCAAGGATTTCGATCGCCTCTTTGACGACCAAGACGAGGAGCGTCTCATGCTTGTGCAACTCATTGACAGCTCTGCACTCCGCTTCCTTACGATTTTTCCAGTTTGGCGCTGGAATCCGCAACGGACCTTCCGCCTGAATGGCGGACATGGGACAAGACCGCCGAAGTCCTCAGGAAACTTTCATTCGAGATATTCGATGCATCAAGCCAGGGATTCAAGCCGCGCCCTTACGTGCCGGAAGACAACCAGTGAAGAAGCCGATACCTGGGTTTCCTCCCGATTGACACCTCATCCATGAACGGCACACAGCACATTCGTTTTATTTTACACCATATGAAGACTTATTGAATAATTTATGTTTATAGTCAATCTGAAACATAAAGTAAAATTATGACTCTTTCAAGTAAATTTGAACAAATGGGAGAGAACACTGAACCTCGTGCAATTTAAACAACTTTAGGGAATTGCCTTATGAGACATCAGTTCACAGAGAATGTTTGGGAAACCATTCGTGACATTTGCCAAGGCAACTGGGATGATTTGAAAACCAACCTTGTGAAACGGTACTCTGGCTACCCTCGAGGTGCGCTGGTCGGAGTGAGTCCTGTCGTAAGGGATGCTGCTCTACGAAAGGGACGAATCCCCCTTTTGAACTGAGATGCCTTACAACTTTGCAAAGCATATAATAATATGAGCCTATTCTATATGCTGTATTCAAATGCGTCTTGTCTCTTCTGTTGGTGACATTGGATACCTATACGGTAACTGTTCAGGTGCCCCTCCAAGAGGAGCGCAACAGGAGGATCTTCCCAACCCAAATGCCCTGTTCATAAACTCTTCCCCTCCACATGAAGTATCCATTGTTGACTCTTCCACTTTTAGGGATCCTCATTAGGGCTCTCTTCCTCCGAAAAGGTCCTCAATAGAGGGGCGCCTGAACAGTAACCTATATGCCAAAATTATGTTTCGTCTCACCTCATATAGGTCGGCGCCTCCGGCGCATGAAATGAGGGGGGGGCCGCGTGAAACAAGTTTTACGCACTTTAACGAGTTTCATATTACTTCGGAAATTAAATCTGGCCCTGGGGTTCCTCCTCGCAGTGAGCCAGGCCGTGAAACTGGCCCTGCTCTCCCCACCGGCCCTAACCCTTACCCCAAAGCTCTCACCCATTCAG
>JAISFP010000497.1 GCA_031263525.1 Deltaproteobacteria bacterium | reverse complement strand
GCCTCCGCCTTTCTCTCTCTCCGCGGCCTCCTCCTCTCTTCCCCCTCGGCATCCGCCTTTCTCTCTTTCTGGGGCCTCCTCCGCTCTTCCTCCCCTGCCTCCGCCTTACTCTCTCTCCGCTGCCTTCTCCTCTCTTCCCCCTCGGCCTCCGCCTTTCTCTCTTTCTGGGGCCTCCTCCGCTCTTCCTTCCCTGCCTCCGCCTTTCTCTCTCTCCGTGGCTTACCTCTCTTCCTCCGCCTCCGCCTCTCTTCTCCGTCTGTTAGAGGGCCGGTGACGCCGGGACATGGCCGGAGACGAACAACTTAATTATGCGCACAAAGAGCTTGAGGGTTTTCTGCTAAAATGGCTGAGTCCCGGGCCGCAGGACGGCCGGCCGGGAGCACCGGATCGCGCCCCGGGGGGCGTTTCCGGCCCAGTGACCGAGCCGTCAGATCCCCGCCGCGCCTGTCCCGGAGCCCGCGGGACGAAAAGCTGGTAAGGACCTTGCATATATTCGAGCTGACGCCTGCCGAGTTCCGTCAGGTGCTTCGCTTCGCGCGCTGGCACCTCTGCTACATAGCGGTCGTCGCGGCCTTCTTCTTCGCCGTGTACTTCTCCGGGCTGTTCCGGAGCAACTTCTTCTTCGAGGAGAAGTTCATCTTCCTTGTGGACGCCCCGGCGGCCACTCTCCTGTTCGTGGCCCTGTCCCCCTGGCGGCCCGCCTGGCGGGAGGCCCTGGCGGGCATGTACCGGCGCCTGGAGGGGCAGGCAATCTTCTGCGCCCTGGGGGCGTTCCTCTTCGCCTTCGGGTTCTTCATATATTCGGTGTTCATCTGGGGCCTGGGCGCCTTCCTGCCCTCGCTCATGTACATGTAGGCCGGGGCCGCGAGGCCGCGGCCTCGCGGGAGGCCCGCGGCAGCTCATGTTAGATACCGACAGCAGGACTTCCGTCCCCCCGGCCCGCCCCGCGTCCCGCGGCGGGACCCCGTGCTCCCCCGTTCCGCCGGGCCCTTCGCGGCTCCCCGTCCGGACTCGGGGGAGGCACGCGCAGCCTGCGCCCGCTGGCGTCCGTCTTCTGGCGCTCGCGGCTGTGTTCGCCGCCGCGCTCCTCTCCCCGCTCACGTCCCGGCTGGACGCCGACACTCTGAGGCTCGTGCTCCCCACGGAGCCGAAAACTCTCGATCCCCACGCCTGGCCGCCCGATCCCGGCGCGTACCCCGTCGTCATGAACGCCTACCGGAGGCTCTTCGACCTCCAGGCGGGCTCGAGCGTCCTGGACGCCACGGGATCGCTCGCCAGGACCGCCAGGGTCTCCGAGGACGGGCTCAGGTACACCATAATACTGAGGGAGGGGGAGAGCTTCGCGGACGGGACGCCCGTCACCCCCGAGGCCGTGCTCTTCTCCTTCGACAGGCTCATGGCCTCGGAGGCGGGGAAGGCCCTCTTCCCGCACCTGAGGTTCATGCGGATAGACGGGCCCTACACCTTCATGTTCATCCTGGACAGGCCGTGGCCGCCGTTCCTGGCGTCCCTCGCACTGCCCCAGGCCTCGGTCGTGTCCCCGGAGCTGGCGGGCCGGCCCCGCGACTACCTGGACAGGAACACCCTGGGCTCGGGCCGCTACGTTGCCGAGCCTTCCCCGGCTGGGACCTCAGTGATGGTCCGGAGGGCGGACGCGTCGTCGTCGTCCCCCGAGCGGGTGGAGATATCCTACGAGCCCGACCCGGCGAGGCGCCTGGAGCGCTACAGGTCGCTCGAGGCCCACCTGGCCGAGATTCCGGGGCCGCTGCCCGAAAGCTCGGTGCCGGAGGGGGCGGAGGTCCGCCGCTACCCCACCTGGACAGTCAGGTACCTGGCCTTCAACTTCAGTTCGGGGCGCCTGAAGGACCTTAAGGCCAGGGAGGCTCTCTCGCTTGCCGCCGAGCGCGCCTTCGACCACATGTCCACCCGGCCACAGGGGCTCCTGCCCAGGGGCTTCGCGGGCGCCCCGGCTCCCGTGCCGCCCAGGGGCCCGGAGGCCGCGGCGTCCGGGGAGAGGGCCGCCGGGCTCCTGAGATCCGCCGGCCTTCAGGGGACGCCCCTGACGCTAGCCTGCCAGGAGGCGGAGGAGGGCGCCTGCCCCGACGCGAGGTCGCTCGCTGGAAGGCTCGGCGAGGAGGGCGTGCCCGTGAACGTCACCGCCCTCGCCGGCTCGGCGGGGAAGGGGATCATGGAGCGCGAGGCCTACGACATGTACCTGGGCACCCGCCATCCGGAGATTCCCTCCCCGGAGATGTGGCTGGGCCGGTTCCTGGACTCCCGGGCCGGGGTGTCCTCCAACCCCGCCCGCTTCGCCGATCCAGCGGCCGACAGCCGCATAGACGCCTTCGACGCCTCGCTCTCCCGCCCCGAGCGCGAGAGCCGCGTGAAGTCGCTAGCCTCCTACGCCTCCCAGCAGAGGCCCTACGTGCTCCTCTACCAGCTGGACGAGACGGTGGTGGCCGACCGCAGGCTCTCGAACATAGCCCCCCACCCCATGTGGCCCCTCTACTGGCCCTTCGAGCGGGTCGACCTGAACCCCTTCCGGGCCGGCGCCCGCCCTCCGGATCCTCCCGCGCCGGCGGCGGCTCCCGCCCCGGAGCCGGTGAGGGACTTCGACCAGACTGTCTTCGAGCTGATTGAGTAGCCTCCTGGCCTTGTCCGGCCCCGTACTGGAACAGTCCTGCAGAACTTGTCCATAGCTTGTGACAGATTGCTTGCGCCTTGACGGCCGGCCTTGCGGGGCGCCCTGAACGGGACTCCTGGCTTCTGCCCGGCTTCTGACAGGAGACTCCCTTCTGCACGGACGGCTTGCCGTGGGTGGCCCGGGACGGGGCGCGGTGCTGAATTTTTTTTCACGGACCGTGCCTGTTTTCCCCGGACAAGGCGTGCCTGAGCGGATGGCCGAGGGAAGTTCACGGGACGGAGCGCGCACAGCTTTTCGCCTGTTTCGGACTGCCGCTTCTCGCCTGGTCTGCCGTATGCGTCATGAATTTGATGTGATTTGCCAGACATTAAGCCCGATTTCCGACAGCTGGTTCGCGTCCGGACGGCCTGTCGCGGTGCTTGGCAGGGGCGCAGGTTGATATCTGGCCGAAGCTGCCGATTGGCGCCCGCATGGAGGGCATGCCATGGGACTTGACGGCGGTGCAAGGTTATGCAAGGCGGCAACAGATGATTCATGCCCGGATGGATGGCCTGCTCCAGGACTTGGCAGGGGCGCAGGTAATGCATGACGAAAGCGGCTGATTCGCGCCCGGGATGCCGGCCCGGAGGCGATTCGCCTGGAGTGGCGGCGGGGAAGCGGGGAATATGACGGAACTTGACAAATTCGATCGTGCCAGTGAATTCTTTCTGAAGGCGTAGTCATGGAACTGACGGCGATATGGTGCCAAGAATTTGCCAGACAAATCGTGCCTGTGAGACCGCCCTGCCGGGGCCGGCTGGGGGGTGTTCCTGCATATCTGAGGAATGTGTTTGTTCAGTCGCGCCTGAATTTGACTTCTGCGAGAAATAGTCTGCGCCTGGCAACTCCGGGAAGGGGGCCGTGATCGGTCCCGGACTCCGGGAACGCCCGGAAATCCACGGACGCCGGGGGTCAGGGCCGGCCGAAGGGGGCCATGATCGGTCCCGGACTCCGGGAATGCCCGGAAGTCCCAGGAAGCTAGGGGCAGGGGGCAGGGGGCAGGGGGCAGGGGACAGGGGACAGGGCCGGCTGAATGGGGCCATGATCGGTCCCGGACTCCGGGAATGCCCGGAAATCCACGGACGCCAGGACGCAGGGCCGGCTGAATGGGGCCTGGGGGCAATTTACGGACATTCTGGCGGGGGGCTTACTGGCATGATGTCCTGGCAAGACAGTTTTCCCGGCCCGTGCGGACCTTGCGGCCCGGACGGATACGCGGGGCGGTCAAGAAGGCTGCTGACGCATCCGGAACTGACCCTGCGGCTTCCGGAACTGACCCTGCCGGTCCGGAGCAGAACTTGCACGGCCCGGAACTGACCCTGCTGCTTCCGGAACTGACCCTGCCGGTCCGGAGCAGAACTTGCATGCTTCGGAACTGACCCTGCGGCTTCCGGAACTGGTCCTGCCGGTCCGGAACTGACCCTGCCGGTTCAGAACATACGCTGCACGGTCCAAAATTGACCATGTATGGCCTGGAACTGACCCTGCACGGCTATGAATTGACCATGTATGGCCTGGAACTAATAATGCGCGGCCAGGAACTGACAAGGCACGGCCCGGAACTGACTCTGCACGCCCAATGGCAGAACCTGTACGGCCCTGTGCTGACCATGAGCGGTATGGAAAAGTCCCTGCACGGCCAGGAACTTTACCTGCGCGGACCGATGCTTGCCCCGCGCGGAACTGAGCTGATCCGGAACCGGCCCGGAACTGCCCTGAACGGGCCTGGGTGAACGTGCGCGGGCCGGCCCTGAACGGCCCCGCGGCGACTCGGGAGAGAGGCAAAGAGGTGCGGATTGCTCATGATCCTCCAGGAATTTCCGTATGGAACTTGACAGTCCGGAACACGCTCGGACAGGCGTTCCGGATGCCGGGAACCTGGTGCGGGGCGACCCCCATGACGGTGACGGTCAGGTCCCGTGATGTCTTCCGGATGTCTTCCGGATGTCTCCCGGATGTCTCCCGGATGTCTCCCGGATGTCTCCCGGATGTCTCCCGGATGTCTCCCGGATGTCTCCCGGATGTCTCCCGGATGTCTCC
>JAISFP010000052.1 GCA_031263525.1 Deltaproteobacteria bacterium | reverse complement strand
CGCAGTCCCCCCCCGGGAGTCCCCCGGAGGGTCGTCACCGGAGGCAGGGGCTCGCAGGCCCCCCCGGGGGTCCCCCGGAGGGTCGTCACCGGAGGCAGGGGCTCGCTGGCACACGGGAGGCGTCCGGAGGGGGCGTCACCTGAAGGAGGGGGCTCGCAGGCACACGGGAGGCGTCCGCGGCGGGGCGGCAGGACCGGACCACCCGGGGCAGGAACGGCGGCCGGCACTGGGGGGGCGGCGTCTGCGGCGGGGCCGGTCGGGATCGAAAGCCCGTGCCGGGACGGGCGCAAAGGCGTTCGTGCTGGGTAATTTGCCCGGAACTTAAGATTTTACCACAGGGATCCGGGCCCGGCAAACGCCTGGCGGACCTCCCGAGAGGCCGGCGTGAGGCGGGCGGCGTGGGGGCAGGGCTGCCGAGCGAAGTCCTGCGGGGGGGCTCGGAGTCGGCCGTGAGACCAGCGGAGTGCGGGGCGGAGCCCTGGAGACGGGCCGGAGGGGGGCCCTGGCTGTCTGGAGAGGGCGCGTGAGGGTTCTGAGCCGGTCGGGAGGCAAGCGGAGTGCGAGCCGGAGTCCAGGCGGAGGGCCGGTGGTGTGGAGAAAGTTGCCGGGGCAGGGGGGGCTCAGATTCGGACGGAAGGCCGCCGGGCGCTGTCGAAGCGCTGCGGGAGAGACGGAAGGGGGAGCTGGTTTCATGGGGAGAGGGCAGGGGCGGAAGATTCGGACGGGGGACCTGCGGAGCGAGGCCGGTGCAATGGAGGAGGGCCGGCGGTGTGGCGAAGGTTGCCGGGGCAGGGGGGCTCAGCTTGGGACTGAAGGCCGCTGGGTGCTGTCGAAGCGCTGCGGGAGGGACGGAAGGGGGCGCCGGTTTGATGAGAAGAGGGCAGGGGCGGCAGATTCGGACGGGGGACCTGCGGAGCGCGGCCGGTGCCATGGAGGAGGGCCGGCGGGTCGCGGGTAGCCAGCGGAAGTGTTGGGGGGGGGGCTCAGGCTCGGTCGGGAGCAGTGGAGGGCGGGCCTGAGTCCGGGAGGAGAGCCGGCGGGGTGACGAAGCTCGCCCTGGGAGTTGGCAGATGTGACAGATTCGGTCGGGAGGCCTGCGGAGCACGGGCCGAAGCCAGGGCCAAGGGCAGGCGGGGAGGCGAAAGGTGACAGCTTCGGGGGCGGGGAAGCTCGGTTGCCTCAGGAGGGCGGGGAAGCTCGGATGCCTCAGGAGGACGGGGAAGAAGCGTGCCGGACCTGCGGCTCGAATCTTGGCATGCGGATTGCTAAACCAGCCAGCGGCCCGGGCCATCCCTGTCCGGGCGGCCCTCTGCCGGGGAGCTCAGGGGGCGCGGGGCAGGGCCGCCTGCAGGGGCAGCACGGCCCACTCCGCCAATCCCTCCCCCTGGTGGGGGGACGGCCCAGAAAGGGCCCGCGGATGCCCGTGACATGATCCGGGACTCCTTGACAGGGCGGGGAAAATGATTATATTCAGACTTACCTGCGGGGCCTTTCCCGCGGAAGGACCCCGAAGACTGCCCCATGCCCAAATCGATCCTCGACTGGAAGACCCGAAGAGCCATTCTGGAGAGCCGCAAGGCGCCCTCCCCCGACGAACTTACCCGGGCCGGGCGCGAGCTCATGGCTGCCGGACGCCCCGCCGAGGCCTGGGAGTTTTTCAAGAGATCCGGCGACCGTGCGGCCCTGGAGGAGCTCCGCCAGGCCGCCGTGGCTGACGGCGACTATTTCCTGTACTCTCTGGCCGCCGGTGTCCTGGGCCTCGGGCCCGACTCCGGCGCCCTGTCCAGCCTCGCCTCCGCCGCCCGTTCCATGGGCAAGGAGGTCTCCGCCCTGAAGGCCGAGGCCGCCATGGAGGTCCCGAATCACGTGCCCGTCGCAAGGGACGACGCCGGAGGGCAACGCCGCAGGGGCCGCCGGGACGAGCCCGGCGAGGAGGCCGTCCAGGACTGAGGGGTTCCCCGGATCCCCTGCCGGACAGGGACCCAGCAGGGCCTGCAGCCCCCTGCCGGGCCGAGCACGGGCCCGTGCCGGATCCCGGGCCCTGACCTGCCCCGGCACCCGCATGACCGCACCGGAACCCGGCCCGCCCCTTCCCAGCCGGGAACCTCCTCCGGCCCGCCCCTTCCCAGCCGGGAACCTTCCCCGGCCAGCCGCCGCCTCCTCTTCGCCGCCGGGAAACCCGTCCGGCGCCTGACCCCGCCCTCCGCGACCTTCGGCCGGGCCCCTCGCGGGCCGCGGCCTCGCCCGGACCCCCGCCGCGCCGGGGCGTCCAGGACCCCTCCGGGCCATTCCCGGGCCTGTCGGAATGCCGCCATCCCGGACTGCCGACAGGCGCCAGTCCCGTCACCGGCACCTGCTGCCGGCCCCTCCGATGACCGTCCCGCGCAGCTGTCATGAGGCCTCCACGAGGCCCCGCGCGGCCCACCCGCCGGCGGCGCAGCCGGGGGCCCCGAGGCCCCGGAGGCGCTTGGCCGCCACCGGAATCTCCAAGTTTGCCATGAGCGAGACCATTGACTACTACGAGGCCCTGGGCGTGACCCGGGAGTCCGACGGAGAGACGATCAAGAAGGCCTACAGGTCGCTGGCCCTGAAGTACCACCCGGACCGCAACCCCGGCGACAAGGAGGCCGAGGAGAGGTTCAAGGAGCTCTCCGTGGCCTACGGGGTGCTCTCCGACCCGGAAAAGCGCTCCGTGTACGACAAGTACGGCCACGACGGCCTGAACGGCATGGGCGACGGGGGCGGCTTCGGGCACTTCGAGAGCGTCTTCCAGGGGTTCGGCGACATCTTCCGCGACTTCTTCGGCGGCGGCGGCGGCCAGGGCAGCCGCCAAGCCCCGAGGCGGGGCCAGGACCTGGCCTACGAGCTCGACATCGAGTTCGCCGAGGCCTTCGGCGGGGCGGAGAAGGAGATAAGCATACCCAAGGAGGAGAACTGCTCCAACTGCAACGGCACGGGCTCGCTGTCCGGAAGGCGGGAGACCTGCCCGCAGTGCCGGGGCCAGGGCCAGGTCTTCCAGGGGCACGGCTTCATCCGCATGGCCAGCACCTGCCCCAGGTGCATGGGCCAGGGAACCGTGGCCTCCGAGCCCTGCCCGGACTGCCGCGGCCAGGGCCGGATCAAGAAGCGCCGGGATGTCTCCGTCAAGATCCCCGCGGGCGTGGACACCGGCCACCGCCTCCGCTACCAGGGCAGGGGGGACCAGGGACGCCAGGGGGCCCCCGCCGGGGACCTCTACGTGGAGATCTCCGTCAAGCCCCACGACCTCTTCAGCCGCGAGCGCAACCACGTGCTCCTGGAGAAGAAGATAGACATGACCCTCGCCGCCCTGGGCGGCGAGCTGGAGGTCCCGACCGTGAGCGGGGGCACCCGCAAGGTCGAGGTGCCGCCCGGCAGCCAGAACGGCAAGTTCCTGCGCCTGGAGGGCCTGGGCTTCCCCAGCCCGACGGATCCTACCAGAAAGCGCGGGGACCTCATCGTCGCCCTGAACGTCGCCGTCCCCAAGGACCTCACCGAGCGCCAGAAGGAGCTCCTGCGCGAGTTCGCCGAGCTGGAGGAGGTGAAGCGCGGCGAGTCGCTCTTCTCCGGCATCCGCCGCAAGGTGGGGCAGAAGCTCAAGAACGTCACCGGCCGCAGGTAGCGGCCGGTATCCGGCGTCACCCCGGCGGCAGCCCCGCCTGTTCGTTCCTGGGCGGCGGCGGGAAGGCGCCCCTCACCGAGGCCGCCTGCCGGGTCCTGTCCGGGTCGGCCAGCCTTTCCCCGGCCCTTCCGGCTTCCCATGCCGGAAGGGCCATTCAGTAATGTGTCCTGTTCCGTATCCTGCTCCTGATTCATGCAAAATATAGGATAAAGATGCACGATATGATCTGGCACTCATACCTGACAACCAAATTATTTTTGGCTTTCATGCATTTTTA
>JAISFP010000016.1 GCA_031263525.1 Deltaproteobacteria bacterium | reverse complement strand
CAGGACAGGCTACCTCCGTGGCCAGGGCGACCTGCCAGTGAACGGATACCTACGTTTTCAGATCGATCTCGCAGAGTTCCAAGGCAACCCTCCTCCGGCTCCAGGACAGGCTCCCTCCGTAGCCAGGGCAACCTCCCTGTGAACAGATACGCTGGATGAATGGGGCAACAGGTCATCTATAGGTGTGCCATCCTTAAAGGTGTTGGCATTGGGTTGAAAGAACGTAGCCAATCCGCCTCCCCAGTCCGGGACTTCGGCCACATCCGGCCAGGAGGGTTACCGATGAGGATGCCGGGGCGGTAGCCACCGGTTCACTGCCGCCGGCACCCATGTTCGGCACCTCCGCCTCAAGGGGGCTGAGACGTAGGTTCCGTCAGCCGCTGTCGAATATGCATTGCTGGACGATAAGGCTTGACCGGCGTGTGTGTCCCGCATGTGCAGGATCTGGGTCTCCCGCAGGTAGGCCTTGTTCTTTCCGTCCACGTGCCGCAGGCACCAGAATTCCCGCATGAGCCTGGAAGTGGTGCAGGAGGTGATCGGCTGGAGAAACTTCAGCACGACGCTCGCTCGTCGCCTCTGAACGACCTCTCCGAAACTTTCAGCTACGGCACCATTCCTCGGATCTCCGTGCCTTTCCATCCGGGGGCTCAGCCGTGCCTTTGCCTCCGGGGCTCAGGCGGCACGGGTGCTTCAGGCACTCGGCGCGGCGGCCCGCATCCTTCCCAGTCCCTCTAGGGCCATGGGGTCCAGGACCGCCCGCCGGAGGGCGGCGGCTGTCTGATCGCCCCTGAGCTCTTCGGCCAGGCGGCGCATGGCGGTGACGAGGACTCGCAGATCTTTGTAGTACTCGATCAGCACCAGCGGCCTCGCGCCAGCGTTCGCGACCCGCTCCATCACGAAACGGAGCCACTCCCACTCCCTGTCCTCGGGGCACTCGTGGGTGTCCACGCCGAGGCGGCCCGGCTCGGCGGGCAGGTAGGGCCTGGACACGTGGATCTCGACGGTCCTGTCCAGGGGCAGGCGCTCCAGGTACCTCTCGGTCTCGAAGCCCATGTTGCACGCGGATATGGCGGCATGCGCCAGGTCGAGCACCAGGCCGGCCCCGAAGCGGTCCAGGAACTCCGCCATGAAGTCCGGGTCGCAGATCTTGCTGTAGAGGCCGGTGGGGTAGAAGTTGTAGTTCTCGAAGGCCACCGGCCCCCCGTAGAAGGAGCGGAGGAGCTCCATGTTTGCGCGGGACCGTTCGACGATGGCCCTGCGGCCCATGACGGGACTCGTGGGCAGGATGCCCTCGTGGCGCCTGGCGGAGGGACCGAGATCGCAGCTGAAGAGCGAGGGGCTTTCGTCCTTCAGGTAGCGGCCCACGGGCGCGAAGCGCTCCCTGAAGTCGTCTTCGGCTATGCCGTAGCCCCAGTGGAAGACCTTGGGAAGTGGCGGGAGCCAGGCGGGCGGGGAGGGGTTCTTCACCTCGAGCACCTCGGCGATGTCCAGGAGCTCCAGGACGTCGGGGCTGGTGCGGTCGAAGAGGTGGGAGACGGGGAGCCCTATGAAGTTGTCCTGCGTCGGCGTCACGGGTACTCTCCTTCGGGGCGCGGCGGCCCGGAAGAACCGGGCCTTCCGGGCGGCGGGGGCGCGGGCCGGGCTGCGGCCCTGCATTGGCGGGGGTCGCCTCGCGGGGAGGCCGGACGCCCCGGGCCTCGGGGCAGTTCCCTCCCGGAGGCGGCGGAGGGAGGGAGCCGGTCATGCGGGCAAAGGCGGCTTTCCGCGCCGGATTCAGCTGCCCTGGGGTGAGTCCGGCCCGCTGGCTTTCTGTGGGTCCGGCGGGTCTGCTGGCCTTCGGCGGGCCAGGCCGGTCCGCTGGGGTCCGGCAGGCCCGGCCTTCAGCTGGGCTTCGGCTGGCCCGGACCGGGGTCCTTCGGAAGGTTCGGTCGGTCCGAAGGCGGTTCCCCAGGCCGGGGTGGGGAGATCGGATCCTGTTGCGGGATACTGCGGCGGAACGGGCTACTGAGGCGGCAGGGGCGGTTGCGGCGGACCCTGGGGTGGGCTCTGTGGCGGGCCCTGGGGTGGGCTCTGTGGCGGACCCTGGGGGGGCCTGCGGCCTCCCGCTCCGGGGCCGGGTTCCACCATATCCTCGGTGATGGGCTCCAGGAGCTCCACGTCGCGGAGAAGCTTCGCGTCCTTGTATGGCGAGCCGGGTCCGAGGAAACGGCCGTCGAATTCGGAGCCCAGGCGCAGGAATTTCAGGTTGTGGGTCCGCAGGGCCGTGCCCTTCGGGAGGCGGCGGGCGGCGCAGGCCACCCTCCTCACGGCCCGGCGGTCCTCGCCGTGGAAGATCCGTTTGATGCGCTGGCCGTAGTAGAGGCTCTCGCGGGCGGCGGCCTCAAGGAGGGGGTTCTTCTCAGGCGGCAGGATCTTTTTCGCGCCGGCGGTGATGATGGCCACCTGTTCCGGGAGCAGGCTCATGAAGTTGTCGCCTCCGGGCAGGGTCCGGTCGACGGTGAAGTGCTTCTCCACAGTGAGCGCCCCCAGGGCGTAGGCGAACAGCGGCCCCGAGACCCCCATGCTGTGGTCGGAGAAGCCTGCGGGGAGCCCCAGGGTGAGCCACTCCGCCATGACCGCCAGGTAGCAGCTGGTGGCGGGGGCCGGGTAGAGGGAGGTGCACTGGAGCAGGGCCGCAGGCCTCCTGTCCATGGAGTTCAGGAGGCCCAGCACCCTCCTCACGTCCTTGGAGGTGGAGGCGCCGGTGGAGAGGATGAGGGGCGGGCCGGCATTCGCGGCCTCGCGGATGAGGGCCAGGTAGTTGATGTCGCCGGAGGCGATCTTTATGAAGTCCGCCTTGCAGGCGAGCGCCCTGTCGATGCCCTCGGGGCTGAAGACCGTCACGCCGCACTGCATGCCCAGGTCGTGCGCGAGATTCGCCATGTCCTCTATGAGGCCGTAGGGCATCTCGCCCGCCTGCATGTCGGCGTAGGCCTTGTTGCGGGGGTGGATGAAGTCCTTGACCGCGTAGGCCTGGAACTTCACGGCCGGGGCCCCAGCCTGGGCGGCGGCCTTCACCATAGAGGCCGCGAGCTCGGCGTTGCCCGAGGGGTTGCCTCCGATGTCCAGGATGAGGTAGGGGAGGTTGGGGTCGCGCTCGTTGTTCCAGTTGTACTGGTGCCTGGGCGGGAGCGGGGGCTGACTCGGGCGCTCCACCGGGCCGGAGGGCTCACCGGAGACCTCTGCCCTGGGGACCCTGGCGTCGGCGGGCCCGCCGTGCTGGCCCTGGCCGCTTCCGGGGCCGGCGTTCCAGGGCTGGCCGCCGTACGGGGCCCGGCCGCTTTCGGGGCCGGCGTTCCAGGACTGGCCGCCGTGCGCGGCCCTGCCGCTTTCGGGGCCGCCGTGCGCGGCCCTGCCGCTTTCGGGGCCGCCGTGCGCGGCCCTGTCGCTTTCGGGGCCGCCGTGCGCGGCCCTGTCGCTTTCGGGGCCGCCGTGCGCGGCCTGGCCGCTTTCGGGGCCGCCGTGCGCGGCCTGGCCGCTTTCGGGGCCGTCATGCGCGGCCGGGCCGCTTTCGGGGCCGTCATTCGCGGGCGGGTCGCTTTCGGGGCCGTCATGCGCGGGCGGGTCGCGTTCGGGCCCGTCATTCGCGGGCGGGTCGCGTTCGGGGCCGGCATGCGCGGGCGGGGCGCCGTCGG
>JAISFP010000008.1 GCA_031263525.1 Deltaproteobacteria bacterium | reverse complement strand
GGTCCAGGGGTAAAAAATCCGTGTGAATCCCATGTCTGGTATCTCGTTGCCATGATTCGCTCCCATAATGTGGGAGAAGATTTCGAAATTTTATAATATTTATCCGGAAGCGTAATATGTTTATCGAGGGCCTAAACTAGCGGCGCGTCTCGGCTCTTCAGCGGCTTTCGCCGCTACTGGCCCTTTTTCGGTGTCTCCGGGACGAACCAGGGGACGCTCTGGAGACACCGAATGTTGAGGTTGTGTAATTAAAGTTTGCTAAATGTGTAAATATTGTAAATAATTTGATTCTCTTAATAATATAGGGTATAAATTAATATCTGACTCATATCTTTTTTTGCTATAAAGATGGGATTTATGGGTGTACAATAATATCCGTCCTTTCCCGTTCCATTAGCGTAAAGAATTTATCAGGTATCACGCGAGATGGAGGAAATCCTTTATGTCTAAAAACGCATTATTTCCGCTGGCGGCATCAGTCATAACATTGGCATTATCATCCGTCCTATGCCAGGCGCAAGTGCCGGAATGGACGACTTTTAATGCCACCGGCAATCCGATCGCAAGAGGCCTGTCGTTTTCGGTGAATCATCCTGTCGGATTCGCCACGGACTTCTATGCCCCGGGATCCAGAGAGGCCGGTAAGGGTATAATCGCAAACTTCATTGCCAATGATAGAAGAACCCAATTCCAAAGTTACCTAGTAATTTCTGTTCGAAGCCTCGGTTCCATGGGTGTGTCCCCAGATGATTTTGGATTCGGGAAAGCCTGGATCGCATGGATGAAGATAGCTGGATCAGGCACCTATGATTCGTTCGTTCTACAGGGAAGGCCTGCAGCGGACATTTTTATCGTTAAGCGAGAGGATGCCACTTTCAGTTCTTCTATTATCCGTTACGCTATCGATGGATCGTCCGCAGTCGAACTTGCCTGTATAATTGACGGTGAAAAAATGGTGGCCCGAAGGGAACGAATTGCATATTGGGAAAAAAGATCATTTAACAGCATATGCAAACCTTTCACGGATTCATTATCTTTCGCAAACTGAAAATTTTATGAATATCTTTCTTTAGCAGACAATTCAGTCTGCGATTTGTCCTAAGTTTCAAACCAGTTGCTGTCTCTGCAGAGTCCGCAGAGAATTATAACCTATGGAGAAATGATTATGAAAGTGAAGATTATCTGCCTGTTGATGACTATGCTACTTCTAATTATATGCGGAGGAGATGCAGAAGCAGAACGAAAATGCCTAACTTCTATTTTTGGCGAGCGTGTATGTCCTAAGTTCAATTACGGTGGAATAGATAGAGATTTATTCAATACAATAGTTTGTGGACCAGGAGAATGTATGAAAACAATATATAAAGATATTGTGTGCTCATCTATTCCAGGAGGCGCAATAGGGTTTAAACCACCTTATAACGATATAATATGTGAAGGAGGATGCGTGAAGGCATCTCCTTACTACTGTATGGTAGTCCGATGATATTAATGTAGCTGCCCTCAAAATCCAATATGTGCGTGATGGCATCGTAGAATACCATTAAGCTCCTCCATTGGTGGCATTATGCCTGATGCCGGAAGGCAAAACAAGATGAGGCGAAATCTTGTGGCAGGCGGTGTCTTATGTTGCCTCGTTGATAGACCGCAATGATCTATGATAAATTTTGAAAAATAGTACATAGATTTAAATTCCCAAATAAAGGTGACGCCATGAAACGAGTATCCTCTTCCCCCCGGGCCTTGTTGCTCTGCTCTCTCTGTATCCTCCTGCTTGCTGCAGGGTGCCGTCCAAACAGCCAGGCCACAACGGAACAGATAATCGTCCAGGATAGCAACAAAAACTGCTGGGATTCGAACACCTGCTTAGATTTGAAGCCAGTCAACGCCGAAACGTCTTGGGAAATCTATGACAGCACAGACGATTATTATTCACTTTTCTATAAGGATTTTAAAATAAGTTATCCGCAAGGATATTTGCGAAGTTCGTATTTTGGAGGTGATTCTCCCAGTGGATATATAGAATTTATGTCATTAGACGAAGAAATTATCCTACAAATGACTCGCTACCCTCCATCAATAGGAGACATCCTTGCAGAAAATCAAGATGTTGTTGATGCAGACTTAAAGCATGCCCTTCAGCAAAAAATTTCAAATTTTGGCTTATTACCCGTTTAATCAAATGTCGGAATCTTCTTCCATTTATTAGTAGCGGATCATAGCGAGCAGATACCAGGACTGGGGGTTTGCCCGACCTTTCCACCTCTGGGCTGATAGCCAAATTCCGACATTTGATTAAACGGGTAATAATTTACGAAGGAATCGAAGCTTTTGAATACAAATGGTTGCGGTCAGCCGAATTTTATTTTCGCGGAGTTTTTCATACGAGAGACAGCACTTCGCTAAATGTGCTCGGCGTTATGAGGGTTTTCGCAGCCCGAAAATATGACCACCTATCCTTTCTGAGTTGTTTCGTGGCCGTTGAAAATTTTAATACTGGATTAGAAACCACGACAGCACGTGGTAATCAGGTTGTCTATGATGTCTGTTTAAAATATTTAAATTCTTTTGAACCTTCAGATGAAGAAAAACTATTTACAAAATCTGCTGATGATTTCTATAAAGAATATTATTAAAATTAAATTAAGGCGTACTTTGAGTACAAGGGCAAGAAGATACGTCTTGAAGGCGATGTAGAAAGAATCGGGAGAAAGAATCCTTCCGTTATTTTTGTTTTATTGAAGACTAGAAAAAAGGTTTTCGGCATAGATCAACCCATAGCGCTGAATTTTTCCGTTGCCCACGAATCATATTTTAAGCAATTATACGACATAGAAAACGAAACAATTCAAGCCGTCTGCGTATGCTCAGGTATGGAAAATGGGGCTATACAACTGAATGATTGCGTACCGAAAATAGACTGTGGGCGACAAGGGAGTGTCGGGGAACTCTCTTTCTCGCGGATCGGTGGTAGTCATAAGCCCGGCTCCGGTCCGGCGGCGGTCGGGACGCTCCTGTCGGGGTTCCCGATGCCTGCGGAATCATCCGGCGACCGGGGCCGCTCCGAGGCCCCGACTGGTGCAAGCTGTCCGGTCATGAGAGTCTGAAGTTTTCCGATGTCGACCCGCATGTCCGTGACCGTCTTGATCAGCGCGTTAATCTTGACGTCATATTACGCTTCCGGATAAATATTAGAAAATGTTGAAATCTTTTCCCACATTATGGGAGCGTGTCATGGCAAAAAGATACCAGATCTGGGGTCTTGCACTGATTTCTCACCCATGGAACGATAGCCAAAATTATAACATTTAACCGAACTCGTAATACGTTCTGGTTAAGAAGTGACCATGTGACAAGGGGAGGGCAAGTTTGCTTTGGTGCCGCCGCCTTTCGGTTAAGAAGTGATTAAAACGAGACGCTTTGGGAGAATTGGATCCTCTATTACTAACTGCTGTCGTTGAGCTTCACGCACTTTGACAGTAACGAATACAATGTTCAAGGTTTCTGCGTATGTCTTAATAAATTTAATAATATTTCGAGGTTTGTTTTGGATTTTCCTAAACGACAAGGTTTGTCCATCCTTATGTCCAGTCCGGTAATTTTCAACGTGAAGTTTCCATTAGGCTTGGCGAATGGGATATTCAACATGTAAAGCATAACTAAAGATTATTTCCAATAATTTCCTATTATATAATGCTATTGTTTGATATGAGAATATGATAAATTTTTATTTTAATTCTGAATGACATTTCTTCTTTATCCACGCGATTGTGATATATCTAGACTTTCTGTCAGATTTCGGCTATTAGTAATATTCAGCCTCAGATTTTCCTGTCGTCTCGGTTCCGTCTGACGAAGACTCCTTTTTTGACTGTGATCCTGATTTCTCCCTTTCATGCGATCTTGACGGGACCGTCTGGCTTTCAGACAAGCCAGCTCTTTTGACATTTCCAACAGTTCCTTTGACATGGCCAAGGAGAGCAGAATATGCGGACGTCGATCACCCTCCATGCAGCTGCGACGGTCACGGCTTTGCTGGTTTTCTCCGTAATTTTCCACGGTCAGGATGACGCTTCGGCTGCCGGGCCGCCTCCCGTGGAATGGGCCAGGGCTTACGGCGGAACCGGTCAGGATCAGATTACGGCCGCCGTGGCGACACCGGACGGAGGCATAGTTGGGGCCGGGGCCAGCAGTTCCGCTGATGGCTCCGTCAGGTACAACCGGGGAAAGCTTGACGGCTGGGTGATAAAGCTCGCCCCTTCTGGGGATATAGAATGGACTTCGTCTATAGGAGGATCCGGAGATGACGAGATTCATGCGATAGCCCTCACTTCCGACGGCGGATACGTCGTCTCCGGACATTCCAACTCTGCGGACGGTGACTTTGCCGGTCTCTCGTTCCACTCTGGCGGTTCCGGGTTTATAGCCCGACTTGACTCCTTGGGACGACCCCTGTGGACAGGTTCTTATTTTAACCACGCTGCATGGTCGATAATGTCCGTGCTGGAAATGGAAGGCGGCGGATTCGTCTTTGCCGGGGCGACGCATCCTCGCTTTCATGAAGAGTCCAGCTGCGGCGACGGAGGTCCCGGCAAGTCCACCCTCTGGCTGGCCAGGACCAGCGCTCGCGGGGAATTGGTTCAATCCCGATGTTTCACTCTGCCTGGCGATGTTGTGGACTACAGCCTGCATCTGTATCCTGACGGAGGCGCCGCCGTCACCTACTGCGTGGACATTGACGAGGGGGACATGGAAACCGGGGTGGTAGTGTCCAGGATTCCAGCGGACGCTCCCACTGCATGGTTTTACGTTCTTCCCGGCAAGGCCTCGAAGGCTGTCCGCCACATCACCCCGGTCCCGGGAGGCGGCTATCTGATCTCCGGCAACACTCTGAGGAGGTATAACCCCAGGCAGACTGCAAGGAACGAATACCCCTGGCTTTTCAAGCTTTCCGAATCCGGCAAGCTTCAGTGGCAGGTGGAGCTCAACAAGGGAGATGGCGGCCGCATTAGCTCTGTCGTGCCGGCAGGTTCCGGTTTTTTTGCCGTCGGTCATTCAGTCAACCAGAAGATACCTGCCAAAGATGGCATCCCGGCCTTTTTTGACTTCATGGCGATGGGTTTCAACTCTTTCGGCAGGCAGCTCTGGAGACGGGATATCGAGGGTGCCGGCTGGGATTCGGCCAGGGCGGCAGTAGCTGGTGCCGGGGGTGGGCTGTATGCGGCTGGATCCACTGGCTCTGTCGATAACAACTACGCCTGGCATGCTGACGGCGATCCGTTAGGTTTTTATGGCATGGTCATGAAAATTACGAACTAGCAGCGTGTTATTATTTTGGCGTTATGACATATCCTATCTGACCTATTCATCGGTTTCCTGACTTTTCCATTCTATATCTCTGTCTTTTTCCAGGTTTCCTCCGATTCCTGTTTTTCCATTCAGAAACCATTCAGCTTTCCTCAGTACCATTCCGTCCAGTGTCCATATGTCTTTTTTTCGCTCTTCCGTTTCTATTCAATTTAAGTCTGTTTGTGTCTTTTCCATATGTCCTTAGCCTTACCATTTTCCTCGACGTTTTTGCCGTCTCCCTCTTAGCCATCTCATGCCAGTATCTCCGCCTGCATCGGTTCTTGTATCGCTTCTTGTCATTTCCCTTTTTCCCGGTTTCTCCACTTTCCCACTCAGTTCCCCGCCTCTTTCCCCTCCTCTGCTCCTCTCAGTATATCTCAGTCTCCCTCAGTCTCCGTCAGTCTCCCTCAGTCTCCCTCGCTTTCTCTCGATACCTGTCGTCTTCCCGCGCCTTCCTTCCCCGATCGCGGCCTTGCCTGAGTCTCACGGGCGGCGGCCCCTTGCCGTCCCGCAAGCCGGCCACCCTGACCTGCCAGAAGGCCCTGCGCCCGGCCACAGGCTTGAATTTGCCGGGCTTTGATCCTAAAATGGCTGCTTCAGGTGCCCCATACCGAGCCAAGGACCCGAGGACGGCCTTCCTGGCGGGAGCGGACAGCCCCGTGCCGGGGCAGGCCGGTCCCGGGGAGGGGGCCGGGTCCGGGGCGTTCGCCCTGCGCTCGCGGCGGGACGGGGCCCCAGAGGCGTCCCGTGCCGGGCTAGGACCGGACGGGTGCCCCGAAGACACATAACGGCGCGCCCCGGGTGCGCGGGAGACCAAATGAGCCGAGACACCACAGTTTCCAGGGACTGGCACGAGAAGGCTGTCAAGCCCGCCAAGGAGGCCAAGGCCAAGGGCCCGGACAGGGGCCGTTCCGAGGACGAGCCCCTGAACATCTGGGACCGCACCGGCCCCGAGGACCGCGAGCGGATAGAGAAGCACGCGAACGACTACATCCGCTTCCTCACCGAGGGCAAGACCGAGCGCAAGGTCTTCGAGCTGGTCCTGGGCCGCCTGGAGTCCGAGGGATTCACGGACATGGCCGGCGGCGCCAAGGTGGCGCGGGGCGGGTACCTGAAGCACCTGGGCAAGCTCCTGGGGGCCTACGTGCCCGGAAAGTCCGGCCCGGAGGGCGGCTTCAACATCGTCGTCGCCCACGGCGACAGCCCCCGGCTCGACCTGAAGCCCCGCTGCGTCTACGAGGACGGCCAGCTGGCCATGCTGAAGAGCAACCTCTACGGGGGGCTCAAGAAGTACCAGTGGCTGGCGAGGCCCGTCGCCATCTGGGGCTTCTCGGCCCTGAAGGACGGGAGGACCGTGGACTTCCGCTTCGGGGAGGACCCCGAGGGCCCGGTCCTGACCATAACCGACATCCTCCCCCACCTGGACAGGAAGGTCCAGCGCGAGAAGAAGCTCACCGAGGCCTTCCCGGCGGAGAGGCTCAACGTGCTCGCGGCGTCGCTCCCCATAGAGGACCGCGAGGCCAAGGGCAGGATCAAGAAGGCCGTCTTCAAGCTCCTGGAGGACCGCTGGGGGGTGAAGGAGGACGATCTCGTCAGTTCCGAGATAGAGATAGTCCCGGCGGGCCCGGCGCTTCCCGTGGGGCTAGACGGGTCGTTCATAGGAGGCTACGGCCAGGACGACCGGCTCTCGGTCTACGCCATGACCCGCGCCTTCGTCGAGGCCGAGAACCCAGACAGGCCCCTCGTCCTCCTGCTGGTGGACCGCGAGGAGATAGGCTCCCGCGGGGCCACCACGGCCTCCACCCGCTTCCTGGAGCGGCTGGCGGCCAGCGCCTTCGAGGCCTCGGGCGTGCCGCCCCGCTACCACGCGGTCCTGGAGGCGCTCGCTGCGTCGTCCTGCATCTCAGCGGACGTGGAGGCGGGGACCGACCCCACGTTCAAGGAGGTGACGGACGAGCTCAACTCCTCGAGGCTCACCTACGGCCCCTGCGTCACCCGCTACACCGGAGGGGCCGGCAAGTACGGCGCCTCCGAGGCCGGGGCCGAGTTCATGGCCAAGATCCGCGCCGTCTACGACAACGCCGGCATCGTCTGGCAGAGCTCGCTCCTGGGCAAGCAGGAGGAGGGCGGCGGCGGCACCGTCGCCCAGGACCTGGCCGACTTCGGCATGGGGGTGGTGGACTCGGGGGCCCCGGTCCTCTCCATGCACTCCCCCTTCGAGATAAGCTCCAAGGCCGACGTCTGGATGACCTACAAGGCGTACCTGGCCTTCTACAGGAGCGTCTGAACCCGGCGGGCCGGGTCCTTCGGGGCTTCCCGGCCCGGCGGGCGGCCCCCCGCCCCCGGGGGGGCCGCCACAGTTCCCCGTCCGGGACCCGTCTGCGGGACCGGGGGGGGAGAGAATCAGCACCAGCGGCAGAACGCCGGGAGGCAACATGCGCACAACACTCACCCTTACCACAGCGTCCCTGGCCGCGCTCGGCCTCGCGCTCGTCCTGTCGGCCGGCACGGCCCAGGCCCAGGCCGAGGCGTCCATAAAGATCGGCCTCATGGGCCCCATCACCGGGCAGTGGGCCTCCGAGGGCCAGGACATGCTGAACGTCGTGACCATCCTCGCCGAGGAGCTCAACGCCCAGGGCGGCATCAACGGCCGCAGGGTGGAGATTGTCCCGGGCGACGACGGCGGCAACCCGAAGACCGCGGCCCTGGCCGCCCAGAGGCTCATAGCCGAGGGCGTCTCCGCCGTGGTCGGCACCTACGGCTCCTCCGTCACGGCCTCCGTGCAGGACATCTACGACGAGGCCGGGGTGGTCCAGGTGGCCACGGGCTCGACCTCGGTCGCCCTCTCCGAGAAGGGCCTGAAGCTCTTTTTCCGCACCTGTCCCAGGGACGACGAGCAGGGCAGGTTCCTGGCCGCCAGCGTCAAGAACCTGGGCTTCACCAAGGCGGCCATCGTCCATGACAACACCTCCTACGCCAAGGGCCTGGCTGACGAGGCGCGGGCCATCTTCCGCGACTCCGGGGTGAGCGAGGTCTTCTACGACGCCATCACGCCCGGCGACAGGGACTACACCGCCACCATCACCAAGATCCGCGCGGCTGGCCCGGACGTCATAGTCTTCACCGGCTACTATCCCGAGGCAGGCCTCATCCTCCGCCAGAAGAAGGAGATGAACTGGGACGTGCCCATGATAGGCGGCGACGCCACCAACAACGCGGCCCTGGTCGAGGGAGCCGGCAACGAGGCGGCGGCCGGCTACTACTTCGTCTCCCCCCCGGGCCCCTCCGACATCAAGGGGGCAAAGGCCCAGAAGCTCCTGGAGACCTACAGCTCCCGCTTCGACTCCGTGCCCTCCTCGGTGTGGTCCATACTGGCCGGTGACGCCTTCGGGGTGATAGTCGAGGCGGTCAAGGCCTCCGGCACCGACGGGGCCGCCATCGCCGAGTATCTCCACACCGGCCTCAAGGGCTACGAGGGCCTGACCGGGCTCATCTCCTTCAACGAGAAGGGCGACCGCATAGGGGACGTCTACAGCCTCTACCAGGTAGGGCCCGACGGCCGCTTCGTCCTGAAATAGCCACCGCGCCAGGACGCGGCGGGCTTGGTTTCGACCCGGGGCCCCGCCAGGGCGTCAGCCCTGGCGGGGCCTTCCGCACGGGAGGCCTGCTTCACGCCTCACTGCTGTCAGTCGGCGGCCGGGGCATTCCCCCCTTCAGGCCGTGCTCCCGGCTTTCGCCCTCCCTGACAGCTGGGGCTTTCCCCGTGAGGCCGGCGTCCCGGCTTCCGACCTCCCTGACAGCGGGGGCTTTCCCCGTGAGGCCGGCGTTCCGGTTTCACCCCTGCCCGACGGCCGGGGCCATTCCCCGGAAAGCCTCAGCCCCGGTTTCCGCCCTGGCCGACAGCCGGGGCCTTCTCGCGGGAGGCCGCCGTCCCGGACTCCGCCCTGCCATGCAGCAGGCGGCATCCGCCGGGAGACAGGCGTGCCTGTTTCCTCCCTGCCGCAGCAGGGGCCTCCCGCCCGGGAGGCCGGCGTCCGGTTTCCTCCCTTCCCGGCATCCGGGGCCTCCCGCCCGGGAGGCCGGCGTCCCGGGCTCCGGCACGGTCCGGCACGCGCCGGGCTCCTGGAAGCGCCTCTGGTCCCGCCCTCATGGGCCGGCCTCCGGGCGAGAGCGAGAGAGATTCAAGAAGCGCCGCCCGGCAGATTTCCCCGGGCGGCCGTCACGGGCATCCCAGTGGACTTCTTCATTCAGCAGTTCTGCAACGGGCTCACGACGGGCGGCATCTACGCCCTCATCGCCCTGGGCTACACCATGGTCTACGGGGTCATGAAGCTCATAAACTTCGCCCACGGGGAGCTCTTCACCCTGGGGGCGTACCTGGGCTTCATGCTCCTGGTCACCATGGGGATCGACAACCTGATAGGCCCGGCCCTGGGGCTGGCCGTCTCCATCCTGGTCGTCTCGCTCCTGACGGCGGCGGCGGGGCATCTCCTGGAACGCGTCGCCTACCGGCCCCTCAGGCATTCCGACCGCCTGGCGGCGGTGGTCTCGGCCCTGGGCGCGAGCATCTTCCTTCAGAACGCCATAATGCTGAAATGGGGGGCCCAGTACCGCGCCTACCCGGCGACCCTTCTTCCCAGCGTCTCGCTCAACGTCTTCGGCCAGCCCATACCGCTCATCCGCATTCTGGTCTTCGCGTCGGCGGTGGTCCTGATGTTCCTGCTTTGGCTGTTCATCAACCGCACCAGGATTGGCCTCGCCATCCGCGCCGCCGCCATAGACCAGGGGGCGGCCAAGCTCATGGGCATAGACGTCTCCAGGGTCATAGCCGTGGTCTTCGTGATCGGCCCGGCCCTGGGCGGGCTCGCCGGCCTCATGGCGGGGCTGCTCTACGGCCAGATAAACTTCAACATGGGCCAGCTCTACGGCCTCAAGGCCTTCACCGCGGCCATCATAGGCGGCATCGGCAACATCCAGGGCGCCATGATAGGAGGGCTGCTCCTGGGCCTGATCGAGTCCCTGGGCGCCGCCTACGTGTCCGTCGCCTGGAAGGACGCGCTCACCTTCGTCGTGCTCATCATGATCCTCGTCGTCAGGCCCACGGGGCTCCTTCCGGAGCGCGTGGCCGAGAAGCTCTAGGGGGGCCGCGATGTCATTCTCCTCCAGCGTCTTCGGCCCCCCCGTGTCGGCGGGCCGGGTGCCCGCTCCCTCGCGGGGGCTCCCCCTTCCGGTCCTGGCGGCCGGCGCGCTCCTCTTCTTCCTGATCCCCGTCTTCTTCAGGGCCGCCGGCCTGGTCTCTGCGCCGTACTGGCTGGACGTCCTGAATACCGTGGGGCTCTACGCAATTCTCGCGCTGTCCCTGAACGTGATCCTCGGCCACTGCGGCATGTTCCACATGGGGCACGCGGCCTTCTTCGCCGTGGGGGCCTACGTCACGGCGGTCCTGAACCTCGACTACGGCTGGCCGGTCCTGTGGACCCTCCCCGTGGCGGGCATCGCCGCGGGTCTCTTCGCCGCCGTGGTGGCCGGCCCCATCATCCACCTGCGCGGCGACTACCTCCTCATAGTCACCATCGGCATTGTCGAGATCATCCGCATAGCCCTCACGAACGACATCTTCGGGCTCACCGGAGGGCCCAACGGGCGAATGGGGATAGCAAGGCCCTCGGTCTTCGGGTTCAGGATCACCAGGCCCCAGCACTTCTTCTACCTGATCTGGTTCTCCGTGGCCGTGAGCCTCGTGATGTTCCGCCGCCTGGAGCTCTCCCGCTTCGGCAGGGCGCTGAAATTCATAAAGGAGGACCCGGTAGCCGCGGAGGGCATAGGCATCAACACCTCCCGCCACAAGCTCCTCGCCTTCGTCATAGGGGCCGTGTGGGCGGGCTTCGCGGGCACCCTCTACGCCGCGAGGATGCGGACCATATCGCCCGACTCCTTCAACTTCAACGAGTCGGTGGTCCTCTTCACCATAGTGATTCTCGGGGGATCGGGCAGCCAGAGGGGGGTGCTCCTGGGCTCCTTCCTCATCATGGGCCTCCCGGAGCTCTTCCGCGGCTTCCAGAACTCCAGGCTCCTGGTCTTCGGTGCGGCGATGGTGGTGATGATGATCTTCCGTCCCCAGGGGCTCCTGCCCTCCAGGCCGGCCTCCTACCACCTGCCCCCGCCCTGGGACCGGCAGCCCGGAGGAGGGGGGGCCGGCCCCGGCGGCGCCTTCGGCGGGAACGGCGACGGGGACGGCGCCTTCGGGGGTAACGGCGTCTTCGGCGGGAAGGGCGGCGGCGGAGCCTCGGGCGAGAACGGCGGCGGCAACGACGGCTCGGCCGTAAACGGCGGCAGGCCTTCCGGCGCGATCGGCGGGACAGCTGGGGACGCAGACGGCGATGCACGGGGAAGCCAGGGCGCCGGCGGGGCCGGTGCCCCGGCCGTCAGGGGCGGGGAGGACCCCGGGCCCTCCTCGGCCCCGGCGGAGCCTTCCGGGACGGAGGGCCCTCCGGATCTTTCCAAGGCCGCGGACGCGCCCGACGGTTCCCGGGATGGGGGGAGGTAGGCCGTGCTTCTCCTGTCCCTCAACAACGTGACCAAGACCTTCGGCGGCCTGGTGGCCGTGGCCGGCTTCTCGGCCGGGGTGGAGCGCGGCCAGACCGTGGGCATCATAGGCCCCAACGGCGCCGGCAAGACCACGGTCTTCAACATCATCACGGGGTCGCTCAAGCCCGACGCCGGATTCGTGTTCTTCGCGGGCCACAGCATCAGCTCGCTCAGGCCCAGCCGCATAGTGGAGCTGGGGATTGCCAGGACCTTCCAGACGATAAGGCTCTTCCCGCACATGACGGTGCTTGAGAACGTGCTTTCGGGCCGCCACTGCCGGATGCGGGCCGGACTTGTCGCGGCATTCCTGAGGCTTCCCTACCAGAAGCGCGAGGAGAGGGCCGTGCTCGCCTCCGCCATGGAGGAGCTGGACTTCGTGGGGCTGGCCTCCAAGTGGAACCTGCCCGCCGGCGCCCTCTCCTACGGCGACCAGAGACGGCTCGAGATTGCCAGGGCCCTGGCCGCCGAGCCGAGGCTCCTCATCCTGGACGAGCCCGCAGGCGGCATGAACGACAAGGAGACCGCGGCCCTGACCGGCCTCATCGACGACGTGAAGGCCAGGGACATCACCATAATGCTCATCGAGCACGACATGGGCTTCGTCATGAAGGTCTGCGACAGGGTGGTGGTGATGGAGAACGGGGCCCTCATAGCCGAGGGCACCCCGGAGGAGATCCAGAAGAGCCCCAAGGTCATAGAGGCCTACCTGGGCCTGGACGGGGAGGACTGACCTTGCTGGAGATAACCGATCTCAGGGTCGCCTACGGCGGCGTGGAGGCCCTCCACGGGATATCGCTCAGGGTGGAGCAGGGGGAGCTCGTGACCATCCTCGGCGCCAACGGCGCCGGCAAGACCACGACCCTCATGGCGGTGAGCGGGCTGGTGAAGCCGCGTTCCGGGGAGATCCGCTTCAACGGGGAGAGGCTGGACCAGCTGAAAAGCCACGAGGTCGTGGCCAGGGGCGTCACCCAGGCCCCGGAGGGCCGCAGGATCTTCGGGCCCATGACGGTGGAGGAGAACCTGCGCCTCGGGGCGTTCACCCGCAGGGGCCCCGTCCCGTCCAGGCTCGTCAGGCGCGTCTTCGAGCTCTTCCCCCGCCTGGAGGAGCGCCGCGGCCAGATGGCGGGCACCCTCTCGGGGGGGGAGCAGCAGATGCTGGCCATCGGCCGTGCCCTCATGGCCGAGCCCAAGCTCCTCCTGCTGGACGAGCCCTCCCTGGGCCTGGCCCCCCTGCTGGTCAAGTCCATCTTCGAGACAGTCAAGAACATCAACAGCTCAGGCGTGACGGTCGTCCTGGTCGAGCAGAACGCCCGCGCGGCCCTGAAGCTCGCGGGCCGGGGCTACGTCCTGGACGTGGGGAGGCTGGTCCTGGAGGATCTCTCCGTGAACCTCCTGAACAACCCCCAGGTGAAGGACGCCTACCTGGGCTCCGCCTGAGAGACAGTGGACGGTGCCTGGCTGGGGTTGCGAAGCCGCCCCCGGAGCGGGCCCGATCCTTCTTATGCCTTGCGGTGCAGGGATCATAGCACATTGCTTGTCTGTGGACATATTTAGTCATCAGATATGCATGTGGAGATCAGTCGTTCATCATGTTAGACAGGGCAGGCATTTTTGAGCATATAATACTGTGTCTCGATGACATTTACCGCGATATCCGGCATAGATGAACGAAAATATTTTGCTTCATGCATTGCAGATTGGACATTTACTGACTCTATCGAATAACTTAATTAAATTATTCAGGTATAAAATATTTAAAATTTATTTCATATAATCCCATAGGTTATGTAATTTTGATGTTTGAAGTTATAATTATTACGATATTGTTAGAAGGATATTCAAGAGTTATTCGTATGCGATGTATGCAAATCAAGCTTCATCAGACAGGATTAATCCATGTAATTTTTTCATGGTTTCCGACCGGGACAGGCGGCCAGGGAAGGGGGAGCGTTTTCTCCCGGGGCCGTTCGCGGCAAGGCCAGGAGAAGCCGGCATCCGAGGCGGGTCCGAGGCAGACAGGGGAGGTCCGGAGCCACGGCAGGGGGAGCGTTTCCTTTTCGAGGCCGTTCAGGGCAAGGTCCGGAGAAGCCAGTGCCAGCGGCGGGGCAGAGACGGTGCTGCTCCGCCCGTCTGGGGCGAGTTTCCTCCCAGGAGGCGTTCAGGGCGGGGCCCTGGGATGCCGAGGCCTGACACCGGGAGCTTCCTCGGCAGCGGGAACGTTTCATCTTCGGGGAGCGTTCAGGCCGGGGGCCGGGGAAGCCTGCGCATGAGGGGGAGTGCGGCGGCTGCTCCGGAGGGGGCTCGTTTCCCCGGGGCTGGCGGGCGTCAGCCGCGTGCGGGATTGACGGAAGGGGCGGGGCAGGCGCCACCGGCTCTCCCGTGTCGGGAAGAATCCGCCCTCTTCGGAGGCTCCTGAGGCTCCGGAGAGCCGGAGCCCCGGCTGGCCTTGCCTGGCACCGGCCCGACGTCGGGCGTGGCGGCTGGCTGCGCTCCCGGGCGCGGTTCGTCCTCCGGGCATGTGCTATAATGGGTACAGACTGAAATGCACCCCCCGCCGTGCCCGGCGCGGCCCCCTCGGGCCCCCTCTCCGGGGTTCCCGGACCAGGGGACCGGCGGGCGGCGGGGCAGGAGGCCGGGGGGAGCCTTCCGCACCGTATCGCTCCGCACCGCACCGTATCGCTCCGCACCGCATCGCATCGCCCCCACGGATTCCCGGACGGGCGACGAGGCCCCTCACGTGACGCCCGACCCCATCCTGCTCGTAGACGACGACGAAGACATCCTCGCCATGCTCGCCGTGGTCCTGAGGGACTGGGGGCATGCGGTCGACAGGGCCACGTCCGGGTCCATGGCCCTGGACATGTGCTGGAAGAGGAAGTACGCGCTCCTTCTCATGGACATGAGGATGGACACCCACCGGGACGGGATAGAGACCCTCGCGGCCCTCCGGGGCGGGGAGGGCCCGAACCGCAGGACGCCGGTCATCATAATGACGGCCTACGCCGAGGCCAGGGACGCCGTGGACGCCATGAAGGGGGGCGCGAGCGACTACCTCTTCAAGCCCCTGGACATGAAGGTGCTCCGTCACGCCGTGGACGGGACGCTGGGCAGGCCTGCGGTGACCGTCGGGCAGGCGGTCGGGGACGGGGGGCTCATAGGCAGCTCGGAGGCGTTCCTGAAGATGAAGAGTCTCGCCCTCCGGGCCGCCCGGGCCGAGGCCACCGTGCTCATCACCGGCGAGTCCGGCACGGGCAAGGAGCTGGTCGCGAGGCTCATAGTCAGGAACTCCAGGAGGGCGGGGAGGCCCTTCGTCGCCATAAACTGCGCGGCCCTGACGGAGACCCTCCTCGAGAGCGAGCTTTTCGGGCACGTGGCGGGGGCGTTCAGCGACGCCGTCAGGCGGGCCGGAAGGCTCCGGGCCGCAGACGGGGGGACGGTCTTCCTGGACGAGATAGCCGACACCTCCCCCAAGTTCCAGGCCAAGCTCCTCCGGACCCTCCAGGACGGGGAGATCCAGCCAGTGGGGAGCGACACCGTGGAGAGGGTGGACGTCCGCGTCCTCGCGGCCACAAACCGCGACATGGAACGCCTCGTCGCCGAGGGCAGGTTCCGCGACGATCTCTACTACCGCCTTAACGTGGTGAGGGTCGTCGTGCCCCCGCTCCGGGAGCGGGGGGACGACCTGGAGGCCCTTTCCGCCCATTTCGTCGCCGAGTACGCGAGGAAGAACGGCTCCGGGGTGAGGGGCCTGGATCCGGGCGCCATGGAGGCGGTGCGCCGCCACTCCTGGCCCGGAAACGTCCGCGAACTCCAGAACGCCGTGGAGCGCGGCGTGATCCTGGCCGAGGGCGACATGGTGTGCGAGGAGGACATGGGCATCCGCTTCGGCCCCTCCCTCCCTCCGGGCCCGGAACCCTGGCGGCCCCGCGCACAGCCGCCGCCCGAGACGGGCCGCCCCACCATGGACGACGAGAAGCGCCAGGCGGCCGAGGACGCCATGAGGCGCAACCGGGGCGTCATAGCCTACGCGGCGAGGGATCTCAAGGTCACCCGGAAGACCCTGGCCGCGTGGATCAAGAAGTTCAACCTGGAGCACCTGAAGGGCTAGGCCGCCCACGGGCCCTGCTCGCCCTTTCGGTTCGCCCCTTCCTGTCGCTCCCCCGGCCCGTTCCCTGTCCTCCCCTCCCGGTCGCTCCACCCGGACCTGCCTCACTGACCGGACCTCTTCCGGCTCTTCCGTTCGGGCCGGACCCCCTCCCGGCCCTGCACCACGGGCCGGATCGCTCCCGGCCCGGCATTCGAGCCGCTCCCCCCTGCCCTGCCGTACGGGCCGGACCCCTCCCGGCCCTTCCGGCAGGGCCCCGTTGCGCCGGGCCATTCGGCACCCTCAGTCCGGTCCCAGGTTTCCGCATCCCGCTGATGCCCGGCTTCGATTTTGCATGCTCAATTTCCCTCGCTGGGAAGGAGGAAGAGCGCCGTGCCAGAATTGAACCCTGTCCTTGTCGTGGAAGATGACGATGAAGTCCGCGCCATGCTCATGAGTGTCCTGCCGGACTGGGGCTACACCGTCCACGCGGCGACGGGGGGGGCCAAGGCCCTGAAGCTGACGGAAAAGACGCGCTACTCGCTCATCATCACGGACGTGTGGATGGACACGCGCAGGGACGGCATAGAGATGCTCGCGAAGCTCCGGGAGGGGTCGGGGCCCAACCGCCGGACGCCGGCAATCATCATCACGGCCTACGCCTCGCGGGACGACGAGGGCTGGCAGGAAGTCAGGACGGCCATGAGGTACGGGGCGGTGGACTACCTGGAGAAAACCCCCCTGAACCTGGACACGCTCCGCCCGGCAGTGGACAGGGTCCTCCGTCCCCAGAACCCGGCAGCCGGGTCCGCGAGGGAGCGGATGATAGGGCGGTCGCCCGCCTTCCTGGCGATGCTGGACCAGATCAACGCCGTGGCGCCGACCACCTCCAAAGTGCTCATCCTCGGGGAGAGCGGCTCCGGGAAGGAGCTGGTGGCCAGGCTCGTCCACGAGCTGTCGGGGAGGACGGGCGCCTTCTGCGGCATCAACTGCGCCGGGGTGCAGGACACCCTCCTCCAGTCCGAGCTCTTCGGCCACGTGGCGAACGCCTACACGGGAGCTCTCGCCAGGAGGGGGCTGATAAGGATGGCCGACCTCGGGACGGTCTTCCTGGACGAGATCGGCGACGCCTCCCCGGAATTCCAGCAGAGTCTCCTGAGGGTCATCCAGGAGAAGGTGGTCCGTCCGGTGGGGTCGGACTTGGACGTGGAGGTGGACGTCAGGTACGTGGCCGGCACCAACAAGAACCTGGCGGTCGAGATAGAGAAGGAGCGCTTCCGTTACGACCTCCTGCAGCGCCTGAACGTCTGGGAGATACGGGTCCCCCCCCTCCGTGACCGGCCCGGGGACATAGAGCTCCTGGCGGGGCATTTCGTTGCCGTTTACGCCAACGAGTACAACAGGGACGTGGCGGGGCTGGACAGCGACGCCATCGACGCCATATGCCGTTACAGCTGGCCCGGCAATGTCCGCGAGCTAGAGAACGCCATGTCGCGGGCCGTCATAGCGGCGGGCGGCAGGGTGGTCACCAGGGAGGACCTGGTGATCCCGGGGGATCCCGCCGGCGCCGCCGGGCAGGCCGCGGCGGCGGTTCCCGCGCCGGTTCCGGAGGGCGGGCCGGCTCCGCCCCTCCTGAGGTGGGAGGAGGACGAGCGCGCCCAGGCAGAGCACGCCATGAACGTGTGCGGCGGCGTCGTGGCGCAGGCGGCGAGGTTCATAGGGATCAACCGCAGGACACTCGTGAGGAGGCTTTCGAGGTACGGTCTCGATCATCTCAGGCGGAATCCCCTGTAGGAGCCCGGCGTCTCCCCGGCCCGGCCCCTGCGGCCCCGGCCTCTTCACGGGAAGGAGCTCGCCGCCCGTTGAGGGGTGCCGCGCCCGCCGAATCCCTTTCCCCTTCCGGCGCGGAACCCCTGGCCTCCGGCTGGGAATGCCGGCGTCACAGTGGAGAGCGTAGCGGAACCCCTTCCTCTCCGCCGTGGAATGCCGGTCGCCTGGCGCGGGACACTGCCCCCGGTCCGGCGAGCCCGTCGCAAGGGCGTGAAAGCCCCTCGGCGGACTCGGAAGCCGGCGGGCGAGGCGCCGGAAGACCCGAAGCCCAACTTTCGCAGACTCATTTACGAATCAATTATATCTGTTCACGGACGAAAATGGGGGAACCTTCAGCAGGACCCAGCTCTTCCTCATTCCTGGTGCAGGACGGCTTTCCTCCGGGACCCGGGCGGCTTTCCTCCGGGACCCGGACGGCTTTCCTCCGGGGCCCGGACGGCCTTCCTCCAGACTTAGACCGGCCTTCCTTCAGGCCCAGAGCGATCTTCCTCCAGGCCAGAGCAGTCTTCCTCCAGCTCCAGGACAGGCTGCCTCCGTGGCCAGGGCGACCTACCCGTGAACGGATACAAAACTATCACGTCCCAGGCGCTCTCGCTACTGTTCTCGTCTGCCCCAGAACCCTTCGTGCGGGACGGTTTCCGGCGGGCAGGCGAGGGCTGCCGGGGGCAGGGGGCCTGGTTTCCGGCATCGTCAGGGGCCGGGTTCCCGCCGGTCACCTGGTCCGGGTCCCGTGCGTCTTTCAGGCCCGGGCTTCGGGCACCCGCTGGCCGGGTCCCCGTCATCTTCTCGGTCCTGGCTACGGGCGTCCTTTCGGTCCTGGCTCCAGACACCCTCTCGGAACTGGCTCTCAGGGTGCCCTCTTGGTCCTGGCTCCGGGCTTCCCCTTGGTCCGGGCTCCCGGCACAACATCTTGGTCCTGGCTACATGAGCCATTTTGGTCCTGGCTACGTGAGCCCTTTTGGTCCTGGCTCCGTGAGCCATGCAGGGCCGGGTTTCCGGCGGCCTACGTGTCCGGGCGGGAACCGCCCGGCCCTGCTACAGCGATCTGGCGCGGGAGAGCGCCACTGCCAGCGCGAGGCCGGCCAGGAGCGATATCGCTTCCATGAGTGCTTCGAACATGGTCTCGTCCTTCCGTTGCTTCAGGCGTTAGGCTTCAGGCGGGGTGGCCGCCGCGCCGGGCCCCGGGGGAGGTCCTGTGCGCGGTGCCTGAGATCCGTTGCGGGATTCGTCCTGAGTTCACATGCAAGATCCTTGCCGCCCGCAAGGCCCCCCGTACCATGGGCGGCAACGGGAGGTCTCGGGCTCCGAAACACTTGCAGGGCCTGGCCGGAGCCCCCGCCGGTGGGGTTGCAGCGGCGGCAGGGGGGCGCGTGCAGCGTCAGGGGGCGGGTAGATTCTCCCGGAGGCGGGGAGAATCTACCCGCTCGGGTTTTCGCTGCCCGCCGGCCGGCAGCGGGGAGGCCGGCTGGCTCCCGTGAGGCGCCTCAATCCCTGGCGGACGGAGCCCGTCGCCCTGGGGCGGCGGGTCGCAGGACTGGGCGGCCCCGCCCCGCCGGGAAGGCAGTTTTCACGAAATTCCCGGCGATTAGCTGGCGACCGTGTTTCGTAATCCCGACAGCGGGTGTGGAAAAATCTCACGGGGTGTCGATTTGCCGACATCGGTGTCGAAAAACCACATTGCCGTGCCGCGAGGTTCCGGGCGCTTTTCCGGCTCCGGCCGCCTCATGCCCCCGGGCGAGACCGCTTGCCCCTTCCGCCTCCCTCGGTCGGCGTCCTGGAAATCCCCAGGCCCTTCCTAAGGCAGACCAGGCGCAGAGGGGGTTTCCGGAAGGGGGGGGGATGTGAGGCAGGGCTTCCGCCGGGCGGGCCAGAGTGTCGCGGTCGCGGGGGCGAGCCGGCGTCCGGAATGTACGGCACCGCTGGCACGAGACCGATTCATGCCCCGTCCAGGTCGCGGCCCCGGCAGTCCCCCCGTTTTCCGGACTGAAGGGCGGCACCTTCCGGTCCGGCGACCGCCGCAGGGCGCTCTCCCGCCTTTAGGCTCTCAGGGGGAGCTGACAGGCGTCCATATTAAGGTGCCGACTGCGACGGAGCCGGACCGTGTGGGCCAGGAAGCTCCCAGCAGGCCATGCCGAGGGGGCCCGGACTCTCTGCAGACCGTGCCAGGGGCCCGCAAGCTGTCCGTGGCCGTGCCAGGGGCCCGCAAGCTGTCCGTGGCCGTGCCAGGGGCCCGCAAGCTGTCCGTGGCCGTGCCGGGGTGAGCCGCAACTGTTCAGTTGGCGTGCCGGGGGAGGCCCGCAAGCTGTCACGGGCAGAGCCGGGAGTGGCCGGAAGCTGCCAAGGGGGCCTTGCCGAAGGGCCGGGCCTTCCCGCAGCCAGTGGCCCTGGGTCCGGTATTCTCCCGGCTGGCCGTGTCGCGGGGCGCCCGGCCCCGGACTCCGCTACTCGGAGTCGTCGCGGTCCTTCAGAAGCTTCTCCAGGCGCTCGCCTGCCCTCTTGGCCCTTTCGGGGTCTGCGCCGGGCCCCTTCTCGCTCTCGGAGGCGACCTTCTCCAGGAGCTTCGCGGCGGCCTCGATTTCGCCCAGGCCCTCGAGGGCTTTCGCCAGCTCCTCCTCCCTGCAGAGGGTGGTGTTGTGGGAGGGCCCCAGGTTCTTCCTGGCCAGTGCCGCCGACCTGGAGAGGAGATCCCTGGCGGGGCCGTAGTTGCCCAGGGCGCTGAGGACCCTCCCCGTGCTGGGCATGCACATCAGCTCCGAGAAGACCTTGTCCTTCACCAGGGCCAGGGGCCCGGCAATCGGCTCCAGGAGCTCGCGGGCCCTCTCGTGCTCGTTCAGGCAGAACAGCGCGATCCCCTGGCAGCCCCGGGCGTCCATGGTGAGCGGGTCCTCGCTCCCCAGCGTCCTCTCCCTGCCCTCGGCAACCTTCCGGAAGATCCGCTCGGCCTCGACGTTCTTGCCAGTCCTGTTGAGGGAAACGCCGAGCCGGGCAAGGGACCTGAGCGTGGCGAGGTCGTCCGGGCCCAGAATCCGCTCGCGGGTGGGCACCAGCATGCTGAGCGCCTCGATGGCGCCCTTGTAGTTCTTCTTGTCCATCATGCCGGAGGCGATGTTGGCAAAGGAGTTCATGATGCCCTCGGAGCGCTTCCGCTCCCCGAGCCTTGCCCTGGCCAGGGCCATCGCGTCCATGGTACGGAGCACCTCGATATGGTCTTCCCCCAGTTCCTTGGTGAGCCTCTGGAAAATGCTCTCCAGGAGCATCAGCCCCCGGACGGTGTTCTCACGGTCGTTCTTGTCCTGGAGCGGGACTATGCCGTCGGCCAGGAGGGTTCCCGCCCTGAACGTCGCTGTCGCCGTCACTGCGGCGGCCAGGAGCGGGAGCATCGATGTCAGTGTCTCGAGCATGGCGTTCCTTCTGCTTCTTCCTCTCTTCCCAGCTTTTCTGCCCTATTTCCTGCATTCAGGTCAATTTGCCTGATTTCCCCTAACTTTCCCTGCTTTCCTTCCTGGCGCTGCCCGCTTGCTCCTGCCTTATCCCTCCTCCCGTCCTCCCTTCGTCTTCCTTCCCCGCGTCCGCCTTCCCCTTCTTCCTTCCCCGCGTCCGCCTTTCCCGCCATCCTTCCCCTCGTCCGCCTTTCCCGCCTTCCTTCCCCTCGTCCTCCTGCCAGGCTCTTCTCAACCAAATGAAGACGGGGAACTTCTTTCGAGTCAGGCCACGTTCCCCGCTGTCCGGTGGGGCTCCCTGATCCGCGAGGCCGGGGGTTCTTCGGCCTGCCGGGCACCGCAGGCTCCCAGGCGAAAGAGAGCTCAGGGGCCGGGCCGACGGCCCGGCTCAGGCGTGGGCTGGGAGGGCCATGAGATTTTTCAGGCGCTCGGCCGCCCGCCTGACCTTCGAAGGGCTCGCGACCGGATCCTTCGCGGTCTCCGCGGCGGAGTCCTTGAGGAGTCTCGCGGCCGCCTCGCCCTCTCCCAGGCACTCCAGGGCGATGGCCAGCTGGTTCTCGATGTCGAGGGTGAGGTCGTCGGTCGGCCCCCGGGACTCCCGGCAGCACTTCGCGCTCGCGGCCAGGAGGCTCCTGGCGGCGGAGTGGTCGCCCAGCTCGTTCAAGGTCGCGCCCAGCTTGTAGACGGTCCTGAGCGTCGCGAAGTGGTTCGGGCCGTTCGCCGCGATGTGGGAGCGGGCCGTCCTCTCCAGGACGGCGCGCGCCGCCTCGTAGTCCCGCAGGTTGAACAGCACGTAGCCCAGCCCCCTCTCGGCGTCCAGGGTCTCCTCGTGCTCGCCCCCGTACACCTTCCTCAAGCCCTCGGCGGCCTTCGCGTAGGCGTCCCTGGCCTCGGCGTCGTCTTCCGTCCAGTTCATGGAATGGCCGAGCCTGGAATATGAGCGCAGTGTGTAGGGGCTGTCCGGGCCCAGGAGCGCCTCCCGAGCGGGAGCCAGGCGCAAGAGGATGATGCTCGCCCCGAGATAGTCCTCCCGGGCTATCCGGTCCTCGGCGAGGGAGGCGAGCGCGGAGAGCGTCTCCGAGGCGCCGCCGACGTCCCCCAGCCTCGCCTTGAAAGCGGCTACGCTGTCCATCGCGCTCCAGACGTACGGGTGGACTACCCCGTACTGGCCCCTGAGCCTCCTCAGTATGCCCTCCTGGAGCTCCAGACCCCTGGCCGTGTTCTCGCGGTCCAGTTCCTCAGGATCCGGGCCGGCGCGGTCGGCCCGGAGGCTTCCGGCGCGGAACGCGGCCAGGGCGCAGGCGGCAGCGGCGGCCAGGGGGGCTATCCAGGGGGCTGTCTCGGGCAGGATCATCGGTCCGGTCCTCCGTCCGGTCGGCGGCTTCCTCGGGAAATGCGGGCGAGCGCCGCCGGAGGGCGCTCCCGGGCCACAGGGAACAGACATTATAGCAATTATATCTGTTCACGGGGGGGGGGGGGGGGGGCCGGACCTGCATGGTTATGGCCGCCCGAAAGCGGGTAGGAATCCCACCCAC
>JAISFP010000251.1 GCA_031263525.1 Deltaproteobacteria bacterium | reverse complement strand
TCAAGCGGATCCTACGGTTCGAGCCTTTGGCGCGACCAGGCGGTCTGGGCGCGTGTCGGCCAGGCATCTGTCGTCTCCGAGGCCGGTGCTTATCTCACATTTGACAGTGTATGTTTCATTAACAATATTTGGCATCATCTGTTTTATGTGTGCCCTAAATCTTGAATTATCTGATCTTACTCTACTAACTGCACAATCACGCCTGGCAGACTTTTCCCGTTCTGCGGCTACGCTTGCATGGCTTCCTGGCACGTGTCTCAGTCTGGGCAGTCCCTCCTCGGCCTCTGGTTACCAGAGCCTGGCCACTTCAACATCTGGCACATTCCAGCCTGGTTACCCGCTCACTGCAGCCTTGTCTGGTCAGAACGTCATAATGACATAGGTGGACCAGACATTCCTTCTTCCGGTTCGGCAGGCCAGGCTCTCTTCGTCCTCAGGGAGGCCAGCGGCAGGGCCCAGCTCTGGGACCAGGTGCCCGCCAGTTTCGGTGATGAAGAAGCGGTGGTCGTCCACGGGCGGAGGGGAGCTGAACAGTTACGAATAGCTGAAAAAGCTATAGGAGGTAGCCCCTCATCCTGGCCTCCCAGCTCCACTGCTCCCTGGCTCCGGGGCAGGGCTTCCCAGCCTGCCGCTCCCTGCCTCCTGGCTCCGGGCCAGGGCTTCCCAGCCTGCCGCTACCTGCCTCCTGGCTCCGGGGCAGGGCTTCCCACTCTACCGCTCCCTGCCTCATGGCTCCGGGGCAGGGCTTCCCAGCCTGCCGCTCCCAGCCTCCTGGCTCCGGGGCAGGGCTTCCCAGCCTGCCGCTCCCTGCCTCCTGGCTCCGGGGCAGGGCTTCCCAGCCTGCCGCTACCTGTCTCCTGGCTCCGGGGCAGGGCTTCCCAGCCAGCCGCTACCTGTCTCCTGGCTCCGGGGCAGGGCTTCCCAGCCTGCCGCTACCTGCCTCCTGGCCCCGGGGCAGGGCTTCCCAGCCTACCCCAACCTGGTTCCGGGGCAGGGCTTCCCAGCCTGCCGCTCACTGCCTCCGGCATTCTGCTTCCGGCCTATCACCCTCCAAGCCACCGTTTTCAGCTCCCATTCCCCTCTGACCCTCCCTCACAGCCCCCCCTCCCTGTCTCCAGCATTCGGCTCCAAGCCGCCGTTTCCAGCATCCATTCCCCTCTGACCCTCCCTCACAGCCACCCGCTCCCTGCCTCAAACATTCGGCTCCACGCCACCGCTGCCGGCTCCCAAACCCTCTGAACCTGCTTCCCGGTCATCCGTCCTATGCCTCCGGCATTCTTCACCCTGCTACCGGCCCCAGCGTCCATCCCCCTCCGACCCTGCATTGAATCCTCCCGCTCCCTGTCTCCGGCATCTGGGCATGGCCTCCCAGCCTCCGCCCCACTTGAGCCTGACCGACAATGTTAGCGATACCTGCCTGCCTCCACGTGATGTCGTCCGCCATGCCTCCTGATTTATTCGTTTTTTAAAAACAGAAGGTTATTTCCAACGTAAAATTATATTCGTAGAGATGGCGTAATGAGCCGGGAGTACGATTTCACAGGACGGTTTTCGGCAAGGCCGGGGACGATGACGAGTGCCTGGGTTGCATTCCGGGAATGTTGGGATAGCGTGACCCCGCAGCATGGGCTTTGGGACGGTATAGACTCGTGGCTTTCCGGCTTACGTCTTATGGGCTTCCGGCATACTCCTTTTGGCTTTCCGACATACGATTCCTGTCTTGCTGCAATACGTTTCCTGTCATTCTGTCATAGTTCACCTTGCCTTCCGGCTCACGGGATATGGCAATTTAGGCCATTGTAATAAATTAACATAAACGCGCTGGGAAGCAGACGTTCCTGATCGAAGAAATATGCGGACACCTAATTTCTTTTCAGAACAAATATTGCGTGATCGTCCGACTGACCGAAACGTCGAGTAAATGCACCCGAAATGCTTGTCTGCATTGAGTTTCCAAGTTTCAAAGAAGTGTCCGCAAAACGATCGCCTGAAGTGATAATGAATTAATTTGGCTGAAATGCTGTCCCTGTGGGTCTGAAAAAGTGTTGACAAGCCCGGGCCGTGCGGATAATATCCTCCTTACCGTCGGCAATGGCCGCCGTAACCCCGCCTTTCCAGATCACCCCGCAGCCCCCCCCCAGACAACACGGAAGACAGAGCCGGGCCCGAGGCCCGGGAACGGAACCGCGCGAGACGATGCGTCACCCCGTCGACATCATGCTCTCCAGCCGTACGAGCCCCGCCCCCTGCGCGGGCTGTCGCGCGGGAGCGCGTCCCTTTCCCAAGACCTGACCCCACCACTTCCCGGCTGATCAGAAACACTGAAGGCTGAAGCAGGCTTTCCGAGCCCGCTTCGGCCTTTTCGCGTTTCTGGCCCTTTTCCGGCCTTCCAGACTGCCTGTCGAGCGGCCCGGAGGTCTACGGAAGCAGTCAGGACGGTGCCTCTTCGGGCCGTCCCGGAGTTTTCCGAGCTGACCGGACGGCGTTTCCTCGGGCCGTCCCGAAGTCTTCCGGGCTGCACTGACGGCGCCTCCTCGGGCCGTCCCGAAGGTTTCCGAGCGGTGCGGACGGTGCTTCCCTGACCCGTCCCGAAAGTTTCCCGAGCCGCCCGGACGGCGCCTCACGAGGCCTTTCCGAAGGTCTCGCCAGGCCGTCCGGAGGGATTTCCACATCCCGGCGGCTCCTCAGAGTCTCACTCGACAAGAAGGGTTTTTTCTGAAGGACCCGGGGCACGGGGGGGCCGGGCCGGGCAGGAGAAACAGTCACGTCCCGAGGGCTCCATGGCCCGGAGGCAGGGCAAGGCGCGTTCGGGCGTCTTGGAAAGGAGAGACCAACAACTATGCCGGTCAAAGCGGAACTGACGGGCTATCTGGACTCCGACTACAAGATAGTCCTCCGGGACCTCAGGCAGGAGTACCAGGTCCGCACGAAGGACGGAGATGGCAGGGAGGCCTTCGTGGCCATCGAGAGCTTCAGCCTGGACGTGAGGGGCGGGGAGTTCGTGTCCATAGTGGGACCTTCCGGCTGCGGGAAGTCCACGCTCCTGGACATACTTGCCGGGCTGTCCAAGGCCACCTCCGGGAACATAATAATCGACGGCAACGAGGTGACGGGCCCGGCCCTTGACAGGGGCATCGTCATGCAGGGCTACGCCCTCTTCCCCTGGAGGACGGTCAGGAAGAACGTGGAGTTCGGCCTCGAGATGAAGGGGCTCGGGCCCGCCGAGCGCCGGGATATAAGCACGCGCTACATCGAGCTCGTGAACCTCTCGGGATTCGAGGACCGCTACCCCCATGAGCTCTCGGGTGGGATGAAGCAGCGCGTGGCGATTGCCCGCGCTCTCGCCTACGACCCCGCGGTGCTCCTGATGGACGAGCCCTTCGCCGCGGTTGACGCCCAGACCCGTGAGACGCTCCAGGACGAGCTCATGCGGATATGGGAGAAGACGAGGAAGACCATAGTCTTCGTCACCCACAGCATTGACGAGGCGATACTCCTGGCAGACCGCGTGGTTGTCATGAGCCCCAACCCGGGGAGGATCCGCGCGGTGGTCGACATCGAGCTCCCCAGGCCCAGGACCAACCAGGACATGCGCGTCTCCCGCGACTTCGCGGAGGTGAGGCAGACGGTCTGGGAGAACCTCCAGGAGGAAGGCGCCTCCGGCGTCCCGGAGATCTTCCCCGGGCCGAGGATCCCGGCGGCCTTCGCGGGCAAGCTCGCGGTGGCGGACACCCGTCTCGCCGCGAGCTCCTAGCCGGGCGGGGACGATTTAGCGCGCGGGCTGAACCGGCTCTCCGCTTGAAGTGCCTGTTTTCTCGGCCCGTACCGGCCAAAGCGGCCTGAAAGGCCGTTTTGTGTGACTTTCCCTTCCAAAGCGTCCAGAAGGGCCTGTTTTCGGGGCCCGTCCTGGCCAAATCGGCCTGATGTGCCCGTTTTCTTGGCCCGTCCCGGCCAAGGGGGCCTAAAAAGCCGTCTTGGGTGACCTTCCCGCCCAAAGCGGCCAGAAGGGCAGGTTTTAGGGGCCTGTTCCGGCCACAGGGGCCAGAAGGACCTGTTTCCGGGGCGCGTCCCCGCCATGGCGGCCAGAAGGACCGGTTTCCGGGGCGCGTCCCCGCCATGGCGGCCAGAAGGGCCGGTTTCCGGAGCGCGTCCCCGCCATGGCGGCCAGAAGGGCCGGTTTTCGGGGCCCGCACGGGTCAAACGGACAGTAGGGCCGGTTTTCGGGGCCCGCACGGGTCAAAACGGCCAGAAGTGGCTGTTTCCGGGGCGCGTCCAGTTCAAAGCGGCCAGAAGGGCCGGTTTCCGGGGCGCGTCCCCGCCATGGCGGCCAGAAGGGCCGGTTTCCGGGGCCCGTGCAGGCCAAAGCGGCCTGAATGGCCGGTTTCGAGGTCCGTCCCGGCCATTGAGGCCAGAAAGGCCGGTTTCCGGGGTCCGTCGCGAACTTCGGCGGCCCGGCATTAAGGAGAAAGCTAATGGCTCTCACAAAGAAGCACGTGACGAGCATAGTGATAGGGGTCGCCGTGATAGTCCTCATAGTGATAGGGGCCATCGCGGGCAGGACCAGGGAGACCAAGCCGTCGGAGACGTTCACGGCCCCTCCCGCAGGTCACCAGGGACAGGCCTCGTCGGCCGCGGACGCCCAGCCCGGAAGGGAGCTGAGGGTGGTGAAGACCTACACCCGCCGGGACTGCGGCCTCGCGCCGTGGCTCGTGACGGACAAGCTGGGCTACTTCGCGGAAGAGGGCGTGCGGCTGGTTTTCACCGGCGAGATCCAGCCTCCCCAGAGGGTGCCGTCCATACTTTCCGGCACCAACGACACCGCCGACCTGCATCCCAACGCGCTGGCGGTGGCCATCAACGGCGGGGCTAAGTTCAAGGGCGTGGCCCGTTCCGGGATCGAGCCGCCTCCGGAGCTCGACCAAGGGCTGAGGCACATGTGGTGGTTCGTGAACCCCGAGAAGTACCCGAACGTCAAGTCCTTCGCCGACCTGAAGGACGTGGAGGGGACGCTCAAGTTCTCGCTCATCGCCACCAACTCCTGCAGCGACTTCCTGGCCAACCTGATTCTCGATCACTACGGGATCCCCCGCGACAAGGTGGAGTGGGTCACGATGCCGGACGTCCAGGCCATCCAGGCCCTGAAACAGGGGCTCACGGACGTGGGCGGGGTCCATCCGCCATTCTACAAGGGCATGCTGGACGCCGGACAGGTGAAGATTGCCGACACCTCCGAGACCGGCCTCCAGCCCGAGGTGGCGGGGCTTGGCTTCTACCTCTTCACCGAGGAGTTCATAGCGAAGAACCCCGAGGCCGTGCGCGGCTTCGCGAGGGCCATCACCCGCGGCCAGAAGTGGATAAACGAGAACCAGGAGCAGGCGCGGCTCTGGACGGAGGAGGCGATAGGCGTCCCGGTGTCGGCCAACCACTACTACTCGGACAGGCTGGTGGTGGTAGACGACCAGGTGACCCCCTGGCTGGACGATCTCGAGCAGAGCGGAGTGGTTCAGAAGGGCAAGCTGAAGATAAGCGACGTCGTGGTGCATGACTTCGACGACCCGTCGCTGTCCTGACGATTCCGGGAGGGTCTGCTCTGGAGGCCGGCTCGGGAGGTTGCCTCCGGGGGCCCTGGAAGTGACTTTATCTCTCCGGCACCCCGTGTGCCGGACTCGTCTCCGCAGTGGGCTGAGTCTTGAGTTACGGATTCATGTTGCCCCGGGCCCGTCGCAGACGGCGCGGCCTGCGGGTGTTTGGGGCGGGGCCCGAAGCCCCGCGCATGCTGCTCCCCCCGGACGGGGGCACAAAGACCCCGCGACGGGAACGGTAAGACCCGCGAGGGGGCCCGCGCCGCCGCAGACCGGCCTCCGTGGCTTTGCCGCGGGGGACGCAGGCGCGGGCCGCAAAGGCACGAGGAGGCCATCAAATGGCGAACAGGAAGACGCCGCCCGACGAGGGCACGGCAGGGAAGAAGGCGGGAACCCCGAAGGCCGCGAGGGCGCCCCGGCCCGGGGCCGCGAAACCGGGCCCGGCATCCGTGCCCTCGGAGGGGGCGGTGCCGGCACCCGCCCAGGGCACGGCCGGGGCGGGGGCCGCCGGGCCCGCGCCCGTGAAGGCCGCAGGCGGCGGGAACGGGGCCGAGGCCCCGAGGGCCGCAGGCGGGAAGGCCGCCAGGAAGGGGGAGCGGAAGCTGAAGCAGATAGCCATCTACGGCAAGGGCGGGATCGGGAAGTCGACCACGACCTCGAACCTCTCCGCCGCCCTGGCGGACATGGGGTACAAGGTCATGCAGTTCGGATGCGACCCCAAGGCCGACTCCACCAACACCCTCCGCGACGGGACCTACATCCCCACCATCCTGGAGCTCCTGAGGGAGAAGGGCCGCGTCGAGGCCAGGGAGGCCATCTTCGAGGGCTACAACGGCATCTACTGCGTGGAGGCCGGGGGCCCCTCCCCGGGCGTGGGCTGCGCGGGCCGCGGAATCATCACCGCCGTGCAGCTCCTGAAGCAGCAGAACATCTACGACGAGCTGGAGCTCGACTACGTGATCTACGACGTCCTGGGCGACGTCGTCTGCGGCGGCTTCGCGGTGCCCATCCGCGAGGGCATAGCCCAGCACGTCTTCACCGTGTCCAGCTCTGACTTCATGGCAATCTACGCCGCGAACAACCTCTTCCGGGGCATCCAGAAGTACTCGAACGCGGGCGGGGCCCTGCTGGGCGGCGTCATCGCCAACAGCGTGTCCTCGGGCTACCAGAAGGCCATCGTGGACGACTTCGTGAAGCAGACGGGCACGCAGGTCATGCAGTACGTGCCCCGCTCCATAACAGTCACCCAGAGCGAGCTCGGGGGCAAGACCACCATCGAGGCCGCCCCGGGCTCCGAGCAGGCGGAGGTCTACCGCGAGCTCGCGAGAAGGGTCGAGGCCCACGAGATCTCGACCGTGCCGAAGCCGCTGGAGGCCCAAGACCTGAGGGCCTGGGCGGCGAAGTGGTCCGACCAGATCCTGGCCGTGGAGCGCGGCGAGGTGCGCTCGGCCGGGGCCCAGATCTGATCTTCGGCCGGGGCTCCCGGAGCCCCGCGGGGCTCCGGGAGCCGACGGCGGCCGGTAAGGCCGAACGCGGACCGTTCGCGACGGACGAGGACGGTTCGCGAAAGATTCAGGACAGGCTGCAGGGCGGCTGAATTGACACCTGACAAGTAGCCGCGAACCGCAGGCGATTCGCCGTGTTTTGCATTCCGTATTCTGCATCCCTTATTAATTATCCATGATAACTTATCTATTGTGCCTTATTTCTTATTGCTTATGAATTATGACTTATCCCCTTATCCCTTATCCCTTATCGCTTATCAATTAACCTTTATCAATTATCACTTGCTGCGATCTCTTATAGATTATTCATAATCCCTTATCCCTTATCCCTTATCCCTTATCCCGTATTACATATTGTCTATTCCTCATTTAATATTCATTATTTCATATTCGGCATGACGCATGACCCCGTATAAGAATCGGTTTTCGAGGCCGGAGACCGCACTCCTCCGACAGCACATAGCTTCCGGGGCGCCGCCGGGTGCCCGGAGGCCCTGATCCGCGCCTCCCTCGGAGGCGCTGGCTCCCGGCGCTTCAAACCGGGTCAGCCCCCGTCCCGCAGCAGGGGCCAGCCTTGACACATAAGATCTCCGGACTCCCGAAGGCGGAGGACGCCCGTGGGAGGATTCCGGAGAAGAGAGAAACAAGTCCCGAGTCCGGAAACCCGGGCGCCCGCACCCCCCGCCGGGGGGCCCCGGGCCGCCGGGACCGGAGGACGCGGAGGGGCCTGCCGCCCGCTGAGGGCCGGGGGAGCCGCCGCCGCGAGAACCCATGCGGAGGAAAACGATGACCCGCGAGAAGGAAGAGCCGGCCGCGAGCGGCCGGATAAACCTCGACGACATAACCTGCCCCACCCGCGAGCAGAGGGCTAACGGCATAAACGCGTTCAAGGGCAAGGCCTCGGAGCTGCTGGACAAGGGCCGCAAGGGCGAGCTCAGGAACTGCGAGCGCGACTTCCAGCAGAACAGCGGCTGCATCCTGAACTTCTACCTGACCGTCAGGGTCGCCACCATCAGGGACGCCGTGATGATAGTCCACGCCCCGGTGGGCTGCTCGGCCCCGTCCGCGCTGTACCGCGAGGTGTTCAGGCGGCTGTGGACGTCCATGAACAGGGCGGCCGACTTCGACTTCCACTGGCTCACCACCAACATCGGCGAGAAGGACGTCATCTACGGGGCGGCCGACAAGCTGAAGTTCGCGATAGACGAGGCCGTGAGGCGGCACGACCCCCAGGCCATCTTCATCCTGACCTCCTGCGCGTCCGGCATCATCGGCGAGGACGTGGAGGGCGTGCTCGCCGAGGTGCAGCCCAAGATCGGGGCCACCCTGGTCCCCATCCACTGCGAGGGCATCCGTTCGAGGATAATCCAGACGGGCTACGACGCCTTCTGGCACGGGATCCTGAAGTACCTGGTGAAGCCCGCGAAACGGCGGCAGAAGGACCTGGTGAACGTCGCGAGCATGCTGAGCTACACCTGGCAGGACCGCGCCGAGATAACGAGGATCCTGGCCAAGCTCGGGCTCAGGCCCAACTTCATACCGGAGTTCGCGAGGGTGAGCGACTTCGAGGCCCTCTCCGAGGCGGCCGTGACCGCCCCGGTCTGCCCCACCTACACCGACTACCTCTCCCGCGGCCTGGAGCAGGAGCACGGGGTCCCCTTCTTCCTGTACCCCTCCCCCATCGGCATCGCCAACACCGACGAGTGGCTCCGGACCCTGGGTAGGACGCTCCAGATCGAGGACAGGGTGGAGGAGGTCATAAGGGAGGAGCGGGCGCACTGGGTGCCGAAGATGGACGCCATCCGCGCCGGCTTCGAGAAGGTGAAGAAGGAGAACGGCGGCGACTTCAGGATCATGGGGTCCCTCGGCCAGGGCCGGCTCGTCACCCAGACGCCCTTCTTCCACGAGCTGGGGGTGACGACCCCGGTGGCCCTGTGCCAGGACTTCGACGACCTGCTCCTGGACGACGTGGAGGACCTCCTGAAGAGGGTGGGCGACTTCGACGTCATCGTGAACACGTTCCAGGCGGCGGAGGTGGCCCACACCGCCCGCTTCTACAACCCCGACATGATCCTCTCCTGCCCCTTCCAGGGGAGCGCGTACAAGAGGGAGAAGGGCATGACCCGCATCCACGCGCTCCGCGGGGACGGGCGCAGGTGGAGCGCGCAGGCCGGCTACGCCGGCGCGGTCGCCTGCGGGAGCTTCCTCCTGCAGGCCACCCGGAACCGCTCATTCCAGAACACCATGCTCGAGAAGACCGGGGATCCCTACAAGCAATGGTGGTACGAGCAGCCCGATCCCTACTACTTCCACCGCAAAGAGGCTTAGACACATGACGCTCACTCTCGTGACCGGCGCCGGGGGGAGGCTCTCCGCCAGGGAGTACCCGGAAGTCGCCGAGTCCCCCCGCTTCACCTGCGCCCTGGGAGGCGCCTACGGGGCCACGCTGGCTGTCTTCGGGGCGGTTCCCATCCTGCACTCGGGCGCGGGGTGCGGCATGGCCAACGCCCACGGCATGACCTACGCCTCGGGGCTCAACTCCGGAGGCGCGGCCGGGACCACCACCACGCCCTGCTCGGGGCTCATCGAGGAGCACGTGGTCTTCGGGGGCGAGGACAAGCTCCGGAGGCTCATCGACACCACCATCCAGGTGATGAAGGGCGAGCTCTACGTGGTCATCTCCGGGTGCGTCCCGGCGCTCATTGGCGACGACGTTGACTCGGTGGTGGCGGAGTTCAGGGACAGGGCCCCGGTCATCCACGTGAAGACCTCGGGCTTCGTCGGGAACGCCTTCCTCGGCTACAACCTGTTCCTGGACGCCGTGATAGACGGGCTCTTGAAGCCCCTCCCGGTCGAGAAGAGGCTGGTCAACCTCTTCGGCATGGTTCCCAACCAGAACATCTTCTGGAAGGGCGAGCTCCGGACCCTCAAGGCGCTCCTCGAGGGCATAGGAGCGAAGGTCAACACGGTCTTCTCGGACTTCGGCTCGCTGGGGACCCTGGAAAGGATCCCCGCGGCCCAGCTGAACCTGGTTCTGAACCCCTGGTGCGGGGTGGAGGCGGCGAGGAAGCTGGAGGACAAATTCGGGACGCCCTTCGAGGCGCTGGACTTCGTGCCCGTGGGCCCGAAGGACACTTCCGAGCTCCTGAGGCGCGTGGGACGGAGGCTCAGGATCCCGTCCAGGAAGACCGAGGCCTTCATAAGCGCCGAGGAGCGGAACGTCTACCGCTACATGGAGTACGTGGCGGAGATGTTCATGATAGCCATGCCGCACGCGTTCAACGCCACCATAGCCGACAGCAGGACGGCCATCGCCCTCGTCCGCTACGGCTCGAACGAGCTCGGCTGGAACCCGGAGCTGGCCATAGTGACCGACGATCCCCCCGAGTGGGCCAGGGAGGGAATCGTGAAAAGGCTGACCGAGGGGCTGGAGGGGCCGGGCGTCCCGAGGGTGCTCTTCGAGTACGACTCCCACACGATCCGCCAGGAGCTGAAAAAGCAGCCCCTCCAGGTCATCCTCGGGAGCTCGCTCGAGAAGTACATCGCCAAGACCGAGAACGAGGCCCACCACCTGAGCGTCTCCTACCCCACCTACGACCGCCTCATAGTCGACAGGTGCTATGCGGGCTTCCGCGGGGGCATAGCCATGCTGGAGGACATGTCCCACGGATTTGCCGGCCCGCTGTGACGCCCCGGCAGCCGCCAGTTCCGGGAACGCGCGCCTGCCGGACTGAGCGCCTCGTGCGCCTGCGGGCCCCCCCCCGCCTCCCGGGGCGGCCCGTGGCGCGGGGGGCGCCTCCTGGCCCGTAGCGGGGGGCGCCGCCTGTCCCGTACGGGGATCGGAAGCCGGCAGCCGGGACTCGCGAGCCGGGAACAGGGCACCGGGCAAGGATCTGGACGCCGGACCTGAGACGGATCCCGGCATGAGCCCTGGACTGCTTCTCGGCTGGCTGTCCAAGGCATGGTTTTCGGGGCGCGGAGAGATTTCGGCATAATGAGGAATTTTGAAACGTCCCGTGGCATTTGGAGTTAAAGGTTGAGTGATGAGGTTTTCCTGACAACGGTTACTTGAAGAACGATTATGGACTGAGGCTTGAAGGTAGACTCTCCTGAATCGGTACATTCTTAACAGGACTTAGCGGTTAGGTTTCCGGGGGGCGGGTCGTCTGGCAGGCGGCCGGCCCTCTGGAACCCTTTTGCCAGGTTCGGTTCCGATTAGAGATTCCACGGGTTCGGTTCCGATTAGGAATTCTTTCTTAACGAAGTTCAAGACAAAACTTAACAGAAAGACAACGCAAAAAGACAAATAAAGTAAAAAAGACAGACAGAGCAAAAAGAAAGACAGAGCGAGACAGAGAGTTTGAGAGAGGACGAAATAGAAAGAACGGAAAAATCGGACATGAAAGAACGAG
>JAISFP010000356.1 GCA_031263525.1 Deltaproteobacteria bacterium | reverse complement strand
CGTCCGCGGCGGCAGGCGATGCCCGGCCGTCCGCGGCGGCAGGCGATGCCCGGCCGTCCGCGGCGGCAGGCGATGCCCGGCCGTCCGCAGCGGCAGGCGATGCCCGGCCGTCCCCCCATTCCGCCTCCTCCGGCACGATCATCCACTCCTTTCCGCTCCTGACCTGACCCGTTCCAGCACTTTCCGCCCTGTCGCCCGGCCAAGGCGCCGGCGCGGGAACACGGCCTGCCCGGCGAGCGACCGCCCCTGACCCGACTGACCGGAGGGCCGGGCGCCCACGGCCGGCAACGGCGCCGAACGCCGTGGCGGGGCAGGCCACGCCGCCCGTCCTGCAAGGAGAACCAACATGCGCCTCAAGAACATCCTGAGCGTCCTCTGCCTTCTGACCTTCGCCGCGACGGCGGAGACCGCCCCGGCACAGGAAGCTTCCGACCCTGCCGCCCCCGGAGCACAGGCACCGGGCGACACCTCCGAGGCGTCCGCTCCCGACGCCGCCCATGACAAGTCCGGCACCCGCGGGCCGTCGGGCGAAGGCGACCGCAGGCCCCCGGGCTGGACGATCGTCACCGTCGCTTTGCTTGACGGCGACACTGCCGGACAGGCCGGGCCTGACACGCGAGGGGACGAGGATCCCCAGGCCGGGCCGGGCGCGCCCGGGGCACGCGGGCCCGCTCCCGGCCAAGGCGCAGGCGAGGCCTCCGGGCCCGTGCGTCTCACGACCGAGGAGACGAGTTCAGTCGCCGCGGACGCTAACGCCGGTGCCGACGCCCGGAATGCCGAATCCGGCACCGCCAGGGGGGGCATGGCCTATCGCTGCCAGCTGATAGGAGTCATGGGATGTTACGAAGCGCCCCGCTATGCCCCCGAGCCCGGGGCAGAGCCCGGCACCCGCGGGGCCGGCCCGGACGCGGGCCGCGGCGCCGACGGGCGGGCGACCGCGAAGTCCGGCGCGGCCTCGCCTGACTCCGGCGCGGTGGCCCGGATCACCCTGGGACTCAGCCTCGCCTCCCTCGGCCGAGAGGCCAGGTCGCCTTACGCCCTGGCGGCCGCCGCGGAGCTCCTGGCCTCCGCGGGCACGGCGGATTCCGAAACCGGCAAGGCCGGGATCGAGGGCGACCCGGCACCGGCCGGTTCAGTCCCCACGGACGAGCCCGTGACGGACCCCAAAGCCCTCTTCGCCGAGGCCGCGGAACTCGCCAGATCCGCCTCGAACGACCAGCTCGCGGCCCAGATAGAGCTCTCGGCCGCGGCCAGCGGCTCCAGAAGCCCCGTCGGCCGGAGCGCCAGGCACCGCGACCGGGCGGACCCGTACGCCACGGACGTCTACACGGTCATGTTCCGGGGCGGCGAGGCCGCCTCCGCCACGGCTGCCGCCGACTCGCGCCACGACGTGGACCTCTACGTCTACGACGATTCCGGCAGCCTGGTCAGCTGCGACAACGACACCGCCGGCATGGGCATCTGCTCCTGGTTCCCCGAGAGCACGAAAAATTACTTCCTGGCCGTCAAGAACACCACCGGCAGCTATGTGAGCTATCTCCTCTACACTAACTGACTGCCTTGCCCCTTGCCCCTTGCCCCTGCACCTTCATGCAACACGGCGGCACCCCGGTCCATGAAAGCCGCGTCATGCATCACAGCTGCATGTCGCGGTTTCCCCGGTGCCGAGGCCCCGAAAAACTCTTTCATGACATGATTTCATGAGAAGATCTGCCGAGCTGTCTCCCCGTCTCCCCCCGTCTGGCTGGATGCCCGCGTTCTCCACGATCGCGGGCGTCCTCAAGGTTCCCCCCGACTCCCTGATCCGGGCCTCCCGGGCAAGGCTTCCGGACATGGCCGGCAGACTCCTTGAAGGATCCGGCATCGAGACGCCCCCCGGCGGCCTACTCGCTGAAGTTGATAAGCACTTTATTGTCGATGTCCGCGGTCGCGGGAGCCTTGATGACCAGCCCGGACGGGCCCGCCGTTATTTCGGAGGCGCCGCCCACCGACACCTTGAAGTTCTGCGTGAATTCCATGCTTGCGTTCCCGGACCCGAGCTTCACGGAGCCCTGCTGTCCGGTAAGGCTCAGCGCATTGTCCTTCAGCGTGAGTTCCGCCTTGCTCCCTCCCGCGAGGATCACGCCGTCGTCCTGACCCAGGCGGAACAGCCTGTCGGTGGAGTCCATCATGCAGACGCCCTTGGACCGAAGATCCAGGCGGCGCCCGCTGAAGGCGCCCGGGGCCGGGCTGGCCGCGGCGTCCGCCCCCTGGAGGAGGACGACGGCCCCGGCCCGGTCGAAGCAGCACATCCTGGCCGCGGCGCCGTCGCCGGAGCCGGGCATCACGTCCACGGAGATCCCCTTCTCCAGCGCGAGTCCCGTGTCTAGCGCAACCACGCTCTCGAGCGCGTCCTCGGCGCCGACGCTCGGAAGACGGGGTCCTGCCGCTGGCCCTGCCGCGGCGCCCGCCCGAGGCCCCGAGGCCAGGCGGACCGAGCCCGCGCTCTCCAGGGTGACGAGCCCCGTGGACGTGAGCGAGAGCTCCTCGCAGAGGGTCCGCACCAGCTTGCCGCGGAGGAGCAGGGCGCGGGACTTCTCGAAGGAGCCGCCGGCCGTCGCGCCGCTGTCCAGCTTGACGAACTTGTCCCAGGCGGGGTAGGCCCTCAGGTTCGCGAACCTCAGATCGTCCCCCATCAGCGCCTGGCCCCCGCTCTCCAGCACCATCGGTCCCCTGGCGGAGAAGGTCCCGAAGCTCTCCGAGAGGAAGGAGACGTAGGACGCGGAGTCGCGTATCAGCATCCCGCGCGCCGGGGCCGAAGAGTTCGTCGCGATCGATATGAGCGTTATGACGAAGGATATGAAATCCGTCGCTGAAGACATGTAGGCGTCGTTCGTGCCGCCGGAGGCCGCCCGAGCCGGGCCCATGAGGGCGATGAAAAGCATCGCGAGACCGGAGCTGGTTTTCAGGTTGAAAGGATCCTTGCACTTCCAGGAGGACGCGGCCCCGTCCGATTCCCCTTCCAGGGTGAACAGGTGCTGGTCGGCATTGCCCTTGATCTTGTCCCTGTGCCGGTAAGCCTGTATCGCCTGATAGGCCGCCACGGCGCCGGGCACGCCCGACTCGGCGACCTTCGCCGCCATGGAGGCAAACCTGAAGGTTTCCGAAATGGCGCCGGCGCGCTTCGAGCCGGACGTGTAGGGGAACATGTCGCGGGCCGTGTCCCACGCCATGCCCAGGACGCCAACCGCTTTCGACTTTTTGGCGTAATACTCCTCCCTCGACTCCTGCTCCCTGAACTTCTCCTCCTCGGTATCCACGTGCCCCTCGGTGGAGTCCGCCACCGCGCCCGCCACGTCGGCCCCCAGCTCGAGCGCGGTGGTGAACGCGGCCAGTAACGTGGCCCATCTCATCCATCCGGATTCGCGCCTGGTGTCAATATCGTAGCTGAAGCCCGCCCCGTGGCTCGAGGCAAACATGCTGTTCGAGTTGCAGACGACGGCGTTGACGTCGGCGCCCTCGGCATGGAAGGACGCCACCGTCGGCGACCCGGCGGAGATGGCGACGACGCCGCCCCCGGCGCCCGAGGAGAGCGTCGCGTGCTGCTTGTCCTGCTCCTCCCCGAACATCAGAGAAGATCCGCCCCTGGTGGCAAGCCCGGACATGGGCGGGACTTCCGAAGTGACCGGGGTCACCGTGGCCGCGTCCGGCACGGCCCCGACTATGACGGGTCGGTCCGGGTCCCCCTCCTCGAAGGCCAGCATCACCTCCACCCCCGGGGAGAGCGGGAAGTTCTGCCCGTAGCCCCCACCCACGTAGGGCTGCGCCATCCGTATCCAGTGGCTCGCCTTCCCGCCGGCCCTGGAGACGAGCTCCTGCGGGAAGCTCACCTTGTACCTGCCCGCCCAGTCCATCTCGGGCATGCCGGCCGTGCCTCCCCCGTCTATCCTCGCGGTGACCCTCCCCGCTTCCGGGACGGGGGTGACCCGCCTCGGGCGGTACGTCCTCGCGGCGCGCCCCAGGACCAGCCTGTGAAGGAGCCCTTCGGGCGCCGCCGTCCCGTCCGGAACCCATGAAGCCCCCGGGCCGTCCAGGCCCGCGAAGGAGCGGGCGAGCGCAGCGGGATCCACTCCGAGCTCGGCGGCCGCCGCCGCGGCCTGGCTCCCGGAAAACTCTGTCTCCGCCACCAGGTAGCGGCCGTCCAGGCCCCCCGAGCCGGTCACCGCAAAGGTGACCCCCGGCATGAGGCCCGGCTCGCGGGAAAGGGCCGTAAGCCTCTCGCTCGCCCAGAGCTCCTCCTCGGCCCTCAGAGAGGCCAGGCGCCTTCCTTCGGAATCTGTCGAGAAATTCTCCCCGAAAAGGTATATTTCCCCTTTGCCGTATGCGGATATGGTGCTTTTCGCGTCAAGGTTCCTTGCAGGGCTCATCCAGTCGTACTCTCGGAGCCTCACCGAGGCGGCGGGGACCCGGATCTCGGGGGAAAGCCCGAAAATCAGGAGCGCGCCCCCGTGCGCCCCGAGGCCCGCCGCCGGGACGGCGCGAAGGACCGCCTCGTCCCCCGTGACGGGATCCAGGAGAGCCGGGAACCCTGCGTTCCCGTCACTCACCACGGCTGTCTCGGTCCTCCCCGTCTGGTCGAACGCGAGCGAGAGCCCCTCGCGCTCCAGGGTGCGCATGACGAAGCCGAGAGTGTCCTCCCGGTGCTGGAAGGCGAACTCCCTCCGCGGGGCCAGTCCGGCGCCCCCCGCTGAAAAAAGGTAGCCCTTCGACACGCCGGAGGCGAACGCCGCGTCGGCCAACGCCTCCATCGGGGTGTTCCCCAGGAGGATCCTGCTCCGCACCAGGCCCCGCATCAGCGAGAACTCGGGCTCCAGGCGGATCTCGACCGCCTGCCACCCGCCGGAAAGCTCGATCCCGGCCGAGGCCATGGCGATCACCCCGTGCCAGCGGCCCTCGTGCGCCCAAGGACGCCCGTCACCGGCCCCTCCCGCCCCCTCGTCGGCTGCCGGTCCCGCGCCGTCGGCGGAAGCCGGGCCCAGCCCGGGTCCCGCTGTCCCTCCGGCGGGCCCGGCCGGCCCGGAAGATCCGGCGCCCCCGCCGGCCCCGGCCGGCCGGGGCCGCATCCCCGCTCCTCCGGCCGCGCCCGACTTGCCCGCCGTCCCGCCCCGGGGCGGGACGGGACGGCGGACGGCCAGGACACCCCTTGTCCCGCACAGCGCCGCAGGATCGCACGGCCCGGACCCTCTGGCCAGCAGGACCACGTCCACGCTGTACATGGCGTTGAGGGCGGCGCGCCCCCGAAAAGAGACCACCTTCAGCTCGAGTCCGGGCGCCCCGTCCAGCTCGACGGTGAAAGCCGCCTGTCCTTCCGCCCGAGATCCTGCCGTATGCGCTGAGTTCATGCGTTTTCCCTCACCTTCACATGTCCTGTCACTGCCCGCCTCCCTGAGCCGCGCGATCCCGGGCGGGTTCCCGAAAGACATCCCTGACCGCGAAGCATCTGCCCGGCGCCCCGCATCCCCGGCCTCTTCTCCCTGCGAACCCGCACGGTGAACCCTTGTCACGCGCGTCACGCGCGTCACGCACGTCACGCACGTCACGTACGTCACGCACGTCTTAGAAGCGAGCCTTTGCCCCCGGTTCCTCCGCTCCCCCGCCCCATGAGCCCGCTTCGCGCGGCGCCCGGCTCATCATCCGAGCCTGGTGAACTTGCCCTTGATGTCGATGGCCGTGGGATGGCCGATCTTCAGGTCCGCTGGCGACAGCTTCAGGAAAGCCTCGCCCACCGAGAGATCCATGCCCTCCTGTACCTTTATGTCCATGTCGCCGCCGGCCGAAACCGACAGCGTGTTGCCTTCCCCGGCCTCCAGGGTGGAGACACCGTCCTTGAGCGTGAGCGAGAGAGAGGCCGCGCCCGAAAGCTTCGTGCCCGTGTCCGCCGCCATGACCAGGTTCCGGTCGGAACCGTCCTGGAGGACCGCCCCGCCCGAGTAGAGCGTCAGGCGCCTTCCCCCGCTCTTCCACTTGTCCACCCGGGCCTTGTAGTCCGAGTATGATCCGTGCAGGAGGGTCACCGCCCCCGAGTCGGATTTTGCCAGCATCCTCGCGACCGGCGGCCCGGGCGGCAGGGGCGGCGGGGGGGGCGGCACGGGCAGCGGCGGGGGCGGCGGGGGCGGCGGGGGCGGCGGGGGCGCCGCCGCAGACGACCCGGGCACCGGGGGAACGGGTGCCGGAGGCGGCACGACGGGAACGACGTCCGGCGGAGGGGGCCCGACCGGGACACCCGGGAAGTCCTCTTCCGGGGAGACCTCGATGGTCACTCCCGCCGCGAGCGGGGGACCTTCCTTCAGCACCACCAGGTCCTTCAGGGCCTCGTCCGCGCCGCGGCCTGCCTTGAGGCCCTGGACGGGCCTGCTGGCCCCGACCGCCAGGCGCACCGTGCCGTGGCTCAGCAGGTCGACCCTCTCGGTCGCGGCAAGATCGAGCTCGCCGGAAAGCGTCCGGATCACCCTGCCGCGGAGGAGCGCCGCCTCGGCCTTCCCGAAATCGTCGGCCGCGGCGCCGGACGCGTCGCCGGCGAGCGACTTCGCCATCCCCGACTCGCGGACGGAGGCGAAATGCAGGTCCTCGCCCACCCTGCCGGGAGCCGACTCCAGGACGAGCGGCCCGCGGGAGCTCATGACCCCGAACTCGCCGGAGACAATCGACACGTAGGAGTCGAGGTTCTCGACGCGCACCCCGCCGACATCGCCCGTCATGCCTAGCATCTGCGAGACGAGGGTCGTGAGGGCGGCAATGTCCGCCACGACCTTGCACACGGCCGATCCGCCCACGCGCCATTTCAGGGACGCCTTGGAGGCCGCGGTCGGCCTGTCCTTGTCCGAGCCGGGCCTGGTCACCCCGTCCTCCTCGTCCTTCGCGTGGGCCTGGTCGCTCACCCCCACGTCCATGTCCCGGTAGCCGGAGACGGCGTCCCGCAGGGGCTTCGCGATCAGCAGGAACAGCATCAGGAACTTCATTTTCTTGTCCGAGGAGTCCATGGAGCTCCTCCAGAGGCTGTCCGCCCCGGCCGAGTCCGTCTTCAGCCTGAACACGTTGACGTCCGCCTTCCCGCGACGGTCCGCGTCCTCCGCGGTCATGTCGCGGAAGTGCTCCGCCGCCTGGTAGATGTTCTTCACCGGGGCCACGACATAGTCGGCCATGGCGAACGCGTCGGCCACGATGGCCGCCGCCCCCCTGGAAGAGTCGCCTGCAGGCGCCGCGGCCGCCGCCGCGGCTATGTCCGAGGCGGTCTCCGCGACCTCGCGCAGGACCAGGAGCTTCTTCACGAAGTCAGCGGTCCATTTCCCGGACGCCTTTATCCTGTGGTAGAAGCCGGACATCAGCGAGGTCGTGAAGACGGACGTGGAGCTCGTGAGAGTGTTCAGCTGGTTCACGATGTCGGCATGGATCACGGAAAACGTGGGCGAGCCCGCGTGCAGGGCCAGGTGCCCGCGTCCGGAGCCGGACGAGAGCACGGTGTCCGAGCCGTCCTTCCTCTCCGCGAACAGGAGCGAGCCCCCGCCCCGGGTCCCGACGCCCGCCCCGGCAGGGCTCGCGGAGTTCATGAAGTTCCCGGACTCGGCGTTCGGCATGGCTCCGGCTATCACCGGGCGGTCCGGGTCGCCGCCGGTGAAGGTGACCAGCACCTCGCAGCCGGGAGCGAGGGGGAAGTTCTGGCCGTAGCCCGTGCCCACGCTGGGCTGGGCCATGCGTATCCAGTGGCTGGCCCGGCCCCGGTCCCTTCCGGAAAGGTCGGGCGGGAAGATGACCTTGTACCGGCCGATCGAGTCCATCTCGGGCACGTCGCCAGAGCCCGCGCCGTCTATCCAGGCGCTCACGGCCCCGGACGCGGCGGGACGCGGGACTCTCCTCAGCGGGCGGTAGGGCCTCTCCAGCCTTCCCAGCAGTATCCTGTGCCTGACCGCGCCCTCCGCCGGGGCGTCCGGGCCCCGGTCCCGGCCTCCGGGCGACGCGACGCCGGCAGGCCAGCCGCCTTGGGCCGCGTCTTCCCGCCAGCCGCGGCCGGAATTCCAGGCCATGGTCCCGAAGACGCCCGGCCCCCCGTCCAGGAAGTCGGCGAGGGGGTCGGGGAAGGGATCGCCCGTGCCGCCGGCCGCGGAGCCGGGCCGGCCCCGGCCGCGCCTCCCGGCGGCGCCGACCGGGCGTCCTTCCGGGGCTCCCCTGAAAGCCCCGTCCGGCCCGCCGCGACCGAATTCCGCGGCAGGACCGAGCGTCCCGCCCGTCCCGCCTGTCCCGGACAGGCCGGATTCTCCCGAAACCCCGTGTCCGGCGAGCGAGAACGGCCAGCCCCCCGGCCGGCCGGGAATGCCGCCGCCCAGAAGCTCGTGCACGGCGCCCGCGTCGCCGGAACCCGGCGCCGCGCCTGCCGGAAATCCCAGCGACGCGAGCTGGCTCCCCTCCATCTCCTGGGCTTCGACGAGATAGCGGCCGTCCAGCGAGCCTCCCCCGGAACCCGCGAGCGTGACGGTGACCCCGGCCTGGAGTCCGGGCAGGCGGCTCGTGCCCGTCACCCTGTCCGAAGCCCAGAGCTCCGCGTCCCTCAGGCAGCGCGCGAGCCTACCCGCCTCGGCGGAGGTGGCGACGTTCTCTCCGTAAAGGTACGTCTCGCCGCGGCCCCAGGCGCATGTCTCCTCCACGGCCTCGAGAGCCCTGCCCGGGTTCATGAAGTCGAAGTCGCGGATCCTGGCCGAGGCCCGCGGGACGCGGAGCTCCCTGGCGGACCCGAACAGCGCCCCCGCGGCCCCGGGCACGAGGAGACCCGAGACGCCCGAGACGTCCAGCACCGCCTCCTTCCCGCCGGCCAGGAGGGCCGGGTAGCCCGAGTTGGAGTCCAGGAGGACGGCCGTCTCCGCGGCGCCCGTCATGTCGAAGCGCAGCCCGACGCCGTCCCGCTCGAGAATCCTCATGACGAACAGGAGCGGGTCCTCGTTGCGGCGGAAGGCGAACTCCCTTTTCGGGTACGCACCCCGGTCCGTCTCCAGCCGCACCCGCCCGTTCCCCGCGCCGGCCTGCCCGAGGCATTCCATGACCGTCTCCGGCCCGCTCCTGTCCAGGTGGATGCTGTTTCCGACCTTTCCCCCCAGAAGCGCCATTCCCGGGGCAATCGTCATGTCGAGCGCGACGAGCCTCCCCGCCCGGCCTATGACGCGCAGGCCGACCACGGTGCCGGGCCAGCGTCCGAGCGATGCGGACGGCGCGCCCGCGGCGCCCGGCCGTCCCTGCCCGGCGGCTCCCCCGGCCCCGCCCCGCGGGTCCCTGATCTTCAGCGCCGCGGCCGCGCCCAGGACGCCCTGGGCCCCGACCGACGCAAACCGGCCCGCGTCCGCCAGGCACCGAACGGTGACGGCGTAGAGCCTGTTCAGCCCGCTCCACCCCCGGAAGCCCGCCACGCGGAGATCCAGGCCGGAAAACTCCATCTCGAAGCCCGGTTCGGCAAACGATCCCATTCCCTGCCCCTTTCGCGTCCCCTGCCGCCGGACGGCGGCCCCGCCGCCCGGCTCTTTCCGGCCCGCAGCCCTCAATCGCCCCGGTCACGAATCTCGATCGCGAGCGCCGTCAGTTCTTGCACCGCAAGTTCCGCAACGGCAAGGGCACGCACGTCATCCAGCCTTTGTCTCAGAACAGTCATTGTACCGCAATCCCTGTAGCGATCCAGGCATATCATGTTTCCTGGCCGCGCAACTGTCAAATTCAAGACCGGCATGTCACGTGACGAGCGCGGCCTTCCCGGTTTCCTGACAGCAAAGCTGGCGAATCCCTGTCCCGCAAGTCCCGCCTCCCGGGTTGCGCGCCGGATCATGATTTGAGGAGCTTGGACTGGATGTCCACCAGCCCGCTCGAGGAGGTGGCGACGACCCCGGAGACGCCCACGACGATCTTGCTGCCCGCCCCCTCGATCTTCACGTCGAACTGAGCGCCGACCTTCAGGCTGTTTTCCCCCAGGTCGAGCGTGGTGTCGCCGAACAACCCCCCGGACGACTTCAGGGAGGCCTTCCCGCCCTTGAGGACGAGGACGGCATTGTCGGTGTTCTTGAGACTCGCGCCCGACTCTTCCGAAAGCGTGAGCGAGCGGAACTTGCCGTCCTGCAGGCGCGCCCCGTCCGAGGACAGCTCCAGGCGCCTCTCCCCGTCCGCGCCCCTGCCCTTCGCGGCCTTGCCGTCCCTGTGGCTCCCCTGCAGGAGCTGGACCGCGCCCGAAGGCTCCAGACAGCACATCCTGGCCACCCCGTCGTCCTGGAGAACCTCCAGGGAGACGCCCCTGACGAACTCCCCGGGCCCCCTGTCGAGCTCGAGCAGGCACTCTCGCTCCACGTCCGAGACGTCGTACAGGCCCTCCGGCTCGGGGACGGCCCTGTTCTCGCCCGTGGCGACGCGGATCATCAGCGGGCTCTTGACGGCCGCCACCCTTGTGCCGCCGAGGCTCAGGGTCCCCGCCAGGGTCCTCACCAGCTGCCCCCGCAGGAGCACCGCGGAGGCTTCATCCCATCCGGGGGGCTCGGACCCGTCCTCCCCGGCCAGGAGCGCGGCCAGCCTGGCGTCCCCTCGCACGTGAGGGTACCTCAGATCCTCCCCCAGGGGCGCGTCGCCGCCGGATTCCAGGAAAAGCGGCCCCTTAGCCGAGAATGACGCGTGGGTCTCGGCCGTCACGGCTACATAGGAGTCGGTGTTCACGACATGCAGCCCCCGGGCCCTTTCCTGGGTGAGGCCGGCAAGCGTCATCAGGAGCTTTGCCGACACGATCGTGTCGGTCAACGCCTGCGCGGCGACGGAACCTATCCTGACGGCGCGGTTCGAGGCCTTGGCCGTGGCCGTCTTGGGCGAGGCCTTCTCCGCCTTCCTCCAGGCGGCAGCGGCCCTTTCCCGAGCCCTGGCCGCCGCCCTCAAGGCCTTCTCGAGAGTCTTCTTCGCCTCCTTCGCGGCATCCTGTTTCTTTTCGTCATTCGCGTACGACTTTGCCGCAGTGTCCGCGGCCGTCGACGCGACCGCGGCCGTCGCAGCCGCCGTCTCGGCCACCGTCGCCAGACCTTCGAGCCTCGCCGCCTCCTGGTCCAGCTCGGGCTTCTGGGCGGCATTTTCCTCCTCGTCCTTCTTCGCCTTCTCGTCCCCCTCCATGATTTCGGCCGCCATCTGCGGCGCCTGGCGGAGCGTCTTCATGATCGCGAAGAACGCGGCGAACGTGGCCTCCGTGAACGGCTCGGTGGTCCGCCACACTGACATGGCCCCCTTCGGGCCCCCGCGAAGGGTGAAGATGCCCTCGTCGCAGGCGCCCCGCCAGTCCGGCGGCGGCGCGTTCTTCCTCTCGTTGGCCTCGTAGATCCACTGTATGACGTGCTGGAGCGGCCCGGCGAGGTAGCTCGCCCACGCGGCGGCGTCCGAGGCCTTCGTCAACGCGTCGGCCTTGGCCTTGTCCCTGGTCGCGTCCTTCGACTTGTCCCTGTCCCTCTCGAAGGCGGTCCATTCGGACGCCGCCCCGGCGGCCTCCCTCAGGGCGGTCATGGTCATGACCATCCCGCGCACCCAGTCCGACTGCGCCCTGACCGAAAAGAGGCTTCCGGCCGTGCCGGTCGACCCGAAGAAGGACAGCGTGCCGTGAGAGGCCGACAGCTGGCTCACGACGTCGGCGACCACCTCGGCGGTGGTGGGGGAGCCCGCGGAGATCGTGAGCGACCCCCTGCCGGAGCCCCCGGAGAAGGTGACGCTCTGGCCGTCCGGCTTCTCCCCGAACAGGAGGCCGCCGCCGCCCCTGGTCCCTATCCCGGAGACGAAGGGGGTGGCGGCCCCGGACAGGCTCCCTGTGGCCGCGTCCGCCACCGCCCCGGTTATGACGGGCCGGTCCGGGTCCCCGTCCGTGAAGGCCACCTGGACCTCGCAGCCTGGCGTGAGCGGGAAATGCTGGCCGTAGCCCGACCCGGCGCCCGGGCGGGCCAGGCGGATCCAGGGGCTGGCCTTGCCGCTGGCCCTTCCGGAAAGATCGAACGGGAAGAGCACGCGGTAACGGCCGAACTCGTCCATCTCGGGCTCGCCGGCGGTGCCGGACCCGTCGATCCAGGCCGGCACCGGGGCCGCCGCCGGGGGGCGGGGGGTGAGCCGAAGCGGGCTGCAGGCGCGTTCGGCACGGCCCATGGCCACCCGCACGGCCAGGCCGTCCGCCGCGACCGCCGGCGCGCCCCGCGCCCGTGAAGCCCCTCCCCCGGAGGACGTGCCCCTGAGCTCCCCCGGGGCCCGCCGGCCTCCCCCGACAGGGGTCCCCGCCGGTCCCGCCGTCCCGGGCATCCCCGTCATCCCTTCCGGACCCGCCATCCCCGCCGTCCCGGGCATCCCTCCCCCGGCCGGCATGCCGGACAGCCCCGAAAGCGTCCCGAAATCCAGGCCCAGCTCCGCCGCCGCCCGGCCCGCCTGGCTCCCGGTAACGGAGACGGACCTTACCGCCCAGCGGCCGTCGGAGGCGCCGCCCCGGCTCCCGCGGACGCCCAGCGTCAGCCCGGGCATGACCCCGGCGAGATGCGTCATGCCGGAAAGCGACTCGCGGTCCCAGAGCTCGGCATCCCGGATGACGGCCGCCAGCCTCCTTCCCTCCTCCTCGGATGTGAAGTTCTCCCCGTAGAGGTAGATCTCCCCGCGGCCGTCGGCGGAAATCTCGAGCTCGGCCTCCACGGGCTGTCCCGGACGCATCCAGTCGTAGTCCCGGAGCCTCACGGTCCGCCTGGCGATCCTGGAGGCGAGCCGGGCGCCGTACAGCGCGGGGGCGTCCGCCGTGCCCAGGCCCGAGACCCCGGTCACGCCGAGCTCCGCCTCGGAAGACCCGTCAGTCAGGGACGGGAAGCGGGCGCAGGAATCCGTCAGGACCGCCACGTCGGTCCCGCCGGACTGGTCGAAGCGGAGAGTTATCCCCTCGCGCTCCAGGGTCCTCATGACGAACCGCAGCAGGTCCTCCCCGTGCTGCATGACGAACTCGCGCCTGGGGTAGGCCCCCGGGTCCAGGAGATCCAGGCGCGCCCCGTCGGGGTCCATGCCCCCGAATGCCATGCTGTCGAGGACTATCTCGGGCGAGGTGGCGTCCATGTGGATCCGCGACTGGATCTGGCCGCGCAGCCGCGACATGGACGGCTCGAGCGCCAGGTCGACCACGGCGAAGTCGCCGATGCCCCGGCCCAGGGAAACTGCCGTCACGACCCCGTGCCAGTCTCCCGCGCGGGCCGGGCAGCCGCCCGGGGAGTCCTCGCCCGGCTGCCCGGGCCCCCGCAGACTGAGGGTGGCCGCGCCGTCCAGGAGGTCCTGGGGCCCGGCGGAGTCCAGATCCCTCGACAGCGCCAGGGCCCTTATCCCGAAACGGTACAGCCCGTTCAGCCGGGCGGTCCCCGACACGGCGAGCACGTGGAAGGTCAGCTCCGGAACGGAATCCAGGCCGAAAGCCAGCGCCGTCTGGGTGTCGCTCATGTGTCTCCCCCTGTCCTGTCCGGGGCGCGCCGCGGGTCCTCGGGCGCCCGCACCGGCCGGCCCGCCCCTGTTTCAGGGGCTTGATTTGGCGTGTCGCGCGGCCTCGGGCGCCCGGACTGGCCGCCCGGCTCTGATTCCGGATCTCAACATGGCCTGGCGCGCGGCTTCGGGCACCCGGACTGGCCGCCACGGCCTCATGGAGGTCATGGTCACGACGTCCGGCATTGTGCCGTCGAACGTCGTAGGGCTGACCAAAAAAGGGCCGTCCGGGCACTGAAGAGATCCAGAACCTCCCAAGGTCTGGCGCGGGAAAAACAAGCGGAAGCTGACGCCTGGCAAATCTTGCTGTCGCCTGACCCGGGCTGATCCCGGAGAATCGAGTCGGCCAACATCCCTCGGTTGCCTGTTCGTAACCATTCAGGTGCCCCTCTGTCGAGGACCTTTTCGGAGGAAGAGAGCCTTAATGAGGAACCCTAAAAGTTAAAGAGTCAATGAATGATACTTCATGTGGGGGCAAAGAGTTGCTACAGGTGGCATTTCTGCCGGGAAAATCCCACTGTCGAGTCCCCATTGGTGGGGGCGCCTGAACAGTTAAGCCTGTTCCAGAAAAACCCCCGGTCCGGGAACCTCGCCCGACAAGTGGCAAAGGGACGGGAGCCGGCTAGGCAATCTCCGCGCCAGCCGGGAGTCCCGCTCCGCGCCCATGCATGCCTGCTTGTCCTGCCGCTCCAGAACAGCCGTGCACAGTCATCCGGCACTGGTCTGGAGCCTGTTGGCACCTAGGAAGGCTGACACTTAACTTTTACATCATAACATTGATTAGACATGAGAAAAAACCGGAACCAAAACTGGCTACTTTTCAGGTGCCCCCATGGGGAGCTCAACATTAGGACTTTCCAATCATAATATTACCCAGGCGGATAAATGTCAGCGAAAATGCGAATTTACTCGAATAATCTCCACGAATTCCAACGTACATCCTTATCCAAAGTTAGGGGTTTATGCGCTAATGCCTTAATTTTACTCTGATTTTGCATTCTCGTTGAGAAAGCCATTTAAGTCGCTAAACCAGTAGGCTCTAGCAAATTTATCACCAATAAATGGATGAGTTGATAAAAATTAGCAAGGAGATCAGAAAACTACAATTCTGTATCTTTTGTCCATGGGAGCATAAACATCATACTTTACACCGCTGACATTTATCCGCCCGGATAATAGCGTCTGTTATATCTCTTCACCTTCAGAAGTATCCACTATTGGATCTTCTGCTTTAAAGGTTTATTTGTAACTATTCAGGTGCCCCCACCAAGAGGTGCTGAACTGGAAGGTCTCCAACCCAAATGCCCTCTTCAGAACCACTTACCCTCCACATGAAGTATCCATTGTTGACTATTCAGCTTATTGAGTTCCTCATTAGGGCTCTCTTCCTCCGAAATGCTCCTCAATAGAGGGGCACCTGAACAGTTACGTTTATTTTTAACCTATCTTCGATCTAATTAAGTATCTGTTCACAGACGACAGGGGGGGAACCTACAGCAGGACCAAGATCTTCATCATTCCTGGTGCAGGACGGCTTTCCTCCGGGGCCTGGACG
>JAISFP010000312.1 GCA_031263525.1 Deltaproteobacteria bacterium | reverse complement strand
GTCCGGTGAAGAAGACGGCAATGCCCAGGCCGATCAGTATCACGAAATAGGCGGGGTCCATGGGGATTCTCCGTGCGCCGTTTCAATCCGGCGCCATCAAGTTCAAATACAAGGAAATGGAGAAAAAGACCAAGGCCGTTGTGTGGGCGTTCCCGTCTTTCTCGAACAGACGCACCAAAAGAGAGCCTGAAGCAGTCATTGCACAGACAGCAGAGGCTATCCCGAAGGATTGCCAAAGCTTTTTCAACCAGAAGGCCGATGAAGACAGATTCGGCATCCAGTCTCCAGCTTTTTTTTCGACTGCGCCATAGACAGGACGGGGGGGGAGCTCGCAATCCGGGCAGACGGTGGCCTTATCAGAAATATAGTGACAGAAATTTGGGCAGCGGACAAGGGGCAGGGGGGGGCCTTTGGGTGAAGGGGGTGATGGAAATCATGGCGCGAGCGGCTCCCTGGCCGCCGTGAGGCCTCCGCTAGCCGAAGATGGAGGTCAGGATGCTTATCAGGATGATGAACGCCATGATGCCGCCGAGGTTGTGGAGGGTCCACCTGCCGAACTTGCCCAGGGCGCGGAGGACCTGCGTCCCGTTCCCGGCTGAGGCTGGGCGGGAGGGGACGCCACGGGCTGGCAAGGCGGGGACAGGGCTGGGGAACCGGAGATCGGGTATCCGCATCCGGGGCAGGAAAGGGCCTGATCGGACACCTGGCGTGCGCACATCGGGCACGAAATGAGCTGGGGCATGGGGGTCCTTTCGAAGGGTGGACGGCTACGCGGCGATCCCCCAGGCGATGTCGGCCAGGCCGGGGAGGAAACGAGACGCCCACTCATGGGAGACGTCCCGGAAAGTTGCAGGAGTATCATACTCCGCTTTGGCCGGGTCAATCCCTTCGGAAATATCCTTTTTGAAAGCCGCCGCTTTCTCCCGTGCCTCTTTGAGGCTGACGTCAGACCACCCTCCCAAGGACTTAATATGCCTTTTTCCTTCGAAAGAGTTAGTTAATATGCCTTTTTCCTTCGAAAGAGTTAGCAAGCCTCCTAAGTTTTCCTCCGGCAGGGTATACCTGGAGGTAGAGCCCCAGGCCGTTCCCGCTGTCATACAGTCTGAAAGGAGCATCTGCCGGCTTGGAGTTGTCTATCTGCTGACAAGTCAGCATGCGGGCATGTCGGGGGATACGCCCCCCCTCCTTCGGAAGATATCCCCCAATGTCTCCCCCGACAGCACGGATGTTAATGACAAGATCGACAGCAAATGAAAACGGGGATCCTCCTGAACCTCTTATGAGTCCAGGAAAATCCCCGTGTGGAGAACTTGTTCGACTATAGCCGAAACAGTAAATGGAGCGGGCAACGGGGTTCGAACCCGCGACCCCAAGCTTGGGAAGCTCGTACTCTACCAACTGAGCTATGCCCGCCCAGGCCGAACGCCCTGCATACGCAGGGTGAAAATCTTATACAGCTAAATGGAGCCCCCTGTCAAGAGGCCGGGAGCGAGGGCCCGCGGTGTCCGGAGGCCGGAAACAGCCTGCAGGAAGGCCTGAATGGCCCGCCAGAGGCCGGGCGCTGGCCGACCGAAGGGACGAGGCGGGGCTCGCCGGAGAGGCGAGAGACCAGTGTTCGGGCATGCCGAAGGGCCGGGGCGGCAGGCGTGAACCGGGCCCCGGACGGACCCCGGCGACAGGGAAAGGGCCGGGCCGGGCGCTTTCAGTTGACCACCCTGCCCCCGTTGTTGCTGAACTCCGCCTCCGTGGGCTGGGACGACCAGAAGTCGGCATAGCCGCCAGCCTTGTCGGAGACGTCCTTGCCGGCGGCGTCCGCGACCTCCTTGGACGAGAAGAAGCCCATGCGCACCCTGAAGTAGGGGACGTCGTTTGGGGTGACCTCGGTGATGTAGAAGTGCGCGGACCCGCCGTGAGGCTTAAGGCTGTCCAAAATCCGCTGGGCCGCCGCCCTGTCCCTCGCGCCGCTTAAGGTGACCGTCCATGAGGAGGCTATGGCCTCGGTCTGGGAGACGGCAGGAGGCGTCGCGGCGGGGACGGTCGCGGCAGGCCTGGAGGCCGCCGGGGCAGGTGTCGCCGATGCGGCAACGGCAGGCCTGGAGGCCGCCGGGGCAGGTGTCGCCGGTGCGGCAGCGGCAGGCCTGGAGGCCGCCGGGGCAGGTGTCGCCGGTCCGGCAGCGGCAGGCCTGGAGGCCGCCGGGGCGGCAGCTGAAGGCCTGGAGGCCGCCGGGGCAGATGTCGCCGGGGCTGCCGCGGGAGACATGGAAGCGGAAGGAGTGGAGGCTACAGGAGCGGCAGCGGCGGGGCTGGAGGCGGCAGGGGCCGGTGCCGATGCTGCAGGAGCTGCGGCGGCGGACGTGGAGGCGCCCTCCCCTTCCCCGGCGGAGCCGGGCAGATCGGTCCTCCTGGGCTGGGGTATGACCCTGGGGGGGGCCGGCTCGCCCGCCGGCTCGCCGTCAGCGACGATGCCGGGGGCGCTGCCTTCGGGCTCTGCGGAAGCTTCGCCGTCAGGACCATCGGAGGCGGCCTCCGTCCCGGTTCCGGGCTCGGAAACGGCATCCTCGCCGTCGCCGGCCCCGGTCCCGGCCTGCGAGGCCGAGAGCGCCTCGATGTCGGCAGGATCGCCCGCCGCGGCGGGATCCGCCACCGGTGGCGGGGGGCCGGAGCCAGCCGGGGCAACGGACCCGGCTGCAAGGGCGGGATCGTCTGCGGGATCGGGGGTGGTGACGTCGACCTCGGGCGTCTCGGAGGTTGGCGCGTCCGGGCCCGGGGAAAAGTAAACGTCGGGCTCGGGGGACGACGGGGGGACGAGGCTCCCGACCGCCGCAGGAATGGTCCCGCCTGCCGGGGGGGTGCCGGTCCCGGCGGACGATGCCGCAGGAGCCCCGGTGCCGGCCGTCTCGGTTCCGGGCCCGGCGTCGCCGCCCGGGGCCTGGCCCTCGGGAGCAGCGGGACCGCCGGTCCCGGGGCTTCCCGCATCGCCGCCGGAAGGGGCGGCCGCGACAGGAGACCCGGCCCCGGCCGTCCGGACGGCAGGCTGGTCTCCGGAGGTCCTGGAGTAGACGTAGAGGAGGACTGCCGCCAGGACCACTGCCAGGCACACGGCCACTATCTTGACGGTCGGGCCGGACTTGCCGGTGCTGGTGTACTCGGGCTCTGGGCCCAGGTCCTCCTCGTACCACTCCTCGTCTTCACCGTCGACGTCCTCGTCGTGGTCGACAAGGATGGGATCGCGGTCGTCTCTGGTGTCTCGGTCGTCGCGGTCGAATGCCATGGGGGGCCTCCCTGGGAGGTCTCGGTGCCCGGAGAGCTTGAGGTCCGGGCCCGGGGGGATGGTCGCCGGGCCCTCGTCCGTGTCCGGAGGGGTTCCGGGCCGGCCTGCCGGCCGCGCCCCGTCAGACGGGGGGCCGCCCTGGCCGTTTCTGAAAGCAGGCCGGACGGGGGCCGTCCGGGCCGTCAATGAAAGCTGGCCGGACGGGGGCCGCCCTGGCCGTTTCTGAAAGCACTCCGGACTGGGGCCGTCCGGGCCGTCAATGAAAGCTGACCGGACGGGGGCCGCCCTGGCCGTTAATGAAAGCTGGCCGGACGGAGGCCATCCGGGCCGTTAATGAAAGCAGGCTGGACGGGGCCGCCCTGGCCGTTAATGAAAGCTGGCCGGACGGGGGCCGCCCTGGCCGTTAATGAAAGCAGGCCGGACGGGGGCCGTCCCGTTACTGAAAGCAGGCGGGACGGGGGGCTGCCCTGTCCGTTACAGAAAGCAGGCCGGACTGAGACCGCCCTGGCCGTTTAAGAAAGCTGGCCGGACTGAGACCTCCCTGACCGTTTCAGAAAGCTGGCCTGACGGGGCGCCATGACCGTTTCTGAATGCAGGCAGGACGGAGGTCGTCCGGGCCATTAATGAAAGCTGGCCTGACGGGGGCGCCATGACCGTTTCTGAAAGCAGGCAGGACGGAGGCCGTCCGGGCCGTCAATGAAAGCTGGCCGGACGGGGGCCGTCCGGGCCGTTTCTGAATGCAGGCCGGACGGGGGCCGTCCTGACCGTTTCAGAAAGCTGGCCGGACGGGGGGCCGTCCGGGCCGTTACTGAAAGCAGGCCGGACAGGGGCCGTCCGGGCTCTTCCGGAAGGCCGGCCCGCCGGAAGGCATCATGGCCCTCCTATCAGAAAACGACGGCCCGCCGTCCGTCAGGAAGGCCGGCCGTCAGAAAGAATCCGGTGCCTGGGCGGCTGCAGCCTGGCTCCCGCGCTGGTCCCCGTGCCTGGGCGAAGGCCGCCGGGCCAGGCTACCTGGCCCTGCGCGAGCGGGAGCGGAAGTTTCTGGGCCTGTCCGCAGGCTGGTCCCCTGTCTCGGACGCGGCCCCGGCGGCCGTGTCGCCAGATGCTGGAACGTCCGAGCTGCCGGTCGCCCCGTCGCCGGATGCGGCAGACTCGGCCCCGTCGCCGGCTGCCGCCCCGTCGCCCGAGGCTGCCGGGGCCGCCTCGTTTTGGGAAGTGGCGGGAACTGAGCCCTCTCCGGAAGCGGCATCGTCTCCGGAGGAGGCATCGTCTCCGGAAGCGGCGGCGTCGTCGGAAGATGCACTGTCTCCGGCGGCGGCATCGTCGCCGGATGCGTCACCGTCCGCAGGCGCGGCATCGGCCCCCGAACCGCCCGAACCTCCGGCCTCGTCGCCGGCGGACGGGGCCGAGGCCCCGGCGGGGGGCAGGTCCTCGGAGGTCACCCCGGAGGCGCCTGCGGGCGGAAGATCCACGGAGGTTATCTCGGAGGGGGTGTCCGGCAGGACGACGGTGTCGTCAGCCGCGGCCGCGGCCCTTTCGCTCTCGTCCAGCCTGTAGGCCGCGGCGTAGGCCCGCGGCGTGCCGGGATAGCGGTTCCGGAGCTCGTCGTAGGCCATCCGGGCGCTGTCGACGCGGCCCAGGGCCAGGGCCACGCGGCCTCGGGAGTTCAGGAGCTCCATGCGGAAGGGGCCGGAGGCCTGGGCGAAGAGGGGATCGTTTACAGGCCTTCCGTCGGGTCCCAGGACCGGGGCCTCCACGGCCAGCCAGGCGGCCTCGTAGTGGCCGTAGGCGGCCTCCAGGTCGCCCGTCTGCTCGGCCAGGGATCCCTGGAGGTTGTAGATGATGGGGGCAAGGTCCGTTTCCGGGCCGCGGAGGCCGGAGGCCAGGCTGTCGGCCAGCTCCCTCGCCTCCTGGTAGCGCTCCAGGCCTATGTAGGCGTCCACCATCGCGAAGCCCGCGAGCCTTCCGGCCCTGCTGTCGTCGCCGTACTTCCTGCGGACGTCCTCCATGCCGGCCAGGGTCCTGGTCGGATCGCCCACGACGTAGGCCAGGTAGTAGTCGCTGGACGCCTTGGCGGCCCGGGAGCGCGATATGGCCACTCCCGCTACCGTGCCCAGGATCACCAGCACCACGGCCAGCGCGGCCACGATCACCTGGGTGGTGTGGGTCAGGTAGAAGTTGTAGAGGCGATCGGAGATGGTCTGAAACGCGTCCTTCTCCCTGAGAAGGTCTTTCAGGCGTACCTTGCTGCTCATTTAGTGCTTGACCGGTTGTTCCTTGTGAGGCGTGAGGTCCTGGAAGGCCCCGGGGCCGGAAGGCCCGCCCCGGGCAGGAGGGGGGATTCTGGAGGATGCTGGGAAGGCGGCGGGGACCCCGGCGGCGCCGGACGGATCCGGGCCGGGCTTTCCGCTTACAGCGGGAAAATAGCGTAACACGCCAAAAATTGCAACTTTATTTGTGATGCCGGCAAGGTCCGCGTAGCCGCCTGAACGCGCGGCTCCGGAACCGCGCCCGGGGCGCTGGATTGGATAATTCACAGGAAAAACCTTGGAAGATCCCCGGAATATCTTCGGAAGTTCCTTGGAAGGGCCGGGCAAAGGGGCGGCGGCCCGGCAGGCGAGGACGGAGGGCTCGGACGACCGGGGCGCGGCACCGGGCGCGTACGCATGACACGGAGGCAGCGGGGAGGGATCCAGTGGCGGACGGACGACCGGAAGGAGTGAAGGTCTGGGGCCCGGAGGGAAGGAACGCCGGCGTCCTGACGGCTTCGCCAGGAAAGGTCCTGACGGACTGGAGACAAAAAGGATTCTTCTGTTGCTGTTTGATTAATGTGCCACAGCAGTGTTTGAAATATTCTAATTTGTTTGATAAATTGATCATATATTAATAAAATTTTTCAGAAAACCAAGACAATTTACGAATAACATATGATAAATATTTTCATAAAAAAAGATATTCTTTTGGAAGCACTGATATTTATGAGATATTATAAGATAATCATTATTTGATAAGATACATATACATGATATAGTATTAAACACTGAGGGTTAAGCAAAATTATATTTCATTATTATTTGTCTATCATTCATGAAAGTGTTAATTGATCAGGCATAGAATGATATCATTTTAAACGTTTAATTAATTACCATAAATAAAGATTTGACTGATTAAGTAAGGAACCACAAGATGGTTTCCGTTTGAATTAATTGTAATATTACAGATAAGACATATTATGGAACTCATGGAATGCTAATTGATGTTTTAATAAATTATCATTATAAAATTGATATATCGTCATACCCATTGATGGGTTGGGGATTAAATGCCATAACCACTAATTATTAAATTAATTGCATGCTGGCAGTTCTTAAAAATCATAAAATATAAACAATCATTACTTAAAATCATATTGATAATAACTGGAAATATCGATATGCCAATAATATTTGTTTTAATTATTAAAATTTATTAACTTTATTTCTGAAAATTCGGGCTGTTCATGCTAAATCAGCCAAAATAAAAATATGATTGCCATAGTTATTGCTAAAAATTTCGGTGGTTCAATGCATAATGCCATAATCGCAGTTTCATTTATAGTTTGACATCTAACAGAATTTTTTGGCTTTTCGGCTGACGGCATTGATGATTCGCGTCTTGAACGCGGAAATCCCCGCCTTGACGTCCGTGCGTCCATGAGCCTTTTCCGGTTGAGGCCGGCTGACCCGAAAGCCGGGAACCATGACGGCCCGAAGCATGACCAGGAGCCGGGCGGCCCGGCATCCGGGCGCGAGAGCGCGCGTGACGGCAAGGCCAACTTCCAGAAATGCTGCAAGTCAGGAGCACTGGCAGGCAATGCGCCTCAGAGCTCGTCCTGATCGTCCCTGTGCCTGGCGAGGGCCCTGGCCACTCCGCTCTCCACGGCCTTCTCTATAAGATCGCGGAGTTCCTCGGGCGTGAGATCTGCGGCCAGTCGCTGCCCGTGGGCTCCCGACACAACAATATCGGCGGCCCGGGCGTCAGGACTGACACCCGGAGCCGATCCTGATGCGGCGTCAGGGGGGGAAATCTTTGGGGAATGCCCCTGGCCCGGAGGCGTTGCGGGCCCGGAAGGCATCCCGGAGACTGCGGGGCCCGGCGGCACCCATGAGCCTGCGGGCCCGCCCTGACCCAGCGGCACCCCGGAGACTGAGGGCTCGGCCTGTCCCAGAGGCTCGCCGGACACGACGGCCCCAGCGGATCCCGGTGGAGCGGGCTGCCCCCCGGAAGCAGCAGGCCAGGGTGACCAGAACGGCTCCCCGGAGCCGGCGGAGCCGAACGGTGCGGCCGGCGTGACGGGCTCGGGAGAACCCGCTGGCCCCGCGACGTTCAAGGAACCGTCATCGTCCGGTCCGTCCGTGTCCACGGGGTCACCCGTGACGATGGGGTCCGCGGCATCAAGGTCGTCCAGACGATCTGCAAGGCCTACATCGACCGGCTCTCCGGCGACCACGGGCTCTCCGGCGAAGACCGGCTCTCCGGCGACCACGAGCCCGCCGGCGTCTGAATCAGCGGGGTCGCCTGCGACCGCGGATCCGCCGGCGTCAGCATAGAAAGGCTCCCCGGCTACCGCTGGCTCGCCGGCTTCCGCGTCTGAGGGGTCGCCTGCGACAACGGGCTCGCCGGCTTCCAGGTCGAAGGGCTCCTCGTCGGCCGCAGGCACGCCAGAAAACGCGGCTCCCTCGGGTTCCTCGGTGCCCATGGCGTCCAGGAGATCCACCGGCTCCGGGAAGAGCGGGGTCTCTGGCACCTGCGGCGGGGCGGGCGAAGGCGGCCTCAGGGTCGCGAAAGTGCTCCGGATGGAGGCGCCGCCCGGCCTGCGGGACGCAGGGGGCGGGACGTCAGGGGCCAGCGCCCCGGCATCCACCCTGTCCGTGAGGAGTATCGTGCGCGTCTCCGGGGCCTGGGGCCCGGAGCGGGCGGGCACTGGGGGACGGTAGGCCACCGTGGGCGGGGACGCCCCTTCCCTGGCCGGGCCGGGCCGGGCGGGCCTGGCCTGCCGGGATCTCGGGGCCGGGCCGGGGCCTGCCTCCCCGGACGGGGCCGGCATGTCAGGAAGGGGGGACGCGGAGGGCCGGGAGCTGTCCGGCGGGGGCCCTCCTGGTGCCGGTCCCGGGCCGGGACCGTAGCCGGGCTCGGGGCCGAAGCCGGAACCGGAGCCGCAGCCGGGATCGGGGGACGCGGCTCCCGAGTCCCGGACAGTTTCGCCGGCCGGGGAGGTTCCGCCGGCCTGGCCTGAAGGGCGGACGCGGGACGCGGCTCCGGCAGCAGGGGCGGTCCCTCCGTCAGGAGCAGTCGGGCTCGGGCGGGAGACGGCTCCCGCGACAGGGACGGTTCCGCCGGCCCGGACTGAAGCGCCGGGCGAGGCGGCGACGGCGGCAGGGGCGGGTCCGTCGGCCAGGGCTGCCCGGACCGAAGCGCCGGGCGGGGAACCTGCGTCGGCACCCTGGGCGGGGCGCACGCCGGGCCTGGAGGCGCCTGCGGAAGAAGGGATGTCGCCGGCCCCGCCATGGTCAGGGGCAACCGTCTTTCTCGGGGCGGCAGCCCCGTCGAAGCTGCCCAGGACCTCGTCCATGTCCCTCAGGATGTCGTCTGGCGAGAACTCCCCGTCGAAGACCGGCACCCTCGGGGACGGCGGGGCCGCTCCCCTTCCCCGCCTCCTGTACTCCGGGCCGGAAGGGATGTCGGCCGCGTCCCTGAAGCCCGCGTGGCCGCCGGAGAGCGGGTCCGCCGGATCCGTAGGCTCCAGGGGATCCGCCGAGTCCAGGGGGTCCAGGGGACCTGCGGGATCCAGGAGATCGTCCGGGCCCCCGTCGACGTCCGCTATGGAGAGGTCCAGCGCCTCCGGGACGTCGTCGCCGTCATCGTCGCCGAGCGCGAAGCCGTCCTGGACGTCGTCGTCTTCAGTCTCGATATCAGCGTAGATGTCGGGGTCGGAAGCGGAATAAGGCCCGGAACCGGTGCCACGGCCAGACATTTCCCTGCCGACCGCACCGACCGTGCCGTCCGCCCAGCCGGAGCCGGGGGAGTCCGGGGAATCCCGGGAGTCGGGGAAGTCCGGGGAGTCCGCAAAAAAGCCGTCCCCGCCGGGGATCTCCGGAAGGCCGACGCCCGGCCCGTCCCCGTCCGCAGGATCCTCCGCCGGGAAGGCGTAGGGATCCGGGGAGGCGGGCTCCACCACGTCGTCGTCCTCGGGGAAGAGCTCCTCCATGGGCTCGTCCTCGGGATAGGGGGCCAGGACGGAGTCCGGGTGAGCCACGTCCCTCACCCCGCCGTCGGAATCCTCCCCGCCGGGCTCGAGCGAGGAGTCCAGGGACGGATCCAGGATGGGGTCCAGGAGGGGCTCCGGGGCGTCGCGGGGGCCACGACCGTCCTCGTCGTCTGCCCAGCCGCCCGCGCCGGGCCTCCCGGTGCCCCCGTGTCCCGGCCTTCTGCGTCCTTGGTCCATAGCTTGGTCCCTTTCGCCGGGCACCCGTGCGGCGGGTCCCGGCTCCCGGCGGCCCCGGGCCCCGGGACGGGGCCTGCGGCCAGGCGGGCGAGGGGGTCACGGGCCCGCCGCCAGGCGGGCAAGGGGGTCACGGGCCCGCGGGGCCCGGACGGGAGGCCGGCTAGAGGGCCTGGCTGGAGTAGCCGGAAGGCCGCTCCAGCCCGAAGACGCCCGCCGGCGGGACGAAGCCCAGGCTGACCTCGCGGTAGGTGACGTCAAGCGAGTGGTCGCCCGACTGGCGCCAGGCGGCCGAGACCGAGCGCGGGAACAGGCGCTGGGCCCCTCCCCTGTCGTCCCGCGGGTAGTTCTCCCAGGACCCGTAGGTGACCTGGAAGTCGGGACTGTTCGCCGTGCCGGTCGACACGCGGCGTATCATCTTGCCCGCGGCATCCGTCCAGGGGGCGTCCCCGACCACCTGGACCCTCACCGCCTGGACGCCGGCCTCGGGGCGGAGAAGCATCACGGCGTCGCCGACCCCTTCGGGGAACTGAGCCTCGGCCTCGGCCAGGGCGGGACGGAACGGGAGCGACCCGGAGAGCACGGCCAGGAGCTCCTCGGGCGAGAGCGGGAGCGGCAGGATGAGGCCGAGCGCCTCCCCTGAGACGCTCCCGGAGTAGAAGGCCTTGCCGGAGTAGTCGATGGCGCTAAGCTTCCCCCCGGCGGTGGCTATGCGGAAGACGGGCGAGCCGAAGGGGTCGAATGCCGTGAACAGGAACGAGCCGGGACGCTGGCAGACGAGCTCGAAACGGAAGAAGTTGGAAGAGTTATCCGACCTGTAGGTGGCGTCCCCCCGCATGGCGAAGGTGGGCAGGTCCTCGGCGTCTGCCCAGAGGGCCTGGGCCAGATCCGTCGCCGTCCTGTTTTCGGAGGCGGCCCTGGTGGGGTCCATGCCCACCACGGAGCAGCCCGCGAAGGCGAGAAGCGCCATGCACAGCGCGGCCTTAAGCCTTGCGGCGGCGAAGGGGGCCGTGCCTGCGGGCCCGGGGAGCGCGGAAGGTGCCGTGCCTGCAGCCGGCTGCTCGGAGGGGGCCATGTCCGAAGCCGTCGTTCGGACGAAAGGTGCCGTGCCTGCGGGCCCGGGCCGCGCGGAGTGGGGCATGTCCGCGGCCGTCGGCCGCGAGGAGGGGGCCATGTCCGCTGTCCCCGCGCGGGCGCGGCCGGCCGAGGCGGGCGCCTGGAGTCCGTGCCTACTGGAGGATCTGCTTGAGCTTCTCATTGATGGTCTCCGGATGCTCGTGGCCTTTCTCTATGGCCCTCGCGTAGGCCCGCCTGGCCTCGGGCGAGCGGCCCACGCGGCCCAGGACGTCCCCCAGGTGCTCCATCACGACGGGATCATCGCCGGAAAGCTGGGCCGCGCGCTCCAGGAGCGGCAGGGCCTTCGCGAAATCGTTCATGCGGTAGTATACCCAGCCCAGTGTGTCCAGGTAGTAGCCGTTGTCGGGCCTCAGGTTGTTGGCCTTGAGCGCCAGGGTCAGGGCCTCCTTCAGGTTCCGCTCCTCCTCGGCCCAGGTGTAGGCGAGGTAGTTCAGGGCCTCGGAGAATTCCGGGTTGAGCTCCACGGCCCTGGCCATGGCGGCCAGGCACTCGGAACGGTGGCCCAGGCGGTCCTCCGCCGCCCCCAGGGCGAAGAAGAGATCCGCCGAGTCGGGAAAGAGCTTCACCCCCTCGCGGTAGACGGCCAGCGCCTCGGCCACGCGCTCCTGCTCCTCCATGATGCGGCCCGACGCCACCAGGAGCATTGGCGCCCCCGGATGGCTGCGCCTGGCCTGGGCCAGGGCGGCCAGGGCCTCGGGGCGGCGGTTCTCCTTGGAGAGGATGGCCGCCTGGTACAGCACGGCGTCGACGTACTCGTCCGACTGGTAGGGGACGCTTCCCAGGTTCTCCAGGGCCTGCTGGACCTGCCCGGTCTCGCCCTGGGTCACCGCGAGCAGGTAGCGGGCCCTGGAGTTCTGGGGATCGCGCTTCAGGACCCCCGAGAACTCGACGGCCGCCTGCTGCCAGAGGCTGTCCTCGAGGAACATGAGGCCGAGGGTTATGCCGGCGTCCTCGCCGCCCATTGCCGTGCCCGAGACCTCCTCGATGAGGGCCAGGGCCTCGCGGCGCTTGCCGGTCTTGACCAAGATCCTCGTGAGCCTGGCCTTGGCCATGGTGATGTCGGGACGGTGGCGGATGATCTGGCGGTAGTTACGCTCGGCGGCCCTGAGGTCCCCGGACTGCTCGTTTAGGAGCGCGAGCTCGATCAAGCTCTCGACGAAGTCGGGCTTCTTGGCGACGGCCGCCGCGAAGTGGCGGGCCGCCTCGCGGCGGTCGCCCTGTCGCAGGGCCACGCGGCCCAGGAAGTAGTCGGGAAGATACGATCCCGGTGTGAGCGTCCCCAGCCGCGAGAATGCCTCGCTGGCCTCGTCCAGCCGGCCGCTCTCGGCGTACATGGCGCCCAGGAAGCTGACCGCCTCCTCGTTGGTGGGGTCGAGCTTCAGCGCCTCCAGGTAGTTCTCCTCGGCCCTCTGCCACTGGCCCGACACGGAGGCCAGGTACCCCGCGAACAGCCTGGGCTCGGGGTCGTCGGGACGCATGGCCGCGGCCCGGTCCACGTATCCGGAGGCCTCCTCCATGCGTCCGTTGCGGGCCATCATCTTGGCGGTCTCGAGCTCCAGGTAGTAGGGGCCCCCGGCCTCGGTGGTGGCCCTCTGCATGCTCTTGACCGCCGCGTCGTCGTTTCGGGCGAGCTCCTCGTACTGGGCCTTGAGGAAGTAGTAGTAGCTCCGGACCGCGGCGCCCCCCGCCCCCCCTGCCGGGACGCAGGAGCTGGAGAGGGCGAGCGTGAGGGCCAGCGCCGGGACGAGGAGCAGGGCCCGGCACGGGCCCCGGAGGCCACGGGGGCCGCAGGCCGCCGATGCCCCCTGGACGGCCCGGGCGCGCGCGGCACACGGGAAGGACTGGGACTTGTGAGTGAAGGGCATAAGGTATGGACCCCGGAGGGGGATTACGGCCGGAAGGCGAAACTGACCGGTGTGGGGAACGTGGGCGGCGTCCCGGCCGGGATCCGTCCCCGGCGCTGAGGCCGGCTCGGGGGAATCGAAGGCCGAGGGAATGGAGGCTCAAGGGACCTGGGCAGCCGGGGAGCGCCGGATCCGACTGGCCGGGCGGCACGGGACCGGAGAGGCGGCCCGTCGGACGGCAGGGGATCGCGGGAGCCCGGGGCCGGAAGGGACGGGACAGGAGAAACTCGGGGCCGGAAGGTACGGGGCCGCGGAAGCTCGGGGCCGGAAGGCGAGGGTACGCGGGAGCCGGGGTGCCAGAGGATGCGCGAAATCAAAAAAAACCGGGGGCCGGGAGCTCGGAACTGCGGGAGCCGGGGTGCCAGAGGGTGCGCGAAATCAAAAAATTGGGGCCCGGAAGGCCCGGAACCGAGGGAGCCGGGGAGCCCGGCCCGAAAGGCCGGCCTTCCGGCAGGGCGTCACTGGGAAAGGCTCAGCTCCGGGAGCTCCTCCAGAAGGTAGGCGGTGAGCTTCTTCTTCAGCCTCTCCTCCAGCTGGCGGACCCTCTCGCGGCTGATGCCGAAGGACTCGCCCACCTCCTGGAGGGTCAGGGGGTCGTCGGAGAGGAGCCGGCACTCCAGGATCTCGCGGTCGCGCTTGCCCAGGGTCTTCTTGAAGCGGACCAGCCTGTCGGAGACCATGGTCCGGATCTGGGCGTCCGCGAGCAGGCTGTCCGCGCCCTCGCCGGGGTCGGCCACCATGCTCACCTGGGACTCCTCCATGTCGGGGCCGATGGGGCTGGAGAGGGACACCTCGCGTCCGGAGGAGAGCCTGGCGTCCATCTCGGACACCTCGCTCACGGAGACACCGAGCCGCTCGGCCAGGAGCTCGGGGGCGGGGTCGTACCCCTCCTTCCGGAGCTTGTCCTGCTCCTTGCGGAGGTTGAAGAAGAGGCGGCGCTGGTTCTGGGTGGTGCCGACCTTGACCAGGCGCCAGTTGTCCATGATGTGCTTCAGGATGTAGGCGCGGATCCAGTAGGCGGCGTAGTAGCTGAACTTCACCTGGCGGCCGGGGTCGAACTTCTTCAGCGCGTGGAGGAGGCCGATGTTGCCCTCCTGGATGAGGTCCTGGAGGTTGTTGAGCCAGCTCGACTGGAACTGCATGGCGAGCTTCACCACCAGCCGCAGGTTGGAGGTGACGAGCCTCTGGCCGGCCTCGCGGCTACCGGTGAGGGTGTACTCGCGCACCAGGTCGCGCTCCTCTTCCTTGGAAAGCATGGGGATTAGGCTCACCTCGTTCAGGTAGGCCCTGAGGGAGTCCTGGACCTCGGATACGCGTCCGCCCCCCCTCCACTGGGCGGGCACGCGGGCGTGGGGGTCCTCCGCAGGGACGGGGAGGTTCGCGCGGAAGCGCTCCTCGTCCGCGAGATCCCCCTGCCCGTCGGCGTCCGGCCCGTGAGGGCCGGCGAAGAAGCCGAACCCGTGACCGTCATGGTTCCCGTGGCCGTCGCCGTCGGGGTCCTCCGGGAAGTCCCGGTCCCCGCCGAACCCAGCGAACCCGTCGGCGCCGTCGTCAGAGTCGGCATCGGTGTCCTGGAGCTCATGGCCGTCCCCGGAAAAGTCAGTGTCGCAGCGTCTGCCAGGATCACTCAGATCGCGCATGTCCCCGCAGTCCACGGGACCGCCGGCGACGTACGGGACGTCCGGTCCCGGCCCGTCCGAGCGGAATATGTAGGCTTGTTCCTCCAATCGTCTGGCCTCTCTTGGCCCGCTGGGGCCTTTGAAAGAGAAATGTCCGGCGCCCAGGGGCCGGGAAAAGGGCAACCCGGCCTCGGGGGCCGGGAAAAAGCACCCCGGCCTCGGGTGCCGGGAAAAAGGGCAACCCGGCCTCAGGGGCCGGGAAGAAGGGACGTCCGGCCTCATGGGTCCGGAAGAAGGGACGTCCGGCCTCATGGGCCCGGAAGAAGGCCGTCAGGCAACCAGGGCCGGGAAGAGAAAAGGCCTGCCCCGCAAGGCTCGTGGACCCCGGGGAGCGGCCCGTCAGGTCTGCCGGGGGAGACTGGTGGCTCTGGCACGGGAAAGGCGGCGGAGGACCTCCTGGAAGGCCCGGGATCAGGCCCGATACGAACCCGTGCGCACCGGCCCCTGCCGCCGGGGCCGGAGGCCGCGCCCGGCCGGGCCTCGGGCCGGCAAGAAAAAAGCCACCTTAACACAATATAACCCCCCTAACGATCGCATGTCAAACGAGACTCGCCCGGCCCGGGCGGTCCCTGTCTCCCTGCGGAAGGCGGAGGCCGGGCGCCGGTCGGGCAAGCGGGGCGGTTCCCCGCAGGAGCGGCGGGCGACGGAGGCCCAGTTCCCCGGTTCCGGGGCCGGGAAGCACCGGCGGAAGGCTCCGGGAAGCTGCCCCGGCGAGGGGGCTCGGGGAAGCTGCCCCGGCGAGGGGGCTCAGGGAAGCTGCCCCGGCGAGGGGGCTCGGGGAAGCTGTCCCGGCGAGGGGGCTCGGGGAAGCTGTCCCGGCGAGGGGGCTCGGGGAAGCTGTCCCGGCGAGGGGGCTCGGGGAAGCTGCCCCGGCGAGGAGGATCGGGGAAGCTGTCCCGGCGAGGGGGCTCGGGGAAGCTGCCCCGGCGAGGGGGATCGGGGAAGCTGTCCCGGCGAGGGGGCTCGGGGAAGCTGTCCCGGCGAGGAGTCCCGGGGAAACTGCCCCGGCGGCCTCATCGCCTGGGGGCCGGGCGGCGCTGTCCTCCTCGCCCCCCCTCATCAGGGCGGGGATAGAGGAGCTCGGCCAGGAGGTCCACTGTGTCGCCGGACATTCCCTTCATGGAGGTGTTGGTCAGGAGCACTCCGGCGACGCCGGCCTCGGGGTCCGCAAACCACCTGTGCCCGTAGACCCCGCCCCAGGCCACGGTTCCGCGCGAGAACGGCCTGGGGCCTGGATCCCTGACGTAGGCCCACCCGCCCCCGAAGCCCTCGCCCTTCTGGGCCTCCATGGGGGCTATGGCGTCCTCCATGAACCATCTCTCCTCCTCGGTTCCCCCGGCCAGGGCGAGCACGGCATCCAGAAGTTTCAGGACGTCGCTCGCCGTGGAGACCATGCCGCACCCTCCCGAGGGCCAGGCGGAGGGATCCAGGGCCCTGGAGGGGCTGAAGTCCAGGTGGCGCCCGTGGCCCAGCGGGTAGCGCTCGGGGTCGGACATGAGCCGGGGCCGGGGCCCCTTGTTCGAGTAGACGTACTGCCTGCCCAGCCTGGAGGGGTCCAGGGCATGGAACGCTGTGTCCCCGAGCCCCAGGGGGTCCAGCACCCTCTCCCGCATGAGCTCCTGAAGCGGCTTCCCGGCCGCTACGGACATCACGGCGCCCGCCGCGTCCGCGGCGAGGGAGTAGCTGAATCTCTCCCCGGGCTCGAAGAGGAGCGGCACCCCCGCCAGGCGCCTCATGTTCTCCTCCAGGGTGAGCCCCTGGGAGGCACCGCACCCGTCCGAGACCCCGGCCCGGTGGAGGGGGCCGTCGTCAGTCTCGGAGAAGCCGTAGCCCAGCCCGGCCGTGTGGGTCAGGAGGTGGCGGAACCTTATCTCCGGGGTGCTTCCGTCCGGTGCCTCAGGCGTGAACCAGGGCAGGTGCCTCGTCACGGGATCTTCCAGGCCGATTTCGCCCGACTTCACCATCCTGGCGGCCAGGACGGAGGTGAAGGCCTTGGAGACCGAGGAGAGCCTGAAGAGGGTGTCCGGGGGCATGGGGGTCCGCTTCACGAGATCGGACATGCCCGCGGCCACCAGGACCTCCCTGTCCCCCGCCCGTCCCGCGAAGACCGCCCCCGCGTAGTCGCCCTTCCCGATCTTCACTTCCAGGACGGCCCGGAGGGCGTCCTCCAGTTCCGCCGGGGCTTCCGCGCCTCCGGCCCCGGAATTGCCCGAGAAGTTGCCGGCAACGGCGTCAACCGTGACTGCGCCGGCCGTCGCCCCGGCCTTCCGGGCCAGGAGGGTACCCGGGGCCCAGAGCGAGAGCGCCAGGGCCAGGGCCGCGAACGCCGCCGCGAGGGCGGCGACGCCCGGACGCAGGGCCCGGCTGGGGGGAAGGCTCGGATATCGCTGGATCATCATGCGGTTGGGACCTGATAGTGAGTAAATTTCGGGGCTCGAGGCCCTGCAGTTCGGGGGAGGCCCGAGACAGGTCCTCGGAGACGGCCTTCGGTCCTTGCTGGGGCCAGGCAATGGCCCTTGGAGGGGCCAGGCGGCAGCCCTGGGACGGATGGCCAGGCAAGGACCGGAGGACATGGAGCCAGGCGGGGCCCTGGGACGGGTGGCCAGGCAAGGACCGGAGGACATGGAGCCAGGCGGCGGCCCTGGGACGGGGGGGCAGGCAAGGACCGGAGGACATGGGACCAGGCGGCGGCCCTGGGACATGGGATCAGGCGGCGGCCCTGGGACATGGGACCAGGCGGCGGCCCTGGCAAGGGCAGAAGGACGAAGGGCCTGCAGGGGCCCGTGGATGGCTTGGAGGGCAGAGTCCGGGCAAGAGAGAGCGACCGGGGCGACCGAACCGGAGGAGGGTCAGAACCGGGGGAGCCGGGCCGGGAACGGGGAGAGGTCCGGGGGAGGCGACCCGCAGGCTGGGAGGCCGTCCGGAAGGCCTCCTGGCCGGGGGCCGGCGTCATGGGCGAAGGATTTTGACGCGGCACCCATTCTACCACCGTTCCCGCTCAGATTCAGGGGTTCGGGCGCAAGAGCCGCGCAAAATCTTCCCCGTCACCTCTTCCTCCCAGTTTCGGCCAGGAGACGGCCTGTTCGACCGGAATCCCCATTTCACCCGTCCCGGTCCCCGCCCTGCCCTTGTCCACGCTCCCCTCGCTGGACGGTGGGGAACGGCTTTCCGGTCAGGGGCCCGTCCGTGCGCCCGCGAGACAGGGCGCTCCCCTCCGGACACAGGGTAATCCGTGCGCCCGTTGCCTTCTGGCTTGCCGCGCAGGTGCCCTGCCCCTCCGTCCGCCGGCATGCCTGGCAGGCGTCATGACGACGCCCGTGGAACGCGCGGGATAACCCATGATTAACCCAGCCCGGAAGGCGGAGCCGGAAGGCCGAAAGACGGGCGGAGAGGGCAATGACGGCCTGAAGTCAGCGGGCCGTCCGGTCCGACGCCGGTCCGGACTTCCCTGCGCGGGCAACAGGAGAGTCGCCGGCGGGCCCGGAGGGAGGCCGTCACTTCCTCTTCCCGCCGTCGCCGTCCGCCCTGCCCCCGCCCTTAGCCTTCCCGCCGGGACGCCCCTTGGCGGCAGTCGACCCGGACGTGCCGGGACGAACGCCGGGACGCTTCCCGGAAGAGCGCTTGCCGCCAGAACGCCCGGCAAGCGTGCCCGTCATGGCGCGGAGGAGGGCCTCGTCGCCAAACATCCGCTCCTCCCGCCTGAGCCCGGCCCTCCTGGCGGCATCCGCCGCCTGGGCGAGGGCCAGGATCGCTTCGGGGCTCCTCGGGCCGTCCCTGCTGTCCATGATGGCGAGCGCCTCCTGCAGCGCGGAGACCGCGCCCTCGGGGTCGGGGCGACCGGAGCTGAAGAGCGAATGGCACAGGAGCTGCAGGGGGGCGATGAGCCAGTCCTTGCCGCCGCGGCCCTTGCCGCTGGCCCCCCTGCGGTAGGACAGGGTGTCCCGGGCGAAAGCCGCGGCGCCTTCGTGGTCTCCGGCTAGGGAAAGCGCATTGCCGGCCATGTCCTCGAGCTGGACGGAGTCGGCGCATGCCCTGCCGTGGGCGGAGGCCGAGGCGCGGAATGCCCTTTCCAGGACCTTCGCGGCCGCCGCCTCCTCGCCGGCATTCAGGAGATCCTTCGAGATCTCCGCCATGAGCGCCAGCCACGTGCCGGAAGCCGGGCCGTCCTCGGCTTCCAGGGCCGCGGCGCAGGCGAACCTGATGCCGACCGAGGGAGCGGGATCCTGCCGGTCGTAAAGGTTCCTGGCCATCCGGAGCCTCGTGCCCACCAGGCCGGTGCTGTCCCCGGAGAAGCGGCGGCTCATGCCGTCCGCGGCCGCCGAGTAGAGTTCCCCGGCCTCCAGGCTGCATCCGTCCGCCGCGAGCGAGTCCGCCAGATCCGACGTCGCCTGAAGGGTCAGGATGTGGAGGGGGCCCAGGAGCTCTTTGGCCTCGGACACCACCCCGGATCGGACGGAGCGGGCCTCCTCGCGATTTCCGCAGCGGTGCAGGAGATACGCCTTGAGCCTCAGGGCCTCCAGCCGCGTCTCGTCCGGGACCGCGACGGTCCTCCCGACGAGCTCGAGGAGGCTGTCGCAGAGCTCGAGCGCTTCGAAACGATCCCCCTCCCGGACCTCCGGGTCGCTCAGGACCGGCCCCGTCCCGGGCATGCCTCCCAGCCACCACAGGTAGTGGATCCTTGCCGCCAGCGCGTCCGGGTGGGAGGGCCCGTTCCGGGTCTCGAGCTCCTCCATCGTCTCGCGTGACCTGGAGAGTCGCTCGTCCAGGGCGAGACTCTCGTCCGGGCCGGCGTCTCCGTCCGCGCCGGGAGCTTCCAACACCCCGTTGAAGAAGGTCTCCGGTTCGTACACGCCATCTTCGTCGTACACGTCCCCGTCCCTGTCTCCGTCGCCGGGCCCGTGTCCGCCGCCGTCCGGTTCGGGACCGGCGAACCGGACCGTCAGCCTGCCGTTCCCGGGGGCACGGCCATGGGTCCCGGCCCCCCAGCCGTAGGCCTCGCCGGCCCTGCACAGGGTCTCCGCGGCGAATTCCTCCTCCACGGGGCGGTCAACTCCGAGCCAGGCCTGCTGCCCCCCGCCGTCCCCGGACGTTGCTATGTCGCGGTATGCCTGGACCGCCCTCGACCCGGACTCAACTGCCGACTCGGCGTCTCCGGCCCGGAGCTGCAGCAGGGCGGCCCGGCTCCACGCCGCCGGGCCCCTGGGGTCGAGATGGCCGTAGATGCCCCCCGCCAGCCAGCCGAGCCTGGTCCAGCACTCCAGCGACCCGTCGGTATCGCCCTGCCGCCAGTTGGTGATGGCGTAACAGAGGGTCGTCTCCGCCACGTTGCACATCTCAGGAAAACGCCACTCGGGCCACGGGCCGGGGACATCCTCCTTCCCAAAGAGATCCCAGGTTCTCAAGGAGGACGGGCATTCCCCTGACTTCCCGGAAATGGCACCGTCGTTCCGGTCAGACACCCCGGCCTTCACGGAAAGGCCTTCGGCCTTGCCGGAAGGAACCCCCGCCTTGCCGGAAGGGCCTCCGGCCTTGCCGGAAGGGCCCCCCGCCTTGCCGGAAGGAGCCTTGCGGCTCCCGCCGTCGTCCGAGCCTGCGGGCTTTCTGCCGGCGGCCAGGAGAGGGACGGAACGGAGAATGACGGCGGCCGCCAGGGCGACCGCGATGACTACGACTTCAGGAACGGGCATTGGAGACCTCGTCACGATGCGGTTGGAGGAGGAGGGATCGAGCGGCGTGAGGAGAACGGCTGCGGGGCGCGGAAAGGCTCAAGCCGTGTGCTGGCAGGACCGTGAGGTCCTTCGGCGGTCTGCCGCCAGGCCGAGGCTTCCTGCGGCCCGTGCCAGGCACAGGGGCACCGTCCGACGCGCCTGCCTCCGCGAAGGACTGCCCGGCCAGGGGGCCCGCCAGCTTGGAAGGGCACTCTGAACTGCCGGCACTGCGGGAGGACGGCTCGGCAGGGAGCTCTGAAGCCTCGGGATTCGGGAGGGTAGGCTCGGCAGGGAGCTCTGAAGCCTCGGGATTCGGGAGGGGAGGCTCGGCAGGTGACGAATTGCCCTGTGACGGGGAGCCATCGCCTTTGCCGTCCTCCCCGCCCCACGCTTTGCTTCATTCGCCTGGAGAGGCGACGGGCGAAGGAGCAGAGCCGACGACGCCGCTGTCGCGACCGCGATGATGAAGATTCCCGGAAGGGGCATCAGAGCTCCTTGAGGGCCGTCAGGGCCGGGGCGGACACGGAAGGGGGCTATGAGGCAGGGCCCGGCGTCATGGAAATGCGCCGGTTTAGGCCAGTGCTTACCGGCAGGCCGGACAGCGGGGAAAACGGAGAAGAAGGAACCTCGTCAGAATACCCGCAATCCGAGAGAACATGCAAGTGTTGAGAATGGCTGGGCTGGCGAATCACTAAAACACTCAGGGAAGACTGCCCGGCCTCCGGTGAATGGCCCGGAACGTCCCTGCGACGGAAATATTCAGGAAGCGGCATTCAGTGAGAGCGGTTTGGGTCCGGGACGCCTCCCGGAAAGTCACCTCCATGACTGGCGGGCTCCGGAGGGCGAGCTTTTTCTGGAGGACATGTCAGTGACGGACAGTTCCCCGACGCGCTCATGACGGCATATGGACGCCGAGCCCTGGAACCTGTTCGCCCTTTCATGACGAACATGACTAGCATGGGGCAATGGCTAAAATGGTAAAAATGACTAATCTTATCAAATATATAATTGCTTTTTGAAATTTTAAAATTTATGACTTTTCATAATTCATATGATCATTTTTAAAAAATAATATTGGTTGAACATGATGTTATTTGATAATTTATGTTGGATCAGCGAGTTGTTTCCAATGATTTGAAAAAATCTATATTTATTTTAAATAGTGTGGTCACTCTAAACATTCTCAAAAAAAAATTACTAGTAAAAACGAAAAATTATCAATGATCTACAATTTGAGTATCACCCAGCCCTGTCATTGATTGCTGGGAAAATGTATTTTACATACAATCAAAACAAATGATGAATTTTAAAAATTTTAGTTTTAAAATATGTAATAAATGCCTGTAGATTCAATTTCCATATCTGATTTGTCATGTAGGTCAACATTAAAAGTCACGTCAATAAATACAAACATTTCTGAGTTACATATCATGACAGCTATTGAAAAGCTTTGAAAGCTAATGATCAGTCTGACTGAGCTTCTGCTCATTTCCCTCATACGGGCAGGATAGCTGCCATGCCGTAACTGGGCAATTGCCGACTGACACATGCAAGAGGAAAAATAATACGGGCTGCTGAGGCGTATGCAGATCCGCTGGGAATTGACAAGTAATGCACAGTCATGATAATTTTGACGGGCATGAACCCTGGACGAGCAAACGCCTGCCGCCGTCCCGGGCCCGTGCCGTCAGCCCGGATCTCGGACGCGTTCCAGCATATCGCAGGAAAAGGATAACTCCCCATGACTCGTCTCAGAACTTCACCTTGCATCCTGAAGCTCGTTTCCGCCGCCCTCGCGGCTACCCTGTCCCTGGCATCCGCCGGGACGTCATGGGGGCAGCCTTCCCCCGCGCAGCCGGGCTGGGATACCTTCTCGAGCGACGAGGCCGGCCTGGACACGCGCGGGCGTCCCTTCACGGTCAGGTACCCCTCGTCCTTCAAGAAGAGGGCCGACATGGACGCCATGGACGATCAGGTCCCGTTTCTCCCGGGCACCGAACGCAAAATCAAGATTGCCTCGCTAGACGCCTCCGAGACTGATAAACCCGTCATACTCATGGCCATCGTGTCGGTTATGACCAAGGACGAGAGACTCGTGCTGGAAAGGGTTGGCGTCGACAGGCTGTGGGCGGACTTCCTCGATTTCGCGATAACCAGCGACCACAACCAGGGCTCGTCGAGCGCCCTGCGCCAGTTCTTCTTCAAGGGGCTCCGGGCGGCGGACGCGGAACTGTGGAACAAGGACCCGCGAATCCCGGGCAGCGAGGAAAAGGAGCTGGCCCTGCTCCGCATGGTCCTCTCCGACACGATGTTCGTGGCGCTCGTCTGCGTCCTGCCAGACACGAAAGTCCAGGAGGCCGGCACGGATCTCGCCAGTGCCCGCGACATCCAGCCTGCAAAGGAAACATGCGTCCCGTTCCTCGACTCGCTGGAATTTGTCGATAAAACCAAATGACACGTCATGCAGGCCGTCCTTATGCAGGCCGTCCTTCTCCCGGCCCCCCTCGCCTTTCCTGCTCCCCCATGGGCACCGGAACGAGACGCGCCGGACTATCGCAAACTGCTGCAGGGACGTGTCGCAAATGTCACCCCCGCGTCAAGGCCGGACGTTCTCTCCGCACGAACCAGCCGGGAAATCCCTCTGTTTTCTATTGGATGTCGCTCAGGACCCTCCCCGACACCTTCGGGATCGTATTACGAGTTCGGTTAAATGTTATTACCCGTCCATTCAAATGTCGGAATTTGGCTATCAGTCCAGGGGTGGAAAGGGCGGGCAAACCCCCAAATCCGGTGTCTCCCCACTCTGATTCGCTATCAAAATATGGGAGAAGATTCCGACATTTAAATGGACGGGTAATATTACGAGTTCGGTTATTGTTATAATTTTGGCTATCGTTCCAGGGGTGAGAAATCAGTGCAGGACCACAGCTCTGCTATCTCTTTGCCATGACTCGCTTCCATAACGTGGGAAAAGATTTCAATATTTTCTAATATTTATCCGGAAGCGTAATATAATCAATACGTATGGACCTGCAACCGCCGGGGCCAGGCCCGCAGGAGGACGGGAGACACAGCGGCCGGGCGGCCAGTGAACCTCAGGCCACGGAGGACGGTCTGCCAGTTGACGCGAGACAGGTGCCGGTCCCGGGCGAGGGAAACTCAGGAGACCTGCCGCCCTCTCCCCGGCATCAGGAGAAAATCTGGCTGGCCCCGTTCCAGAGACAGACGCCACCGGCACCTGCAGAAGGACGGCCGAGGCAAGCCGAATGACTGGCAGATGCCGTCCCCTCCCAAGTCTTCAGAAAATTCTCTCCTAAATCTCCCGCTATGTCTCTGAAAAGTCCGAGGTAACGCATCTCCGAAGTCAGAGACAACTCCTCTGAGAAGCGAGGCAACTCCTCTGCGAAGTCCGAGACAATGCCTCGACAAAATACCGGGCTGCTCATCTCCGGAGTCTCGCGCTATGCCTCTCCTGAATCTCACGCAATGTCTCGCTTGAATATCGTGCAATGTCTCGTGAAAATATTCCGCAATAGCTCTCAAAATTCTTGCACAATCTCTTCCCCGAGTCTCAGTCAATGTCATCATGGACCCGTAGAGAAGGTTTCCGGGCAAATGCGAGCCATGTCTCAAGAATTTTGGGACGGCAAGGTTAACCTGCCTGCGAGGTTTGCCGGCGGAAACGGCCAGGACATCCCTGATGCCTTCTCCCAGACTTTGCTCTGGCACCCCTGCCGGACTCCCGCGGCCAGCCGCAAGGCGATCTCGCCGGAAGCCTTGCGGTAAAGGCTACGGAGAGGGACAGCCGCCTTCAGCCTGAAGATTGTCTCGATGATATCCTCCGGCTTCCGGAAGCCAGTCATGAGCCGGATTACGCGCCAGAGCTGAAGCTTGCCCCGGGGGAACGTGAAAAAGTCCCGAAAGAAGTTAAAGTCCCCTGGCGAAATGACGATAAGAGTCCTGAGGATAGTTGAAGGGCTTTCGACAAATCCTCGACCGTTCTCGAGCGTCTCTCCAAGGGGGCAAAAGCCATGGGTCTCGTCCTGAACCACAACATGCCGGCCATCTTCGCATCGAACATGCTCGGCAAGAACTACGCCAGGCTCGCGGTCAACACCGCGAGGCTCTCCTCGGGGCTGAAGATTAACGGCCCCGCCGACGATCCCGCGGGCTACGGAGTCCGCGAGATGATGCGGACGGAGCTCCAGGTGAACGACCAGGGCATCAGGAACGTGGCCGACATGCTGAGCCTCATGCACACCGCCGAGGGGGCCATGGCCGTCATCGACGAGAAGCTCATCAGGATGAAGGAGCTGGCCGAGCAGGCTGCGACCGGCACCTACACGACCCTCCAGAGGGACATCATAAACTCCGAGTACCAGATGATGGCCGCGGAGATAGACCGCATAGCCAACGCCACCGAGTTCAACGGCGTCAAGCTCCTGAACGGGAGCATCAACCCCCGCCACCGCGGCCAGGGGCTGAAGGTCCACTTCGGCATGCGCGACAGCATCGCCGAGGACTACTACTTCATCCAGATCTGCGACCTGAGGGCCACGGCGTCCACCGGCCTCGCCATCGCGGGCGACGAGAAGAACGACATCTGGGCGACCACGGCCCTCGAGGGCTACGGTAACGCCGACGGATGCTGCGGGGGAGGCATCCCCTCGCTCAGCAGGCCCGTCGAAGGCTGGGCATCCGGGCAGATCTTCAGCTACGGCTACAACTGGGACCTGGGCGAGGACGATGACACCGAGCTTAACCGCGGCCGCTACGTGGCGGGCGCCTATCAGATCCAGAGCGGGACGTCGCTGGAGAGGCTGATAGACGCAGTGAACCGCGGGACCCAGTCGAGGGTCAGGATAGATTTCAAGGTCGAGGAGACGGTGGACTCGCTCGTGAACTACAACGCCAACTCCAGCGTGAGCAGGATATGCCTCGGAGACGAGATCTACTTCCTGGGAAGCGCATCGATGAACAGCGCGGCCTGCGAGGATCCCGAAAAGTTCAAGTTCTACTCCATGAGCTCCAGCGCCTACACCAGCCCCCTGCTCTACAGCGCCGCCCAGTGCTTCGCCGCCGCGGTGAACGAGAACAGCGACACCTACTGGGCCAAGCTGGAGGACTACGTGTACCGGCCCGGCTACAGGTCGGTCTACGTCTTCAACCGCGAAGGCGGCGACCACGACATGGACGTCTTCGGGAGCGACCAGCAGCTGGGCGTGGTCGCCGACATTCCCGGCCACTCCTCCACGATCATGTGGTACAACGACGAGACCGAGGAGAGCGGACGGGACGGGAGCTGGTTCGGGAACGGCGGCGAGGCCTGGGGGGTCCTGAAGGCCCAGCCCACCGGCCTGGGCACCTGGTCGGTGCGCCTGGACGGCCGGGACACGGGCGACCAGAGGGACCTCTGGATCCTGAACGCGGGGTCCAGCGCCAGCGGCAATGCCTACGACCTGAACTTCTACGGCTTCGGGGGCGCGAAGTTCGGAACTTTCGGGAACGAGAAGGACGGCTTCATACTGGGCCTCAACCGCGAGACCTTCACCGAGATCCAGAACGCCTCCGGAGGGGACTGGGCCGGGGCCTCGATCCGCACCCAGTCCAACGCCCAGGAGGCCCTGGACGCCCTGGACCGGGCCATAGCCAAGAAGGAGTTCTGCCGGGCGAGACTCGGGGCCTACATCACCCGCCTGGAGAACACTCTGACCAACCGCGAGATCATGTACGACACCGGCCAGGCCGCGGAGAGCAGGATCTCCGACGTGGACATAGCGACGGAGATGACGGACTTCGTGCGCAACCAGGTCCTGAGCCAGGCCGCGGTGTCCATCCTTTCCCAGGCCAACGCCCTCCCCGAGATGGCCATGTCGCTTCTGAACGGGTAAGGGAGGCCGGGAGCCGGGAAGTCCGGCAGGCCCTGAAGAGGGCCCCGGAGAAGCCGGGGAAGCCCGGAAGGGCCGGCCGGAAGGCCGGCGAGACCTTCGAGGGCCGGCCGGAAAGGCCGGCGAGACCTTCGAGGGCCGGCCGGAAAGGCCGGCGAGACCTGCAAGGGCCGGCCGGAAAGGCCGGCGAGACCTGCAAGGGCCGGCCGGAAAGGCCGGCGAGACCTGCAAGGGCCGGCCGGAAAGGCCGACGAGACCTGCAAGGGCCGGCCGGAAAGGCCGGCGAAGTCCGGGATTGCCGGTCGGAAGGCCGGGAAGGCCCGGGAGGGCCGGCCGGAAGGCCGGGAATGCCCGGGAGGGCCGGTCGGAAAGGCCGGCGAGACCTGCAAGGGCCGGCCGGAAAGGCCGGCAAAATCCGGGAGGGCCGGCCTGAAGGCCGGGAAGGCCCGGGTGGCCGACCGGAAAGGCCGGCGATACCTGCGGGGGCCGGCCGGAAAGGCCGAAGACCTGAAGAGGCCGGCCGGCCCCCCGCCGGTTAAAGGAAGGAAGGGGGCCGCAGGGCCCGGAGAAGGGCACGGGCCATGAGCCCGTGAGATGAAGAGCTTCCCGGCCCCCAGGGGGTCAGGGAGGCCCGCGAGGAGAGGGCCCGAGGGCCCGGAGACGGGGGCCGGCGGCCCCCTGGACACAGGGCCCCGCCCGAGGGAGCACCGGAGGACAGCCATGATGATAGTAACCGACGACTTCGACTCCATGTTCGACATAAGCGCCCTCCTGGCGGGGGTCCTGGACTTCCCCGGAGCCGCCGGAATGCCGCCCGACGTCGTGGATGCGGTCCGCGCCGCCAAGAAGCAGATGGAGGATCTCCCCTCCCTCATAAGCGACCTGAACCTCGCCTGGGACCGGTACACGGTCCTGTCCAGGACGCTAGGGCGCATGGCCGAGCTCGCCGTGGTCGGCGGCAGGGAGGAGGACATCCCCGACGAGGCCAGGCGGCTCATGGACGAGGAGTTCGGCGAGCTCGCCCGCGTCGTGGCAGCCGAGGCCGGGCAGGTGAACTTCCCCGGCACGAGCCTCTCGCTCGCCACCAGGCACTCCGCCGTCGCCGCCGCGAAGGTGCTCTCGTATCTCGCCCCCGTGGTCGAGAACCTCGACCACGACCTGAAGGGCCAGAAGACCCTCCTCCTGGAGGCCATCGCGGAGACCATCACCTTCATGGGCATCATCGCGATGTGCTACCCGGACGCCGAGGGCATAGAGCCCCTGAAGCGCACACTGGAGAAGGTCAGGCTCCCGCACGACATCACCGGCGCGGTTACCATGACCCCCACCCTGCACTAGGCCCCCGGCCCGAAGAGTTTCCCCAACGGCACAGACAAAGCCCAGTTCCTCCGCAGGCAAGCCGGCGGGCCCAGAACAGCCCGGGCCCGCCGGGCGGGGAGAGGCGACTCCCCCGATGCCGACGCGTGTCGGAAAGGGCGATGTCAGGGCCGGGACACGGAGAACTCGGAGCGGGACGGCGACGGCAAAGTTCCGGGACGCGGCCAGTCGGAAGATGGCCGGGGATCGGGGCACGGACCGCACGGGCCCAGAGCGGGACTCGATTTCGGCACGATCCTCCGCAGGCAATGCCGGCGGGCCCTGAACAGCCGGAGCCCGCCGGTCGGGAGGGCTGACAGGGCCGGCCCCGGAACGCTCGCTGTCCCGGAAGCCCGTTTCAGAGAGATAATTTCGATCCCCCCGCATGACTGGGCGCCGGCCCTTGACAGCCGGCACCGTCGGCGGAGAGAGGCATCGGGACAGGGGGGCCGGACGCGGCCCGTCCCGGCCCCCCTTCCGCGCAGGATTTTCGCAGGATTTTCCAAGATCCTCCGCAGGCACCGCCGGCGGGCCCCGAACAGCCGTGGCCCGCCGGTCGGGTGGGCCCTCCGGGTCCCGGCCTGCAGAGCCGGCACGGGCATCAGACCCGAGCGGGACAGGCAGGCCCCCGCCCCGCGCCGGAGAGCCCCGTGCCAGCCTTTGACAACGTCCAGCTTTCTTCGCCGGGGGATACTGGCGGAAACCCTCCACAGCCAGGGCCTCCATGCCGGGGAAAGGGCGGCCGGCGCCGCCCCGAGGCGTCCTGATCAGTCGCCTCCCCCCGTATCCTCCCAAGACACGCAAGCCCCCCGCAGGCTTCTCCCGCAGGCCCCCGCACGGGACCCCGGGGCGGGGGAGCCAGACAGTCCGGGCACGAGCGGGCACTCCCGCGCCCGAAAGGAGACCAGCCTATAGCAATTTCCTGACTCCGGCCCCCCTTCTACACCCTGGAAGGGAAGGCCGCCCTGACGAGACGACGAACAGACACCTCTCCCCCGAAGGAAAGCCCCCTTCGGGGGCCAAACGGGGCCCGGATACGGGCCCCGTTCTGTTTTGGGCCCTTGAAAGACGCTCGGGAGACAGGACAGCGTCAAGCCACGTGTCGCTCCCCGCCGCAATATCCTGTACAGGCAATAATTGAAAGAACCTGGCCGTCCCCCTGGCCTCGGGCCTGCCTCCCGGCCAGGAGTCCAGGCCGAGAGGACTCGGCCCCGTGCGGCACATTACAGGTTCCTGCAAGCCCCGAGTCCGCAGTTGAGAGCCGTGGCCAGTCTTCCTTTCAAGATTATGTCGATAATAATTAGTTATTTATTTAGGGATAATTAATTAATATCCCTTTTGTTGACGTGATAGAAATTTTAATGATTTAATAATTATTGATTATAATAATTCAATTCAGTTCGCTTTGACCCTCCAGACGTGGATCAGGCATCCAGAAAAAGACTAGTGATTTCACATACTTAGGTTTTTCAGCAGTAACTATCTACATTTGATATTGCCTAACCTTGAAAATTGCGATAAATTTATTCGGGCCATAAAGCAAAGCTGATCGATAAGAAGGAGCCAGCACATAAACCATCATCTTTCCATCTAACCTTACCCTCTAACCTTACCCTCTAACCTTACCCTCTAACCTTCCCCTCTAACCTTCCCCTCTAACCTTCCCCTCTAACCGTCCCCTCTAACCTTCCCCCATGTTTCAATATGTTGTAGTTGCCCCATTTCTCAATTTTGGGCAATTCGTGTCCAGGCTTTGGGGGGCGCCTCATTGGCGATGTCCGTTGGCAGGGCGCTTCCGTTGTCAAGTCACGGGAGTTCCCGCCTTCGGTAGGTCTCGTCGGGTATGGCGCTGTTCGTTCCGTGCTGGTATACTTCAGGGAAACTGACCGCTGGGTCGGACGAAGGGAGTGAACGGCTGCGGGAGGAAGAGAGAGCGGTCGGGAGGAAGCTTTAATGGGCGATGCAATCGTATTGGTTGTCATCCTGGTCTTTGCAGTCATCGGCCTTGTCTACTACGTGGGGCAGATCAGGGTGTACCGGCTAAACTACGCCTTGAAAGCCTTCCTTGAAACGCGGAGGGATGACGGAAACGCCCGGAATGCGGCGCATGACAGGCTCATGGCTACGACGCTCCGGCTGCTTCTGTCGGACGGCGTCACGAGGGCGATGCGGGCCTCCGGTCGCCTGGAGCGGAAAAATTCTTCCATGAGGGCCCGGATTGCCGTGCTGGTGGAGGAACGTCCCCTGATCCGCGGCGGGTCAGGCGTTTCAGGTGCCCATGAAGGCCGCGACGGATTGGCGCAGGCCGGAACTTCCCCGGCAGGCGGCCCGGAAGACGGGCGGCTCAGGTCGCTCAGGCGAGCCATTGCCGCGAACTATTCCAGGATCAGGCGGATGAACGTGCGCTCGAGCAGGATGCTTTGCCGCCAGGGAGTGGAGCTGTCGGCGGACGAGCTGGACCGGCTCGCGACGACCGCCTCCGGGCGCGATCTGATCGAGTCCGCCGTGGCGGTGAAGAACGTCTGCGACATGAGCGGCAGGCTCTGCTCGGCTGTCGCGCATGACCATGATCTGGATGAGGTCAGGGGGACGATGACCATCTTCGTCACGGTTCTTGAGGCCTCGCGCGGGCACGCGGGAAGCCTGGCTGCCAGGATATTGGACGTCTACCTGCCACGTCTGGACGAGATGATCGCGGGGTCCGGTGGGCTCGGGGACCCCGGCGGGTTAAGGGAGGCGGTCTCCCGCGCGTCTGGGGGTCCTGCGGGCCTGACGGCGATGGAGGCGGCCGGAAGGGCTCTGGAGGACTACCGGGGAATCCTGACCGCCCACGGGTCGGTCCTCCGTGACCGCCGGGACGCCCTGTCACGGGTCCGCGATTCCGTAAGGGACGCCATGAACGCCCTGGAGCCGGATGAAGGGCCTGCCGTCCGGATAGCGGATATCAGCTTCAATGGCGGGGGATCGCCTGCTAGCTTCATGCGTGAGGCGGCAGGGGAGCTGAAGCGCATCCTGAACGACAAGGCGGCCTGGCCGGGAGCCTGGGGGAAAGGCAGGGAGGCCGTGTTTCGCGAGCTTACTGAGCAGTTGCTCTTCCGGTCCGCCTCCTGACCCTCGCGTGGGACGTCCAGCGGCGTCCGAGGGAAGTCCGGATTTTTGAGCACTGCCTCTTCTTCAGGATCTCCTTCTCCTCCTTCCGGCTCTCCTTCTAAATATTTTCTGGGTTTACGGGATTTAAGTTGAAAGTTATGTTTATGTTCTAAGTCTTAAATTTGAATTTTGCTGTCAGGTACGCTCCAACATCACTAGACTGATATCTGGCCAGTGTCCGTTCACAGGCTAAAGCAGGATAAACACGGCTGGACCCGGATCATCCTCGTTCCTGGTGCAGGGAGGCCTTCCTCCGGGTCCAGGACAGGTTCCTTTCATGGCAATGGCGACCTTCCTCCGGGTCCAGGACAGGCTCCCTCCGTGGCAAGGGCCACCTGCCAGTGAACGCATGCTCTGGTTGCCTGCAGGAGGTGGAGAAGAGCGGCAGTTCTCAGGAAATAGGAAGATTTAGTAGAAAACCATAGGTTTATATGGTGTTTAGCTATACAGAGTTAGAGATGTTGAAGAAATGTGGCACATAGAAGGCAAGTTGGGACAAAAACTGGGATAAATGAACTGATATGAAATCGCAAATGATGGAAAGAGCTTTCTTTCAAGGTGATGTCGATAATAATTAGTTATATATTTACGGTTAATCAATTAACATCCCTTATGTTGCCGTGATATCAATTTTATGAATTAAATAATTATTGATTATAAAAATTCAATTTAGTCCGCTTTGACTCTCCATGCGCGGATCAGGCATCCAGAAAAAGACTAGTGATTTCGTATGCTTATGTTTTTCAGCAGTAACTAAGTAGACAAGATAAAATTTGTTCTGGAATATCCCAACCTTGAAGTCCGCGAGTCCATTTCCAAACTATTCCTGGAGACCGTTGGTGCAGACGATGATGACGTTGACTCCGTATCAGAAAAGTTATCCAGTTGTCTGGCGTCCGTCGACATTTCCGGCATGGTAAGAGAGTTAGTCCGTCTTCTTGCGGGGATTTGTTACACGGGCCATTTGGACGCGGTCCTCGTTCCCGAGATCAAGACAGTCGAGATCACAGACGGAAAGGTGACGCGCACAGACTTGGTTAAAGTGTCTCTTCAGCAAGAGCCGTCTGCGCAGGCTGACAAGCTTGAAACATCGAAAGGCGAGTACTATTGCCGTTCTTTGTTACATGCGTGTTTTTGGATGACCTGGGCTAAAGTCAGCTCCGAGAAGCCGGGGAATCCTGGAGATCTTGACCTTGAGGTTTGTTTCGACCCCTTGAATTCTGTCTTTGAACTCAAAATGTCAGAAAATGCCAGAGGCTCTGTCGCGGCCGCCATTAGGGGAATGCACCAGATTCACAGCAGAGGGTACGGGCTGTCCATGAAAAATCCTATCCTTGTCTCCATTGCCATTGGCAAGGCCGAGAGGAATATCATGTGCTGCCTCTTCAAAGGACGGTCATGAGAAGTGCATCAAGGTGGAGTACGGTGGAAAGAATGCCCCTCCCTTGCTCATGTTGAGATCGGAGCATTGCCGCCTGAGGATGTTGCGGGGATCGGACCTTTGTCTCCTGAGGATACTGAAAAACAGTAACCGTTGTTCTTTCGTGATCCACGGGACAGCTTCCCCGTCAGTGTCAAAACGGCGGACGGAGGCCGGGCAGCCAGTCAATTGGCTTTCGTGAGGACCACAGCAGGGGGGTATCAAATTCTTGCGGCATGGCGTGACCATTTAGGCGCCCCAGCCGGCAAACATCTCTTGCCCTTCCCTGGTCCTGCACTGGCTCCGCAACTTATCCCTACCCTGGCAACTTCTTCCGGTAGGCAAACAGCTGATGCAGGGGAACATGCCTCCGAACTCTCAGTCAGGTAGCTGCACGGCATGAATACAAACGGCCTGGAAACAGACAAGCAAACAGGCAGTGCCTGATCCGACTTGCCTCGCCTTCATGACAATTTGCCGGCACCCCTGCACGTCCCGTCCCTCCCGCGCAGAGCTCACAGGACGAAACGGCCGGCAAGTCCATGCGGAGCCGCAGAGTCCCTGAGCACCTGAAGGAAAAGGAGCCTCCCGCGCCCGCATACGCCGGACCCGTTCCCCCGCAGGACGACTCAGCCCCCGTCCTGGTATAGCCTCTTCTTCACCTGGCCGGAGGTGAACACCACCCGGAAGCCCACGCTCTGGTCCCTGGTGCCGGGGACCAGGGACGCGCGGTTGTCGGATCTGAGATGCACCGCCTGATTGTCCCAGGCGCCGCCCCGCACCACCCGCTCGGCCCCGGTCTCCGGGCCGCGGGGGTCGGAGAGAGGGCTCTCGAGGTACCATCCCGCCCCGTACCAGTCGGAGACCCACTCCCAGACGTTGCCGTGCATGTCGTAGAGCCCCCACGGGTTGGGAAGGCGGCGCTTGACCGGCCTGGTCTCCCTCCCGGAGTTCTCCCGGTACCAGGCGTAAGAGCCCGCGTCCGCCTGGTCCGCCCCCCAGGACCAGGGCGTGGCCGTCCCGGCCCTGGCGGCGTATGTCCACTCGGCCTCGGTGGGGAGGCGGTAGCGCTCGGTCCTCTCCAGGCGGTTCAGGGCGTCCGCGAAGGCGAGCGCGTCACCGTGGGACACCCTCTCCACAGGCCTGTCCGGGCCGGCAAAGAGGGCGGGAGACGACCCCGCGCCCATGACCTGCTCCCACTGGGCCTGGGTCACCTCGGTCACTGAACACCAGAACCCCCGGGTTACCGTCACATGGTGGGGGGGCCCCTCGTCCGGCTCCGCCCCACCGTCGCCGCCGGGCTCCGCGCCCATGACGAAGGTGCCGGGAGGTATCAGCACGAAGTCCATGCCTATGCCGTTGGTCCATCTCCCGTCCTGGGCCAGGGCCCCGTCCAGGCCGGCGAGGGCCGGGCCCAGCATGGAGGCCAGGACGGCAATGAGGGCCGCGGAGGCGATCCCGGCCAGTCCGGGCGGGGAGGCCGTCCGAAAGTTTCTCGGCTCAGGTGGCATGGCTGTGTACCGGGCGCCTCGGGCCGGTCCCGGGGCGGCTGGAACTGCTGTGGACAGGAGAGCTTGCGGGCGGGGGAGGACAGCGGGCCGTTTCGAACCTCCCGGATTTTTCCGAATCCTCCAAGGTACTTCCGAAACCTCCCGGTTCCGCCCGGATCCTTCCGGATCCTCCAGGATACTTCCGGAACCTCCCGGTTCCGCCCGGATCATCCTGGAACCTCCCGAATACTCCAGGATTATCCCGGATCCTTCCGGTTCATCCAAATCCTTCCGTCCCTTCCGGGGCCTCGCGAGCGGCGAGGGACAGGTCCGGCTAGCTTCCGGCGGGGCCCTCCAGGGCCTCGCGGGCCGGAAGGCGGGCCGGCGGCGTCCAGGTCGTGAAGATCGCGGGCGTCCTCCCGTAGAGGGGAAGCGGAGGGTTCGGTTCCGCGCCCTCGCTCAGCAGCCGCAGCTGGCCCAGGCGGGCCACTACTGCGGCGTCCGGGCCGTCCGCCGGGCCCGTGACGAAGCCTTCAGGTGGGGCGGGCAGAAGGGCAGTGCCAGGGCCTAGCACCTCGACAGGGCCCGGCGGGAGAGCCGCGCCCCCATCGGAGAGCGCCGCGATCGTCCCGGAGACGGCCTCGTAGAAGGAGGCCGGTGAGAGGACCAGGATGCCCGTCACGGCCTTCGGCAGCCAGAGCGCGGAAAGCCAGGGGGCAGGCCCGGTCCCGTCATGGGCGGAGGCCATTTCGGGCACGGGCTCGGCCCTCGCCCCGCCCGGACCGCGTGGGAAGTCCCGGTCGTCCTGAACTCCAGGGCCCCCGGGGCAGTCCCGGTCGTCCTGAACTCCAGGGCCCCCGAGGCAGTCCCGACCGTCCGGAACTACGGGGCCCCCGGGGCAGTCCCGTCCGTGCCGAGCGCCGAAGGCGGGCGGGCCGTCCCGGCCGCCCGGGTCGCTGGTATCGTCGGGAAAGTCCGGCCAGGCCAGGTACAGGGCCGTGAAGATCTCCCTGTGCCTCGCGTCCAGGACCGGGGCCATGAGGCGCGGGGCGCCGCGGGCCGCGGAAGGCGCGGCCAGGGTCTCCAGGGTGGGCACGCCCACGGCCGGGACGCCCGCCCCCATTGCGAGGCCCTTGGCGAAGGAGAGGCCCGTGCGGAGGCCCGTGAAGCTCCCCGGCCCGCGGCCGGCGAAGACCGCGTCCAGGTCGCCTGGCGCGAGGCCGGCCTCGGCGAGGGCCCTTGCCGCCAGGGGCGGGAGGACGCTCGAGTGGGTGCCCCCGTCCTCGCCGCGGGCGCGAAAGAGTATCTCCGGGACCGCCCCTGTCCCGCCGGCCGGGGCGGGCAGGCGGCACAGGGCAATGGACAGCCCGCCCGTGGCCGTGTCCCAGGAGACGGCGAGCAAGGCTCACTCGCCCCCGGCTGCCGGGGCGGGGTCCGCCGGGGCCGGGACGGCCTCGCCCACCGTCACGGACGGGGCGGGAGGTCCTGAGAAGCGGGTCACTATGCGGGAGATGTCGTTGTAGAAGACCAGGATCATGAGGCCGGCCAGGGCCGCCACGCCCACCCACTGGGTGACTTCCCTCACCTTGAGGCTGATGGGGCTCCGCTTCACGGCCTCGACTACGAAGATGACGAACTGCCCGCCGTCCAGGACCGGCAGGGGCAGGAGGTTCAGGATGCAGAGGTTCACCGAGATGAAGCACATGAGCCAGATGAAGTCGGCCAGTCCCTCGCGGGCCTTCTTGCCGGCTATCTCGGCTATCATGATGGGCCCGCCCATCACCTTGGAGGAGATCTTCCGCTGCACGAGCTTCACGACGCTCATGACGGTCAGCCCCGCCATGCCGAAGGCCTCCCTGGTGCCGAGGCCCAGGGCCGTCACCGGGCCCACGGACTCGCGGACGATGTCCGTCTCCGGGACTATGCCCACGACAGGCGTGAAGCTGGTCTCGCCGTCCAGGCCCTGGCGGGGGTCGAGCTCGGGTATCACGGTGAAGCCCATGGCCCTGCCGTCCCGCTCCACGTCGATCCTCATGGGCACGGCGTTCCCTGAGGCGTCCACGACGGCGGCGTCCGGCGAGCCCCGGCGCTGGATCAGGCGCACCACGTCCGACCAGTCCGCCGCAGGGGTCCCGTCCACTGCCGTAACCAGGTCGCCCTTCATGAGGCCCGCCTCGGCGGCGGGCTTGCCGGCCAGGGGCTCGTCCAGGACCGGCGCCACGCGGGCCGTGAAGCCGAAGTGCCAGTACTCGGTGCGGTCGCCCAGGAGCGTGGTCCCCTCGCGCCTGACCGGAGCGACCTCGAACTCGCGCTCCATGCCCGAGCGCAGGACCGTGAGCCTGACCGGGGCCCCGTTTCTGTCGCGGCCGGCATCGGCGAGCTCGTCGAAGTAGCTGACCGGCCTCCCGTCCACGGCCGTCACGGTGTCGTCCATCATGAGCCCCGCCCTGGCGAGCGGGCTCTCCGGGTCCAAGGGGCCCAGGACCGGACGCGCGTGCTGGATGCCCACTGCCCAGGTCAGCAGCCACAGGGCCAGCGCCGCGAAGACGAGGTTGAAGGCCGGCCCCGCCAGGACAACTATGGACTTCACCCAGAAGGGCTTGTTGTTGAAGGATCGCTTCAGGTCCTCCGGGGGAAGCTCGACGCCGGGCTCCTCCCCCACGAGCTTCACGTATCCGCCGAGCGGCAGCACGGCCAGCTGGTACTCGGTCTCGCCTATCTTTCTCGACCACAGCTTGGGCGGAAAGCCGAGCGAGAAGCGCTCGACCCCCACGCCCAGGAGCTTCGCGGCCAGGAAGTGGCCGAGCTCGTGGACGAAGATGAGTATTATGAGAAGTACGACGAAAGACACTAAGGTGGTTATCATTTGCCCTTCCTTGAAGGAGCCGGCCTCCTGCGACGGGACAGGCCGGTCCGGGGGGGATTATATCACGACTTTCCCTCTCGTCCGCCGTCCGGGTCCGTCCGGGGTCAGCGTGGGGTGACGGGAGTCCGCAGGGCCTTCGGGGGCCAGCGTGGACATGCGGGAGCAGGAGGGGCCAGCGTGGGCATGCGGGAGCAGGAGGGGTCAGCTGGGTACGTCTGGCACGCCGGGGGCTGCTTGACAGATTTTTTTGAACTGAAGTCCGCAATCGCCCCGGACGGCCCGGACCGACCGGTTTCCCGGGCGACCGGAAAGGCCGAAATACCTGGACGGCAGGGGATTCCGGGACGATCTGGACGACAGGGATCGCCGCAGACGACGGCCCGCACGGACAGGGCCGTGACCTGCGGAGGACCGCCCCCGGACGAGAGCGCAACCTTACCGGGAGGCACCCGCGCCGCAGGGCACCAGGACCGCCTCAAAATAATTGCTCCAGATCGCCTTCAGCCCCCCCCCGGCCCTGAAGTGGACGGAAGCGCGGGACGTCAGCCCCCGGCTGCCCCGGACGACTTCACGGTCGGCGAAAACGCCCCCCGGACCCGCCGAAACCCCCGACCGGCGCAGATTAAGCGATTGACCGGGACGGCTTTTTGAAGTAGGGTATCTGTTCACAGACGAAAGCGGGGGAACCTTCAGCAGGACCAAGATCTTCATCATTCCTGGTGCAGGAAGGCTTTCCTCCGGGGCCTGGACGGCCTTCCTCCGTGGCGCGGACGGC
>JAISFP010000241.1 GCA_031263525.1 Deltaproteobacteria bacterium | reverse complement strand
GTCCATGCCGTCGACGAGCCGGTCGTGGAGGACATGTCGTATTGGGATATTATGGAGCGGTCCTGGTCCGTGGTCATGTCCAGGTTCTTGAAGTGGTTGACGTAGGGCATGTTGCCCTGTCCGGTTATGGGCATGGGGGGGGTGGAGCTGGCGGAGAGCTGCTCGCCCAGCGGGCATGACCAGGCGGTGCCGCTGTCCAGGATCTTGCTCAGCGTGGCGTATTGGTTTCGATAGTTTCCCATGTTGCCTATGGAAAGGGCTTGTGCTGTTGCCAATTAAATTCTCCTTTAAAATTACGGTTAGGCCCAGCCGATATCACCTTGAATATCAAGAATTTCAGTTGAAACTGAGCTGGTGACAAAAACAGAACTTTAAAATTTCAAAAAAATGGCGGAATTTTTGTAGATTTTTAGACCCCCATAAGTTACTCTCGGTGTCCTCCAAGTTCTAAAAAGGTCAAGTATTACCCTGTCAGGCCCATTTTAAAATGTCCGGTTTTCTCCAAAATTAAAATGTCCGGTATGCAATTTTCAAATGTCCGCTTCTTACATGCTTTCCAGCCAATCTTTAGACTTGGAACGATGGTTGCTTATCAGTGCCCCTCCCGGCGGGCCCCGTGACCCGTGGCCCCGCAGGTTCTTCTGTCCGGCAACATGCGGCGCGGGGCCGCCCGCCCCGCCGCCCGCCGGCCCTAGTGCCGGCGGGAACGTCACCCGGCCTGGAAGGCCGGGTTCCGGGCATGTTTCATACCAGACTCTGTTTTCACGGAGCCCTTCGGTACAATTTTCAATCCGTCCATGCGGAACATTTCCAGACAATGCCATGTGGAACATTTTTAAATAATACCATGCCGAACATTTTTCAACCATGTCATGCAGTGCATCCTGAGGAACGGCTTTGCCTTGCCGTAAGTTCTTGAACATAATTCTAAATTTTGAAAAAATCCAATATTTGAAAATTTATTCAATGTTCAATTTTAACGATTCTTAATATGCCTTTGAAATTTCTTTTTGAAATGCGCTCATTTCGAGACATGTTCTAGACAACGGCGATTCCTTCATGCCCCGCATTCCTGGGCAAATCGTGTGCAGGATACGGCCCGACGTGTTGGAACAGAAGAGCTGAGTCCGGCAATCTTCAGGCGGGACAGCTTCAACTTAAGCCCTCAAATTTCTTCTTGCCTCCTCTAAGTCCGAGAAACTGCATCCTCTAAGTCCGCTAAAAAGTACAGGCTTGGTCCAGGACTATCATTTTTGCAGACCGGATCTGCTGTCCAATATTTCACGCAGAGCCGTCAGCTGTCATGCGGCGAACGACCGAAGCCTCATCGTCAGCCGGCCTGATCCCGTCTCGGGACCTTCCGTATCACGCAGATCAGTACCGCAGGCCGTCCCGGCGACCTTGGAAGGCAACGGGCTTTCCGCCCAGACAGGATCGAGCCCGCACACGCCATGCCTGCCGACCGTCCTCCGTCGGGAAAACTTCCGTTTCAAGGAGTCTCCGGCCTCATGCCTCGGGCTCCTCGCCCCTGGCGGCGGCCCGGGCCTTGGGCGCGGCCTGAGTCTTGCCACTGGCCCTGCCGCCGGAGGCGGGCTGGACAGCGGGCTCGGCCTGGTCCGGGGTCTCGGCCTGGACCTCGCCCCAGGACCTGGCCATGCCGGAGGCGGGCTGGACCGCAGGCCCGGCCTGGGCCTTGCCCCTTGCCCTGCCCCTGGAGGCAGGCTGGACCTTGCCGCTGGCCCTGCCACTGGGCTCGGCCTGGGCCTGGATCTCGACCTGGGTCTTGCCCCTGAACCTCGCCATGCCGCCGGGGGCGGGCTTGACCGCGGGCTCGTCCCGGATCTGGGGCTCGGCCAGGACAGCGCCCCTGCCCCTCGCCCTGCCGCCGGGGGCGGGCTGGACCGCAGGCCCGGCCTGGACGGCGGCCCTGGCCCAGGTCCTGAAGCCGGGGGCAGGGCCGGCACCGTCCGGCTCGCTGGCACCCCCCCGCAGCGTGACCGGAGCTCCGCGTGGGCAGACAAAGGACACTCCCCTCCCCCACCCGTCCGGGAGGGGCTTTAGGCGCATGCCCTTCTCCTGGAGGATCTCGTCTATAAGGTTCTGGGGGATCCTGAGCACGGCGGCCGCAGTCTCCCGATCCCACTCTCCCAGCTTCGACGGGGGCGGGGCGGCCAGGAGGGCCGTCACCTTGGCCCGCTGGATCAGGGAAGGCGTTGTCAGGCCGTTGCCTAACGGGAGCGGCAGGAGCGACCCGTGGCCCTCCTCGAGGAAGTTCGCCGTCAGCCTGCGTACCGTGGCCACGCTCGTGCTGCACTGCCGGGTCACTGAGTCCACGGAGGCGCCGGACAGCCTCTGCCGCACGATCGCCGCCCGCCAGGTCAGGAGTTCCAGCGGAAAGTTCGCGGCCAGGGAAATCGTCGGCCCATGGGGCCTTGTCCCGTCCCACGCGCTGGCCCACTCGTCAAGGAGCTCCAGGCAGGCGAGGATGAAGGGCTCCAGGCTCCCTGCGGCATCGCCGGCCAAGGTCCCCGAAGCCGCGTCGTCAGCCCCCGTCCGGCCGTCCTCGGGCAACCCCTGCCCCGCCTGCCGGCCGAAGAGCCGCATGGCCGTCGTGCTCACGGTTCCGGCGTCCAGGGAAGGCAGGCACAAGCCGTCCAGTCCCAATCCCTCCATGCTCCTCTCCAGCAGGCCGCCGATGCCCTCCTTCGCGAAACGCCTGTACCACCTGCTTACCGTGACCTCGTTCTCCCCGTAGAGCCTCGCCGCATCGGCGAAGTTGAGCCCGTCGGCGACCGCGAGGATCACTTCCGCGCGGAGGGACGCCCGCCCCGACTCCTCCCTGGCCAGGATCTCGAGATCCTCGAAGTGGCTGTCAATCATGGCCGCAAAGTCCTCCGAGAGGGTGGTCTTCCGGTAATTTCCGGGGGACAGGTTCTCCCTGAAACGGATTTTCTCCACCTTCCGCAACGGAATCCCCAGCCGCCTGGCCAGGAGCTCGTTTGTCCAGACCTCCCGCCCGTCCGGCGGCTCGGTGTCCATGAGGCGCTTCACGGAATCCAGGACGTCCTCGTCGGTGCCGACCGGATAGTCGGCCCGGAACACTCCCGAGCAGGTGCGCCCGGGGTCGCGGCCGCGCCCCGCGGAGAGATTCTCCTTCGCGAAGACGGCCCCGACCGTGTTGAGCGGGACGCCCGACTCGCGTGCGACGAGGGTCTCGCTCCAGAGCCCCCGCCCGTCCGGCGGCGGCGTGTCCAAGAGGGCCATGACCGCGTCGCGCGCCTCCTCGTAGCCGATGCCCTCCGCTTCCGGCGGATCGACCCCTCCCGGGGCGTGTCCCGCCGGGCCGGGGCCGGGCCGGGGCCAGCCCGACGGCGGCTGGGGCTCCCAGTCGAGCAGGTCCTCCATAAGGTCCGGACCAGGGCCGTCCGGCACCGCGGGCCGCGGCCTCCCGCGGACGGAATCAGCCCGGAACCCCGGGCCGGCGGGCCGCAGGGGCACCGCCAGTACCGATATCTGGCCCTCCGTGTCCGCAGGCCGCAGAGGCACGGCCTGAACCGAAATCTGGCCCGCCGGGCCGACGGGCTTCCGGCTTGCCGGGACCGCGGGCCCGGAGGGCACCTTCTGCTCCGGCGTCCGGTCAGCCGGGGCAGCGGGCCGGCGGAGACCCGTCCATGCCGGCCTCTGGCCCGCCCAGGCCGCAGGCGTCTGGGCCTCAGGGACAGCGGGGCGACGGAGACCCGTCCATGCCGGACGCTGGCCGGCCGGGTCCGCGGACGCCAGGGCCTCAGGGACTGCGGGCCGCCTGGGCTCCGTCCATGCCGGCCTCCGGCTGGCCGGGTCAGCAGGCGCACGGGTGTCCGGGACCGCAAGGCCCTGGCCCTGAGGGCCCGAAGGCCGCCTCGGCTCCTTCCAAGCCGGCCTCAGGCCCGCCGTGCCGGGTGGTTTCGGGCTTTCCGGGACCGCAGGCCGCTGGGACGGCCTCCATGACGATCCCCGGCCCGCCGGGAGAGCTGGCTCCTGGCTCTCCGGAACCGCAGGCCGCTGGGACGGCCTCCAAGCCCCCCACTGTACAGGGGGGGCCGCAGTGGCCCGGTCCTGACTCTCCGGGACCGCGGGCCGCTGGGACGTCCTCCATGCCCCCCGCCGGACAGGGGAGGCCGCAGGAGCCCGGTCCTGGCTCTCCGGGACCCCGGGCCGCTGGGACGGCCTCCATGCCCCCCGCCGGACAGGCGGGGCCGCAGGGGCCTCCCCCTGGCTCTCCGGAACAACCGGCACCTGGGAATCCGTCCATGCCCCCCCCTGGCTCTCAGGGACTATAGGAACCTGGGGATCAGTCCACGCCCCCCCCTGGCTCTCCGGTACCGCAGCCCGCTGGGACGGCCTCCATGCCCCCCGCTGGCCAGGCGGGGCCGCAGGGGGCCGCCCCTGGCTCTCCGGCAGCTCGGGCTCCTGGGGGTCCGTCCCTGCAACCCCCTGGCCAGACGGGGCCTCGGGCTCCTGGCTCTCCGGGACCGCGGACGGCCATGCCGACCCCCGGCCCGCAGTGGCCGCAGGCTGCTGGGACGGCCTCCAAGCCCCCCTCTGGCGAACCGGGGCCGCTGGGTTCGGGTTCTCAGTGGCCGCAGGCTGCTGGGGCTCCGTCCTTGCCGCCCCCCGGCCGGCCGTTGGCGCGGGCTTCGGGCCATCCGGGACCGGGGGCGGCCATGCCGACCCCTGCCCCGTCGGGGGCACAGGCTGCCGGGACGGCCTCCAAGCCCCCCTCTGGCGCACCGGGGCCGCTGGTTTCGGGTTCTCCGGGACCTCAGGCAGCGGGGGAGCAGTCCTTGCCGACTCCTGGTCAGCCGGGGCCGGGGGATTCGCTACCTCCGAGACCGTGCGCGTCCCTGTCGCCCCCTGGTCCGCAGGCTGCGGAATCTCCAGCTCTGCTTGCCGCCGGGGCTCCGTACCTGGCGATCCCTGGCCCGCCGTGGCCGAGGACTTCGGAGCATCCGGGACCGCGGGCGGCCCTGCCGAACCCTGGCCAGCCTGGGCCGCTGGCTTCGGGAACTTCAGGTCGGCTGGCTGCCGGTGCTCCGTCCATGTCGGCATCATTTTGGGAGGGGGAGCTGGCCGCTGGGACGGCCGCCATTCCGACCACCTGCTCGCCGGGACAGAAGGCTCCTGGCTCTCCGGGTCCTCGGGCCACGGGAGCTCCGTCCAGTCCGACTCCCGGTCCTCCGGGGCAGCGGGTCTCTGGCTCTCCGGGTCTCCTTGCTGCCGGGGCTCCGCCAGTGCCGCCCCCTGGCCCTCAGGGTCAGCGGGCCGCGGGGGCTTCGTCCGTGCCGGCTTCCGGCCGACCGGAGCCGACGGCTTCTTCTTGCCCTCCTCGGCCTCGGCCCCCCCACCGTCCGTAGGAGCCGGACTCATGCCGAGACGCTGTATCTTTACGGGTCCCTTGCTCCTGAGCTGGCTCGGGAGCTTCGGCTGAACGAACCACTGCCGATCGCGAAGGCCGTCCGGCCCGCGGGTACGGAAGAGTTTCCACCAGTGGTCGATTTCGGAGAGGCTGACGCCGAACTTGGACGCTATCTCCGAGCGGGAGACGAGACCCATGGTCATGAGAACAATGCCGGAGCGCGTAACGAGGGCTTTCTCGGGCGCCACACCCGACGCCCAGCGCTCAAGAATTTCTATATCTTCCTCCGTGTGCTCGTACGGCACGTCACTGTCCGCCATTAAAGACCGTCTCCCCCCTCTCGCGGGAATCTTCCGTGCCCGGATTCCCCCATCCATGACGCCCGATGGCGCGTCCTTTAGCCTCAACTGCCGGCAAAGGCCGAACGCAAAAATAGCTTGTGACAAGTCTATCCCCAGGGAGCCGCCCCGTCAAGTGGGGCATACGAAAGTGAAGCGCCGCAAGGGGATCAGCCTCCCGACCGGGCTGATTCAGGCTCGAGACCGCCTTCACCCCGCGCGGCTGATGCTGCCTCGGGACCGCCCTCCAGCACGTCTGGTTCCGGCTCGGGGCAGCCCTCCGGCACGTCAGGGCCGGCTCGGGGCCGTCATCACCCGAGCGCTTACGTTTCCGGGCCGCCCTCAGCACTGCCCGGGTACGGCATACGTCGGCGGGGATCGAATGGCTAGGCAAAGCCGACCGACAGCAATCAAGACTGACAGCTGAAGCCAGCGGAGACGCTCAGAGACGGATGCTGCCGGCCGTTCCGGCATCAGGCAAGGTCCGAAGAAAAACCATCCTTTACGGAAAGCGGCGTCCGAGGTACAGACAGCCGCGTTTCGGTGACGATTCCGCCCCGAAGACTCGTTTCCGGCAAGGCAAAACGAACAACATAATAAAAATGCTTCCAACCCAGGTCAACACATCATGATGTTGCAGAAATACACATCATGATGTAGAAATACACATCATCACCCTCCAGGGAGGGTTGTGCCTCCCGGCAGCGACACCGTTTCCAAGGACATAGGACGGCCGCTGGCAAGGGCGCCGGACAGACGCTGACAAGTTCGCCTACAGACGGAGAATGCCTTACAAGGTGACTGTGCTTCGGCGGGCTTAACATCCTGGAATAATGTCTTTACAAGCAACCATATAATGGAATAAATATATACAAAATTATCTATAGGTAGCATAAAGTTTCGTCTCTTAAAATTTTGAGCAAATGGCAGGAAATTTTTAACTTTGAGCCTTGTCAATATTTCTTTCTTGTCGTGATTTGCCGAAAACAGTGACATGCTTAAACAAAATTGAAATAAATATAAAATTAATAATCAAAATATTATCTCACATGGCATTAGATTATGGATATTGTAAAAAAATTATCTCCCTTTTATCGGTATTAGCGACATCAGCCATCTTCGTTCCCAAGTTCCATGCCTGCGCCTTGTTCATCGTGAACAGAGAAATTTTCCGTTGCAAGTTCAGGGTCTGTCCTGCAGTTCGTTGTTCCTTAATTCTTGATATCTGTTCCCTGGTTCCTGGCTCCTGGTTCCTGGCTCCTGGTTCCTGGCTCCTGGCTCCTGTATCTGTCGCCGTCCGATTAATTTATGCCAGACACGTCTCACAGGACATGGTTCGGCAACTTGTCCGCAAGTTGTCTAAAGTTAATCCTTATACACGTCGGAAACAGCGGCGCGACTGCCTATGCACGCTTCCGGAAACTAAATTTTTGGAAATGCGTCAAGTCAGCCGTGGGCTGCGGCGTGCCCTGAGTCCGTGGCCGTGTCAAGACTGACATGATTTCATGTCCTGTCAGAAAATTATCGGGATGTTAGCCGGAAAGCCGCGGTCGCCCGGGACTTGGCCGGTCGGGACGCCCAGGCCGCAGGGCAATATGCAGGATGGGCCACCGGAGAGCCGGGACGTCCGGCCTCCAGAATGTCGGAACGCGGATTATCTGGAAAAATGTCAGCATGTCATCCTTGAAATCAGACTGTGTGCCCGCAGATCCCGCTGCATGTTGATTCTCCTTCGTTCAAGGCCGACCAGTTCAAGGCAGCCGCGGTCACTGGAGAATCCTCACGAGCCTGAAGCCCGTGTACATGCTTCTCTGGTCCGGGGCCTCGCTGTTGCGGGCGGCGGCCTGGCAGAACCAGGAGTCGCTTCCCCAGCTGCCGCCCCTGGTCACCCGCGCGGTCCCCGAGGAGGGTCCCCTGGGATCGTTTCTGGGGGACTTCGCGTAGTAGCCCTCCCCGAACCAGTCGGAAGTCCACTCGAAGACGTTCCCGTGAACGTCGTGGAGCCCCCAGGCGTTGGCGGCCTTGGTTGCCACCGGGTGCGTCCCGCCCTCGCGGGCGCCCTTCAGGTGATCGGCGTTGTACCAGGCGTACCGCTCCAGATCCATCTCCCCGTCCCCGAAGCAGTAGCGGGCGGTGGAGCCGGCCAGGGCCGCGTACTCCCACTCGGCCTCCGTGGGGAGGCGGTAGTTCTCGCGGCCCTCCCTGGCGTTAAGCTGCGCCACGAACTGGACTATGTCGTTGTGGGAGACGTTTTCGACCGGCTTGTCCGCCCCCTTGAACATCGAGGGCGAGGAGCCCGTGAGGGCGGCCCACTGCGCCTGTGTCACCGGGGTGACGGACATGTGGAAGGACCTGGTGATCGTCACGCGGTGGCTGGGCCGCTCGTAGTCGGACTGTCCCTGGAAGGTCGGGCCCGCCCCCATCATGAAGCTCCCGGAAGGGATCAGCACGAAGCGCATACCCAGGCTGTTGGACGTGCCCGAATCCGGGAAGGGAGGCGGCTGCGGCAGGGCCTGCCCCTGTCCCAGCTGCTTCCCCTGGGCCAGGGCCGGAGGGGCCGCTGCCGTCAGGACGATGGCCCCCGCGAGAAGACAGGCGCTTGCAAGAAAGATGCCAGACATCGCAAGAAAGACGCCAGACAGGTTGCCCGTTGCCTGGAGCCACGGAGCGCCGTGCGCCGGGACAGGCCGGCGGAGGAAACCGGCACTCTTATGAACGGCTGGGGCGTCAGGCATAAGTCACCTCGGGGGAGCTTCCGGGAAGGCGGCCGGGAGGCGCGGGTCCTTTCCCTTGCCGCAAGCGGGAAGACGTTGGGACATTACAGGGGCACGGGCCAATTCTACCACAGTCCGGGACTTTGAAAACGCCGCTCGCATGTCCTTGCCGACAGGAATCCCGAAACGGCCCGGCGGCGGGGGAATCCGGGAGCAGACGGCGGGAAGCCGACCGCTTTCGGCGGTACCGCCTTCTTTCGGGACATCCGGCGCAACCTTCTTCTCTCGGGACATGAAGAGTAACTCTTAAGGTGCCCTGTTCAAAAAATTCGACCATAGGCCTTGCAGTGCAACTGTTGACGGGGACCGCGGCAAGATGCTAAGTTAAATCACAGGGCAATGGTTCCCCAGCTATCTCCATTGCCCTTTGGCACCTTGAAAATTGTCCCCATGCACCATTGTTCCCATAAACCCATAGCCACAGGAAAGGGTGAGGCATCGCCATGAGGCGTATATCCCTGTGTATTTCGATTTCTCTGATTATGGCATTCTGCGTGGCCTGTGTACATGCCAAGGTCACTGAGCCCCGTGTGCCGTTCGTTGCGGCAGACGCCGAATATGTTCGGAACAACGGCAACAATACGTTAGATATCACCGCCTATCTCAAGTTGCTGGACGGTGAAATAATACGGTGCAACCGCGGTTATTCGATAGAACTTTGGCCAGTGACTGATTTCAGCAGGTCACTTGTCGCTGATTTGATCGGATCAGAGAATGGCGGTGATTTTTATTATAGGAACTCATATCAGCGTCCACATGTCGGATCATCAGCAGACTATAAGCATTTCCGTGAGTATGTGAAGAAAATTGACTGCAACAAGGACAGCCATGCCATATTCACAGAAATCAGCGATGGTGAATATTACGTGTTTACCGATATTTACTGGTATTGGGCTACAGGTTATGGCAGATTTTCAGAAGTGACCTATTACGGCGCGGTTATGTTTGATCGCGTTAAGGTCAGCGGCGGACAAACGCTGAATCACACGATGACAAGGGATAAACCCATACAATAAAAATATTTAAATTTTTCTGACCTCGCAATTTTTGTCTTAACTGTTGAAGATAAACTGACTGTTCCTTATAAATTTAAATTTACATAATATACAAATTATGGGCAACATAGTTAACACATTTTTTTTACTTGCCTATAATAACAGTTTAGCGTTAGCTTTTAAGATAGGAATTTTACTTAAATATATTACGAGTTCGGTTAAATGTTATAATTTGGGCTATCGTTCCAGGTGTGAGAAATCAGTGCAAGACCCCAAATCTGGTATCTCTTTGCCATGACTTGCTCCCATAATGTGGGAATATCTTTCAACATTTTCTAATATTTATCCGGAAGCGTAATACTATGATATATTCCGTATCGATAACGTCAGAAATGCACATTTAATTCTAACATATTTCACAGAAATCATAAGCTGGAAGTCTCTGATGCTATATAGCAATTCATTAAACTTCGCCAATCTAATCTGACACCTGAAACAATGTTCACTTTTAAATCCATACCCTTAATAATTTCATAAACTTTTTTTCATAAATTGTGATTCAATAGTAATTTTGCTTAAAATTATTCATTTCTTATGGAATTTTAATATCAAAATTTAAAAATATTAATTAACATTTTCATGATTTCATCCATCTTGTGGAAATAATGGATCTTAAACAGTTGAACATTACGAATATAATTTAAAGATCACATTTTAGAATACTTCCGAAATAATTTTAAACTGATATCAACAAAAATTCTGGATAATCTTATTATACTTAGATATACTATGAAATTAATTTTTATCTTAGCAAACTGCATTAATCATAATGACAGTTCTTTGTCTAGTAAGAACTATCGGCGAGTACCATATTGATAAGATTGTTAGGTATCGGTTATATCTTTATCGAATAATCTGGCCGATATCTGCGGTCGCACATTGGGGGATCGACCTATGCATTCTTTACAACATCAAATAAATTATCAGTTTGGATGGTGAATATACCATTTATTGTGTATGGCATAACAAATTTTACTATACATCCCTTGATCCAACCGTGAGCATAATGCTAATGTTAACAAATGATCAAAGTCTACCAAAACTCCTCTGACTGAGAAGGTGTCATTATGCGACGCATGCTCCTGTTTTCAATAGTTTGCCTCGTCTTCACAACATTCATTGCGTGCGGTAAGGTTGCTCAAGTTCACTCTCCTTTTGAAATAATTGATGCCGCATATTCTCAACAACCAGGCAACAACACAATAGATGTCACTGCATATTTTAGAAAAGAAAGCGGAGATATATTTCTGTGTACTGCCTCTCCTGTCGAACTATGGCCTGTGACAGATTATAGCAAGTCTATAATGAAAAATTGGTTTAATTCTGAAGATGGAGGTGACTTCGCCTATTATTCACAGTTTCTCACTTAGAAGTTGCAGAATCTGAAGATTATGCCCGTTTTCGAGAATATGTCAGAACAGCAGTTTGTGATACAACTAGCCATGCCGTTTTTAACGGAATCCCGGATGGTGAGTATTACATCTATATCCATCTCACATGGGTAATCAGGAACCAACCGCTCTTTCCTAGAGGCGAAGGTGCTTATAAGGTTGATAGAGTTAGGGTACGTGGCGGGCAAAAATTAGAACACACAATGACAAAAAATTTAGCCAGATAGCTAATCACCTTATAGCCTTCAAAGACAATTTCTCACACTTGATTCACAATTAAAATTATCTTATCATGCTTTTGATTTTAGCATATCAAGATTGTTAACATAAATTTATCCTTCACTACCTAATTTCATCAATTATTACATCGGAAATTAGATCTGGCTCCAGGGTTACTCTTCACGGAGAGCTAGGCCGTGAAACTGGCCCTGCTCTCCCCCTCCTGACCTAACCCTTCCCCCAAAGCTCTCACCCATTCAGTACTCGCCCCTCCCCAAAGCCCTCTCGCCCCTTGCACCTGCCTGCCTCAACCCAGGCCCAAATCCCTCCCGCTCCTGTCTTTATCATTTCACAATCTTGCCGTGAAACAGATACATGAGGACCAGATTTGATTTCCGGGATAATATTATAAAATTTTAACACTCCGGCACCACCTAGAGGGAAGTCCTGGATCGTGTCTGGAGCATCGGTAAAATCCAGGGAAGTCAGTTCCCCCTCCGGCAGAGCCGCACCGGAGCTCACTCTCTTGGCATCCATCTGCCTCATGATGATGAGACCGCCGCCTTGACTCGGCGGCGGTCCTGGGGGAGGCGGCCCGGGCTTAACTCGTCCGGGGGAGGTTGCGGGAGCAAGCGCGACACTGGGGCTTCGCGCTGAATGGCCCAGCCGCCTTGATTCGGCGGCGTGGTCGGAGGATGTCGCCGCCGCACGGAGTGGAGGCGGGCGTGAGACGCCCCGAGCGCCGCCAGGTGGACCCGGAGCAAATCTTTGCTGGCCGATGTCCGTCCCCTGACCCTGACCCTGGCAATGACAGCGTCAACGTAGCTCGTCACCTCGCGCCATCAGTTCAAGTGGGGAGTGGCGGATGCGAAGGACTGGAGCCAGAGGCGAAGTGTGCCTGTGAGGAGTCCGGAGGCAGGCGCGAGACAGCTATAGGGCCAGACAACGGGCTGCCGCACGGACACAGGCTAACGCTGCCAGCTGTATGACAGGGCGACTGAACCTGCCCCTGATACTCCGGGGCGAGGGGTGGGGCCCGAGTAGCCCGGAAACGTCCTGGCTCGGACGCCCTGACAACTGAGCTGCTGCGGACTGACCGCAAATTTGCAGTGTCCTGCGAGGGTCTCCTGGGCTGGGAAGCTGGTCTCCCGGCTTGAGAAGTAGGTCGCCTGGGCAGGGAAGCGGGTCTCCTGGGCTGGGAAGCTTGTCTCCCGGCTTGAGAAGAAGGTCGCCTGGCCAGGGAAACGGATCTCCTGGGAGGGAGACGGGCCGAAGGAGAACGGGGGCCGAACCTGAATAGCGTATCCGTCGGAAGGGCCGTGCGTATGAAGTGGCTGGTCCATGGGGAAGGCGCTCCATGAAGCTGACTAACTCGACAGGAGGGCATCGTCCTACGAATGGGGGACGGACAGAGAAGGGATTCTGGCCCGACATCGGGGCCGGTCTACGTAGTTGCGGGACGGACGGGAAGGCCGGCTCGGTCCGGTGCGTGGCAGGCCGGACGGCAGGGCAGAAGGGCGGGAGCCGGAACCGAGGCCGGGCTCCCGCCCGCGCCAGGCGACCGGGACGCCGGCGGAGAGATATTCCGGCTTCCGGGCCGCCCCTGGCACGAGGCTGGGGAACCCAGTCCCCAGACCGTAGGGGTCCCGGCCGGTCCGCAACCTCCCGGCGGGGGTCCGCCCCTTCACGTGAAATGCTATCATGCCCCGCGGCCAGGCGAATTGACCGTGCTCAGGGGCCGGCGATCGGGACTCCTGACTCGCCGGGACTGCGAGCGTCCGGCCACCCCAGGGAGCCAGGGCAAATCGATTTCGGCAAATGCCTAGATTAAGGTAGAATGCTTAATGCTTGAACCGTCCGTATGGACGGCGGGGCGCCGGCCGTGCCGGGGCCCGGCCCCGGCGCTCCCGGGGGGGGCTTCAAGGCCTCCCGGGCCCAAAGGGCCGAAAACCCCTTGCAATCCAGACCCTGAGGCTATATTATATTGTTGCATGGGGCAGGCCCCGGGGATCCCCCCCCGAGGAACACTAGGGAGACCATATGCGGATAATCCTTTTCACCGGCTTCCTGGGATCCGGGAAGACGACGGTGCTTCTGAACCTGGCCGAGTACCTCGCCCGCACGACCGAAGGCGGCGGGGGCAAGGTGGTCATCATCGAGAACGAGATAGGGGACGTCAACGTGGACGGCAAGCTCCTGTCGGGGTCCTCCTTCGAGACGAGGGATCTGACGAGCGGGTGCATCTGCTGCACCCTCTCGGGCGAGCTCGTCCGGGCCCTCCAGGAGATCCAGGAGTCCATAAAGCCCTCCTGGATCCTCATCGAGGCCACCGGGCTCGCCCACCAGACCATAGCCGACACCATCGAGCGCGCCATCCCGTCGGCCGCGCCCATGTCGGTGGTGGTGGTGGACGCGGAGCGGTGGGAGGAGCTCTACGACTCCATCCCCATCCTCATCTCCGCCCAGGTGGAGAGGGCCGACCTCATCCTCATCAACAAGATCGACTCCGTCGAGGACGACGAGCTCAAGGTGATCGAGAACGACGTGAAGGACATCAACTCCGAGAGCCCGCTGGTGAAGATCGCCGCCTCGCGCGACATGCTGGACAACGTCTGGCAGGAGGTCATCGTCAATGCCTCATGACGACAAGAAGGGGCCGGCCGAGGCCGGCGCCCACCGCACCGCACACGGGCACTCCCACGCCGAGGAGAAGCCCGCCCCCGCGCACGGCCACGACCACGGAGCCGAGAAGCTCGACACCCACGCCCACGCCCCCGCGAAGCACGACCACCACGGGCACGGGCACGGTCACGGAGCCGAGAAGCACGACCACGGACACGGGCACGACCACCACGACCACGGGCACGGGCACGGGCACGGAGACGAGAAGGGGCACGGCTCCAAGGGCTCCTGCCACGACCACCGTCACGAGTGCGACTCCGAGGTGCATATCCACATCCACGTCCACACCCATGGCCCCTGCGACCACGACCACGACGACGACGACCACGACGACGATCACGGCCACGGGCACCACGACGACCACGGGCACGGGCACCACCACGACCACGACGACCACGACCACGAGCACAGCGAGGAGACGGAGTCCGCCTCCATCGTCTCCTTCGAGCGGGACTACGTCGTCGTTCCCCCGGAGGGCGTGAAGGCCGAGCTCGTCACCGCGAGCCTCGAGCTCTTCATGACCCAGCTGGCGGAGATCCTCCGCGAGTCCAAGTACATGATAGGCCACATCAAGGCCTACGTGAGCTACCCGGACGACAGCGGCATCGGGCTCTCCATCGTGAAGAAGAAGGTGAACCGCAAGGAGGCGGGCTACAAGGCGGACGCCTCCGTGAAGTCCTTCAAGCTCGCGCTCACCAACATCGTCTTCTCCGTGGACGAGGCCGAGCTGGGCCGCCTGGTGGAGCTGGGCCTGGCCATCGCCCTGCCCCCGCCCTTCGCGAAGAAGGCCTAGCCCTCCCTCCTCTCCTTTCGATTCCTCTGAAATTCCCAGAAAGAGAAAGGGGCGGCCCCCGGCCGCCCCTTTCTTTTATTCGCCCTCCTTCCAGTTCCGCCCTCCGCGAGACCTTCCGCCCCCCTTCTTCTCCTTCATGTTCTCTTCCGCACAGTTCCGCTACCTTTTCCTCCCCCTCTCTCCCCCTTCCTCCGCATCCCTCCCCCTTCCTCCGCATTCCTCCCCCTTCCTCCGCATCCCTCCCCCTCCCTCCGCATCCCTCCCCCTTCCTCCGCATCCCTCCGCATTCCTCCCCATTCCTCCGCATCCCTCCCCCTTCCTCCGCGTCCCTCCCCCTTCCCCCGCGTCCCTCCCCCTTCCCCCGCGTCCCTCCCCATTCCTCCGCGTCCCTCCCCATTCCTCCGCATCCCT
>JAISFP010000206.1 GCA_031263525.1 Deltaproteobacteria bacterium | reverse complement strand
CCTGACACAGGCCCTTTCCGGAACCCATCATCCCCTCGGCCCGCCTCCCCCCGGACTCCCGCTCCGGGTCTGTCGCGAAGGAGTTTTCGGGGCCTCGGCACCGGGGACGCCGCGACATGCAACCGTGTTGCAAGGTGCGGCTTTCATGGGCCGGGGTGCCGCCTGGCTGCATGAGGGTGCAGGTTCGCTCCCGGTCCCGGGCCCGTGCGCGACCGGGTCTCCGGGATCCAGCGAGGGCCAGCTTAAGCGACATGGTGCCGCAGGTCTCCCGTCCGGACTCAGGACGCCCGACGGCTGCAGGCTGAACCCGGACGACCGAAACCCGAAGACGGACATCGGCAGCCTGGGCCAGGACGACGGACGCTCGGGCTCGGAAGTCCGGCCCAGGAACGAAGAGAGGGGGAGGCCGCGGGACCTCCCCCTCTCTGAAGACTGTGGCGGGCCGGGCGGCTGCCGCCGCCGGGCCCGGAGTACGGGCTACTGAAGCTGCAGGAGCGTCCTTGACGCCGCGAGCACGGCGCTGTAGACGGGCCCGGGCAGGACGCCCAGAAGGACGACCAGAACGCCCAGGGCCAGCGCGCCCACCTGGCTCAGGGCGCCGTTGTCGGCGAGCGCTATCGGGCCGGGAAGGGTCCCGGCGGGCGCGCCCTCGGGCACCGTGCCCTGGGGATCCTCGGTGTAGGCATGCCGCACCAGCGACAGGTAGTAGAAGATGGCTATGGCGGAGTTGACGCAGACGACTATGACCAGCCAGTCGTAGCCGTGGCCCCACAGGGCGGTGATGAGCCAGAGCTTGCCGATGAAGCCCACAGTGGGCGGGAGCGAGACCAGCGAGAAGGCCGCCGCCGCCAGGCACAGCGCCAGCACGGGCGAGCGGGCGGAAAGGCCGTTCAGGTCGTCGTAGGTGAGGTTACGTCCGTCCTGGGCCACCCGGGCTATGACCCAGAAGCACAGGAGGTTCATGAACAGGTAGGCCATGGCGTAGAAGGCCGCGGCAGCCAGGCCTTCCGCCGTGCCGGCGCAGAGCCCGCAGAGGATGTAGCCCGCGTGCGCCACCGAGGAGAAGCCCAGCATCCGCTTCAGGTCCTTCTGGGCGAGGGCGCAGAGGTTGCCGTAGGTCACGGAGGCCGCGGCGAGGAGCGCCAGGATCCCCGTCACCTCGAGCTCCGGCTTCAGCATCGCGCAGAGCCTGATGAGGACTATGATGGCCCCGAGCTTCGGGAGGGTCGCCGCGAAGGCCGCGGTCTCGTTGGAGGCCCCCTGGTAAACGTCCGGGCACCAGAAGTGGAAGGGGAACAGGGCCAGCTTGAAGAAGAGGCCGCCCAGGAAGCAGGCCAGGCCCATCGCTGCCAGCGGCGACTCGGCCAGGGACCAGGACTTGGCCGCCAGGGCGCTGATGTAGGTGGTCTGCTGGTCCACCACTATCCAGGAGAGGCCGTAGAGGGCCACCGCGGTGGCCGCGGCCCCGAAGAGGATGTATTTCAGCCCCGCCTCGGAAGCCTCCTTGGAGTGGCTCCTCACGGGGATGAGGATGTAGAGCGAGTACGACGAGAGCTCGAGGGCCAGGTAGATCGTGACCAGCTCGGCGGCGGACGAGAGCAGGTTCAGGCCCCAGGCGCTCATGGCCAGGAAGAGGAAGTAGTCCACCCTCTTCTCGGTGCGGAGCGTGGGCTGGCGCATGGCGTTCAGGGCCGCGAAGGCGAAGCCCACGCCTATCAGGATCTTGAAGAACTGCGAGAGCCCGTCGACCCTGTAGCTGCCGAAGAACATGTAGGTGTCGGCATGGAAGGCGCATCCTGCCGAGGCGGCAGCCAGGAGCCCCATGACCGGGCAGACCGCCATGGACGCGTTCCCGGCCAGGGCCGGGAACTTCTTCTCCAGGAGGGCCGCCGCGAAGAGGTAGAGCACCAGGACGAAGAAGAGGGTCTCCGGCCAGATGTACGAGAAACTGAAGTTGAGCTCACCCATTGTAGTCGGCCCCCCTCGCGGCGCTCAGGGAAAGCCCCGGGGCGCCGGCCCCGGGAGAGGTGGCAGGCCCGGCCCCCGCCGTGCCGGGATCACCGGACAGGACGGCGCGACCGAAGCCATCGGGAAGATCGGCCGGCGCCGCTGGCGCCGCGCCGGAGGAGTCAGACTGGGGTCCGGGCGTGTCCCCGGGCACGTCGTCCCAGGAGGCCCCGGGCACGTCGTCCCAGGAGGCGCCGGGAGCGGCTCCCGCCTCGCCGTCAGGATCCGGCCGGCCCGTGAAGCCGGACTCGCCGCCGGGATCCGGCGGGCCGGGGTAATACGGCGATCCCTGGGGGCTCGGCGGGCTGGAGTAGTCCGGCTGGCCCAGGGAATGGGACGGGGCGGAGGCGCCCGGCTGACCCGCCGGATAAGGCGGGACCGCGGGATCGCCCGCGGGATGCGTGACGGACGCGGGGAGCGTCCCGGCGTCGGCGGTGGCAGTCTCGCTCACGAGCCCCTTCCGGGCGTCGAAGCTCGCCAGGTTGTCGTCTATGGCGGGGGTTATGACGTTGAGCAGGCCAGTCGGAGCCAGGCCCAGGTAGATGACCAGAAGGGCGGGCACGACCAGGTAGACCCACTCCTTCGCGTTCAGGTCGTACCAGGCGGGGCCCGTGACCGAGGTCGGCTCGCCCCAGGCCATCTTCAGCGTGACCTTGAAGATGTACGCCGCGGCCAGGAGCGCCCCCGGAATGCAGAGGATGCCGATTATTGTCTTGAACTTGAAGGCGGCCGCCAGGATGAGGAGCTCGCCCACGAAGCCGTTGGTGCCGGGGAAGCCGAAGGAGGCGAACCCGAACAGGCCCCAGAAGAGCATGAAGTACGGCAGGTACTTGCCCAGGCCGAGGTTCTTGGAAATGTCCCGGCTGTGCGACCTCTCGTAGACGGCGCCGACCATGCAGAAGAGCGCCCCCGTTATGATGCCGTGGTTCAGCATCTGGAAGATGGCCCCCTGGACCCCCTCCCTGGAGAAGAGGAAGATGCCCAGGGTCACGAAGCCCATGTGGGCGACGGACGAGTACGCGATGAGCTTCTTGATGTCGGTCTGGCCCAGGGCGACCAGGCCCCCGTAAAGTATGGAGGCTATCGAGATGGCTATCATGAGCGGCGCGAAGTGCTCGCTCGCGGAAGGCGTCATGGGGAGGGAGAAGCGCAGGAAGCCGTAGGTCCCCATCTTGAGGAGCACCGCCGCCAGGATGACCGACCCGGCCGATGGCGCCTGGACGTGGGCCGCCGGGAGCCAGGTGTGGAACGGGAACATCGGGACCTTGATGGCGAAGGCCAGGAAGAACGCCAGGAACACCCAGTACTGGAAACGGAAGCTGAAGTCCGCCTTCATGAGCTCGGGTATGGAGAAGGTCCCGCCCTGGATCCTCAGGGCCACGATGGCCACCAGGAGCACCGTGGAGCCCGCCAGCGTGTACAGGAAGAACTTGATGGACGCGTAGCGCTTCTCGTCCCCGCCCCAGATGGCGATCATGAGGTACATGGGGATCAGGAGCGCCTCCCAGAACACGTAGAAGAGGACCGTGTCCAGAGCCGCGAAGACCCCCACGCAGGCCGTGGTCATCAGGAGCAGGCAGACGTGGAACTCCTTGATCCTCTTGCCGATGTACGTCCAGGAGCAGAGCACGCAGACGGGGAGCGTGAAGACGGACAGCCAGATCATCATGATGCTGATGCCGTCGACCCCCATCATGTACGTGAGCCCCCAGTCCGGGGCCCAGGGCACGCTTTCCAGGAACTGGAAGCCCGGGACGTTCCTGAAGGCCAGGAGAGGATAGGCCAGGACAATCTCTACGAGGGAGGCGACCAGTGTGGCTATCCTCACCTGCGAGTCCTTCGGCAGGAAGCCCACCACGAAGGCGGCGAGCAGGGGCCAGAAGGTGAGGACCGTGAGGACCGGGTATGGGCATGTGCCAGTCATATGGAACTTCCGGATGAAGCGTTTGGTGTTGGAGCGAGGGGCCTGCCCCGCGGGCGGGCCGCGCCCCCCCGGGCGGGGGGCCGCCCGGTCTGGCGGTCCGGCAGTGCCGGGCCTTCCGGGCTCTGTGAGCCGGGAACTCCGGGCTCCCGTGACCGCGGGCGCCCGGAGCGGCGGGAGCAGTGAGGCAGGGGGCCCGGAGGAGCCTGGCGGCTCGGGGAGGCCCGGAGGAGCCTGGCGGCCCGGGGAGGCCCGGAGGAGCCTGGAGGCCCGGAGGCCGGAGGGCAGGTGCCCGGAGGCAGGGTCGGCGGGGGAGCCTTGCGGCTCGGGGCCGGCGGGCCGGGGCCCGGAGGCAGGGGTGCGGGGATCCAGGCGGCCCGGGGGGGGCCGGAGGCCCCCGGGACTCAGGACAGCCCGTAGAAGTACAGGGCGAATATGCCCAGCGCCAGGACGGTCATGAGCCCCAGGTAGTACTGGAGCCTGCCGTTCTGGAGAAGGGCGCCGATCGCCCCCACGCCGCGGGTGCCGTAGGCCGTGTTGTCGACGATGCCGTCGATCACGTGCCTGTCGAAGACCGTGGAGCCGAAGGCGGTGCCCATGAGGCCGCGGAGCCCCAGGACGTTCCAGACGTCGGTCCAGACGGAGTCGAGCCAGGCCGCGGGGCGGGATATGACGGTGTAGAGCGCCGTGCCCACGAGGCGGTAGAACCAGTCGAAGTCCAGGTTCAGGGCCTTGTGCGGGGTTATCACGCGGCGCATCACGTAGAAGGCCAGGCCCGAGAAGCCCAGGATCATGCAGGCCTGGAGCACGTGCCACGCGGTCCAGGGCGCGTAATGGTGGACGGCCTCGGGGAAGGGGAGGTAGTTGTACAGAAGCGACGGGCAGACGCCCTGGGCTATGCAGAGCACGGAGAGGAGGCCCATGCCGACGTACATGTTGCAGGGTATGGGCTTCAGGTCCCTCTTCCAGTCCGTCTGCTTGCCCCCCCAGAACGCGAAGTAGGGCAGCTTCAGGCCCACCGACACGAATGTCCCCACCGCGGCTATCTCGAGGCCCATGGCAACGAAGGTCTGGTGGGCCTCGGCCGCGCCGAATATGGTCATGTTCTTCGAGACGAAGCCGTTGAAGAGGGGCATGCCGGAGATGGAGAGCGCCGCCACCATGTAGCAGACCATGACCCAGGGCATCCTGGCTGCCAGCCCGCCCAGCTCGTCGAGCTTCTGGGTGCCGGCCGCGTAGAGGACCGCGCCCGCGCCCATGAAGAGGAGGCCCTTGTAAAGGATGTGGGCGTAGGCGTGGGCGGAGGCGCCGTTCACGGCTATCGCCGTGCCGACGCCGATGCCCGCCACCATGTAGCCGACCTGGGAGACTATGTGGTAGCTCAGTATCCTCCTGGCGTTGTTCTCCATGGAGGCGTAGAGGACGCCGTAGACCGCCATGACCGTGCCGGCGATGGCCAGGATCTCCCAGCCGGGGAATGCCCTGGCCAGGACGTAGACCGCGGTCTTGGTCGTGTAGGCGCACATGAAGACCGAGCCAGTGACGGTCCCGCGGGGGTAGGCGTCGGGCAGCCAGGCGTGGAGGGGCACGACCGCCGCGTTCACGCAGAACCCGGCCAGGATGAGGAAGTCGTAGGGCTGGGCGGTGGACGGGTCGATGGGCCCGAACTCGAAGGACCCGGTCGCCTTGTACCTCAGGAGCAGGCCGCCCAGGAGGAACAGGCCGCCCACCGTGTGGTAAAGGAAGTACCTGAAGCTCGCCAGCACCGACTCGCGGGTGCGGTTCAGCATCACGAGGAAGGTGGAGCCTATGCTCATGAGCTCCCAGAACGCGAACAGGGTCAGGTAGTCGCCCGCGAACACGCACCCGAACCCGCCCGCCACGTAGAGGACGGCCGCCACGTGCTGGCCGCGGTCGTCCACGTGGAGCGCGTACAGGATGCCGGCCAGGCTCATCACGGCGAAGACCTGGGCGAAGATGAGCGACAGCCTGTCGACGTGCCCGAAGCTCAGGGTCTGCCCCAGCCAGGAGAGAGTCAGGTGGTCGCCGGGCTGGTTCGTGAAGGCCCCGTAGATGGCGGCCAGGGGGGCTATGAGGAGCAGCCACTTCCAGCGGCGCATCCCGGGGAGGAAGGGGAGCACCACCGCCGTCATGAGGAAGGCTATGGAGGGGTGGTAGAAGCTAGATGTCTCCATAATGGTCCTCCGGCCTCTTTATGAGCGGCTGCACGATCTTCTTCACCAGGAAGACCATGGCGGTGCCCACGACCAGCCCGAAGACGGGCCAGAAGAAGGGGTAGCGGTCCAGGCCGAAATGGGGCTCGTGGTTGGTAATGACCAGGTTCAACAGGGCGGTCACCGCGAGCGCCAGAAAGAATATGATGCGCCAGGTCCGGATCCTCTCCGGGGTCAGCTGGGCGGCGAGGAACCTCCCGAGGGCACCCGCCTGTTCCTGATTGTCCGGCATGATGACTCCTAGTCGAAATGGCCGAATGTCTTGATGAAGTTCAAGAAAATCTGCGGGAAGAGGCCCAGGACCACGGAGACCGCGCTGGTGAACACCAGCGGGACGACCATCGAGAGCGGCGCCTCGCGGTACTGCTCGATGTTCGCGTCCGGGTCCGGGGCCATGAAGAAGGCCTTGTAAAAGATGGGCACGAAATAGCCGGCGTTCAGCGCGGTGGAGAGGAGCAGGGCCACGAGGAGTATCAGCTGCCCCTGGTCGAGAGCCCCGTTCACCAGGTACCACTTGGACACGAACCCGCAGACCGGCGGCATGCCTATCATGGAGAGGGACGCTATGCCGAAGGCCCCGAAGGTCCAGGGCATGCGCCGGCCCAGCCCCTTCATCTTCTCTATGGACTTCAGGTGGCTCGAGACGTAGATGGCCCCGGCCCCGAAGAAGAGCGTGATCTTGGAGAACGCGTGGTGGCCGATGTGCATGAGCCCGCCCTGCACCGCCTCGGGGGCGACCAGGGCGACCCCTATGATGACGTAGGAGAGCTGGCTCACCGTCGAGTAGGCCAGCCTCGCCTTTATGTCGTCCTTGGTGAGGGCTATGAAGGAGGCCATCACGATGGTGAAGGCGGCCAGGTAGGCGGTGGGGAGCGAGAGCCCCAGCTGGGCCATGGGCTCCGTGCCGAAGCCGGAGAGGATTATCCTCGAGACCGAGTAGACGCCCGCCTTCACGACGGCCACCGCGTGGAGGAGCGCGGACACGGGCGTGGGCGCGACCATGGCGGAGGGGAGCCAGTTGTGGAACGGCATGAGCGCCGCCTTGGCCAGGCCCGCGATGAAGAGGACGTAGGTCAGCTGGACCAGGTGCGGGTGCTGGGCTATCACGTCGGCGGAGAAGATGCCGTGGACGGCGTCGCCCAGGGGGAACTCCAGGGTGCCCGCCAGCACGTAGGTGAGCACCATGGCCGGCAGGAGGAAGAGCTTGGAGGTCCCGACCAGGTAGACCAGGTACTTCCGGCCTCCCGTGAAGCCCTCCTCGTCCTGGTGGTGGAACACGAGGGGGTAGGTGAAGACCGAGATGATCTCGTAGAAGAGGTACAGGGTGACCACGTTCGCCGCGGTGGCGACGCCCACCGCCCCGAAGATGGCCACGGCGAAGCAGGCGTAGTAGCGGGTCTGCGCGTGCTCCTTCAGGCTCCTCATGTAGCCGATGTTGTAGCTGGTGGCGAAGATCCACAGGAACGGGGCTATGAAGGCGAACAGGAAGCTCAGCCCGTCCATCATGAAGCTGATGGTCACCCCCGGCAGGAGGGTGAACAGCCTGTAGTGGAGGATCTGCCCGTGGAGCACCTGCGGGGCGAAGCTCAGGACAAAGAGCGCCGTGACTATGGCCGCCGCGAAGGAGACCGCCTCCCGCCTGTTCTGGTTCGCGCCCAGCGCGATGATGAGGAAGGGCGCGACGAGAGTGACCAGGAGCGGGATGAGAAGTTTCGATGTTTCGATGACCATGGCCCTCTACCTCAGGATGGAGATGTCTTCGGAGGTGACCTTCCCGAAGCGGCGCTGGACCACGAGGATCATGGCCAGCACCAGGGTCGCCTCGGCGGCCGCCAGGCCCATGACGAAGAGGGCCGCGAGCTGGCCCAGCACCCCGTCCGCGGCCGGGATGGACTTGTAGGCCGCGACGATGGAGAGGCCGGCGCCGTTGAGCATGAGCTCCACGGATATGAGCATGCCCACGAGCGTCCTCCTGGTGATGAGGCCCGCCAGGCCCAGGGCCAGGAGGAGGAGGGAGGCCAGTAGGAAGTAGGTGAGCGTAGTCATTTCTGCCCGCCCCTGTTCGGGTTGTAGCCGCGGAAAGCCAGGTAGACGGCTCCGGCCATGGCCACGAGGAGGATTATGGAGATGAGCTCGAAGGGGAGCACGTAGGAGCTCAGGAGCCCCGCCCCGAGAAGGCCGGTGCCTTCCGGCTGGGGCGTCTCGACCTGGACCCTGCCGGCGTACATGACGATGAAGGGCCCGAACACGGCCAGAGGGGCGAGCAGGGCCAGGAGCCCGTAGCCCAGGGCCGGTATGCTCGGGAGCCTGGACTCCTCCCCCCCGTCGGTGTTGCTCGTGAGCATCACGGCGAAGAAGATGAGCACGCAGACCGCCCCCACGTATATGAGGAGCTGCATGAAGGCCAGGAAAGGGCTCGCCAGGAGGAGGTACATCCCCGCCACCCCCAGGAAGGTCATGACCAGCCCGAGCATGGCGCGGATGAGGTTCCTGGACAGGACTGCGCCCAGCCCCCCCCCGACGATGACGAGCACGTAGAAGGCGAAGGCCAGGTAGGCCGCCCACTCGTCGCCCGGAAGGTAGGGCGAGAGCCACTCCTGAAGGGCCGCGAGCGGCTGCCCCAGGTAGTCGAGCAGAGTCTTGGCCATGTTGTCGGCTTCCTGCTGCATGGATCAGCCCTCCCCCTTCTGCGCGGCGTCCCCGGACGCGCCCGCCCCGGCGGGGGCCGGGGCCTTGTCCCTGCCGGCGGCGGCCGGCGCCTTGTCCCTGGCGGGCCCGGCGGGGGCCCTGTCCTTGCCGATCTCGACGGCGGCCGGGGCCGCCTTCGCGGCCTCGAGGGCCGGGGCCGGCCGGCCCGCCTCGAGGGCGGCGGGCGCGGGCTTCATGGGGTGCTCGGCCGCCCTCCTCCTCAGGTCCGCCAGGAGGTCCATGTTGAGCTCCTCGCGGGTGGTGGTCACCAGGTAGATCCTGTGGGAGAAGTCGATGGCGGACGCCGGGCAGACCTCGACGCAGGCCCCGCACAGGCAACACAGCGAGAAGTCGTAGAGCCAGGCGGAGGGGAGCTTGCCCTCCGTGCCCTTCACCACCGTGATGCAGTTGCCCGGGCATCCCTTGGCGCACATCTGGCAGGAGATGCACCGGGTCCTGGCCTCGTCGTCCTTGCCCCGGGTGAGCTCCAGGGGGCCGCGGTAGGCCGCCAGATCCTCCGGATCCACCACCTTGCGGGGGTAGTGGACGGTCTTCTGCGGCGCGAAGAAGTAGCGGCCCGTGACGATCATGCCCACGATGAGGCTGTACAGGCCCTTTAGGTTGTCCCAGATGGCGGATATCATAGTGTTTCTCTGAAGGTGTCTTCCCGCGCGGCCCGGTGGCCGGATCCGCTCGCGGGTGCGTGGGCGCGCCCGTCCGCGCGGGCGCCTCAGGGCGGGGCCCCGGGCCGGGGCCCGGTCAGCCGCCTATGAAGTTCACGACCACCGCCGTGATCCACAGGTTCAGGATGCTCAGCGGCAGGAGCCACTTCCAGTTGACGTTCAGGAGCTGGTCGAACCGGACACGCGGGAAGGTCCAGCGGATCCAGACGATGAAGCACATGACCAGGTAGGCCTTGATGAAGGTCCACCAGAAGCCGTCCAGGATGGGGCCCTTGTAGCCGCCCAGGAAGAAGGTGGCGCACACGAAGCTCACGAGGAGCATGTTCGCGTACTCGGCCAGGAAGAAGAGGGCGAACCCCATGCCCGAGTACTCGGTGTGGAAGCCGGCGGTCAGCTCCGACTCGCCCTCGGGCAGGTCGAAGGGGGCGCGGTTGGTCTCCGCCACCAGGGTCACCAGGTAGATGAAGAAGGCGAGGGGCTGGCAGAGGATGTTCCAGCTCCACGGCCATGCCCCCTGGGCCTCGACTATCTCCGAGAGGTTCATGGAGCCGGTCTGGAACACGACGGCCAGGAGCGCCAGGATCATCGGGATCTCGTAGGCGACCCCCTGGCAGACGGCGCGGCCCGCGCCCAGGACGCCGTACTTGTTGTTGGAGGCGTAGCCCGCGAGCAGGTTGGCGAGCAGGCCGAAGCCCGCGAAGGCCAGTATGAGCACTATCCCGTCCGGGACCTTCAGGGCGGTCAGGTTCGGCCCGAAGGGGATGGGCAGGAAGAGGAGGAGCACGGGGAAGAAGGCCAGGACCGGCGCCGCGAAGAAGAGGAAGAAGTCCACGTTCGCGGGCACGAAGATCTGCTTGCCCAGGAGCTTCATGGAGTCGACCACGGGCTGGAGGATCCCCCAGGGCCCCACCTCGTAGGGGCCGGGGCGGCGCTGTATGAAGCCCGCGCCCTTCCGCTCGGCGTACACCATGACGATGGCGTTCACGACCATGAGCGCTATCACCAGCAGGCAGGCGATCACCAGGACGATCAGGCCGGTTATGCTTATGTTGGAGAGTTCCATAGAGGTCCCCTGTCTCGGGAGGGAAGCGGGGGCGGAGGACCGGGGGTCCCGCGCCCGCGCCGGTGCGGCCCGCCGGGCCGCCGGGGTCCTAGCGGTCGATCTCGGGGATGACCAGGTCCAGGCTGCCCAGGATGGCGATGGCGTCGGCGAGCAAGGTCCCCGCGCCGGCCTCGGCGAAGAGGGAGAGGTTGGAGAACCCGGGGGCCCTCAGCTTCACGCGGTAGGGGGTCTTCCCGCCGTCGGAGATGACGTGGACCGTTATCTCCCCCCTGGCGCCCTCCACCGAGAAGACGCTCTCGCCGGCCGGGATCTTCCAGGCGGGCTTGGGCGCCTTGTCCATGATGTGCTTGCCCGCCGGGATCTGCTCGACGGCCTGCTCGACTATCCTCAGGGACTGCTCGATCTCCTCCACGCGCACCCAGTAGCGGCCGAAGTTGTCGCAGTTCTCGGCCACGGGGATCTCGTAGTCGAAGCGGTCGTAGATGCCGTAGGGTATCGCCCTCCTCACGTCGCGCCGGACGCCCGCGGCCCTCAGGATGGGGCCGGTGGCCCCGTAGCGCAGGCACATGTCGGCGTCCATGGGGCCTATGCCCTCCAGGCGGCGGCGGAGGATCACGTTGTCGGTCACGAGAGCCTTGTACATCTTCAGCCGCTCGCGCATCCTGGGGACGAACTCCCTTATGAGGGAGAAGAACCTGTCGTCGCCGTCGGCTCCGACCCCGCCGAAACGGAAGTAGTTCATGGTGAGCCGCGACCCGGTGACCCTCTGGAGGATGTCGCAGAGGTCCTCGCGGTCGTCGAAGGCGTAGAGGATGGGGGTGAAGGCGCCGAGGTCCAGGACGAAGGCCCCCCACCAGACCAGGTGCGAGGAGATGCGGTTGAGCTCGGCCGAGATGACCCTCAGGTACTCGGCCCGCTCCGGCACCTTTATCCCCGCCAGCTGCTCGCAGCAGGCGGCGTAGGCCCAGTTCCAGCCGATGGCGTTGAGGTAGTCGACCCGGCCCATGTTCGGCAGGAAGCCGTAGGCCGTCTTGTGCTCGGCCATCTTCTCGTGGGAGCGGTGCAGGTACCCGAGCACCGGCTCGGCCCGGATCACGTACTCGCCGTAGAGCTCGGCCAGGACCCTCAGGACGCCGTGGGTGGAGGGGTGCTGGGGCCCGAGGTTCAGGATGACGGTCCCCTCCTTCGCCTTCTTGGAGAAGTTGTGGGAGTAGAAGTCCCCCATGTAGGTCCCGGGCTCGTCCAGGACCCCGAAGGGGTTGAGGAAACTGAAATTGCTCACTTCCCCTCCTCCTTTCCGCCGCCGGCGGGCTTGTCCCCGGCCTCGGGCCTGGCCTCCGCCGCGGGCCTGGTCTCGGGCGCCGGATTGCCGGCCTCGGGCTTGGCCTCCGCCGCCGGCTTGTCGGCGGCGACCGGCTTGGCCTCGGACGCCGGCCTGTCGGCGGCCGGCCTGGCCTCCGCCGCGGGCTTCGCCTCGGCCTTCGGGGCCTCGGGCGCGAGCTCCCAGCCGTCTTCCGCCCAGAGCGTCTCCCCGAGGAAGCCGAGCTTCCTGATGGAGGCCATGACGTCAGGGGCCTTGAGGTGGGGAGGCGGGATGGGGTCGTCGCCGGGGAGCAGGAGGGGCACCGGGTTGGGGTTGCCGGTGAAGATCATCCCGTAGAAGTCGTAGGACTCCCGCTCGTGCCACTCGGCGCCCTCGTAGACCTGGGCCAGGCTCGGGACCTCGGGCCTGGAGCGGTCCGTGACGAGCACGCGGAGGGCCATCCGCAGGTGCTCGGTGAAGGAGTCGAAGACGTAGGTGACGAGGAGGCCCTCGGAGAAGTCGGCGGTGGTGATGAACAGGAGGGTGAAGCCCTCGGCCTTCAGGCGCTCGGCGGCGGCGACGAGCGAGCCCGCCGGCAGGTGCGCCGAGAGCGCGAGCCCGGACCTCTCGGGGTCGGGCCTGGTCACCGCCAGGGCCCCGGCCTTCCTGAAGGTCTCCTTCCAGGCGTCACGGGGGTCAGGGGTCGTCATGAGACTATCTCCTCGGCCTTCGGCCACCAGCGGCTCCCGAGGATGAGCTCCTGGACCTTGAAGATGCCCTCCTGGTAGGCCTCGGGGCGGGGGGGGCACCCGGGGACGTAGACGTCCACCGGTATGATCTGGTCGACCCCCATCACCACCCCGTACTGCTCCTTGAAGTTGAAGGGCCCCCCGGAAATGGCGCAGTTGCCGACGGCCACCACCCACTTGGGGGAGGGCATCTGCTCGTAGAGCCTGACCACCGTGGGGGCCATCTTCTTGGTGACGGTCCCGGTGACCAGCATCACGTCCGACTGGCGGATGGAGGGCCGGAACACCTCCGCGCCGAAGCGGGCGATGTCCCAGCGGGCCATGGACATGGCCATCATCTCGATGGCGCAGCAGGCGAGCCCGAAGGTCACGGGCCACAGGCTCATGGCCCTGTTGACGTCGAAGAAGTA
>JAISFP010000165.1 GCA_031263525.1 Deltaproteobacteria bacterium | reverse complement strand
GCCGGATCGCAAGGAATTCCGGTCAGGCATCCTTCCCCCATGCCTTCAGAGTCCCCCTCGAGGACGGGCCCATGCCAGAATTCATCCGCCGTCTTCACTGCGGCGACAGCCTGCAGGTGCTCCGGGAACATGTCCCGTCCGAGTCCGTCGCTCTCGTCTACCTCGATCCGCCCTTCAATTCCGGACGCCTCTACAGCGCGAGACCAGGCGCCGGGACGCAGCCTGCCGCCTTCAGCGACACCTGGACATGGACCAGGGAGTCCGAGGCCGACCTGGCCTTCGTGAGGGAGAGCGGCCCCCCGGCCCTGGACGCCTTCCTGAAGTTCGCCGCCAGGAACAACGGGACCGGCACGGGCGCGTACCTCGTCATGATGTCCGCCCGCCTCCTGGAGCTCGGGCGTGTCCTCAGGACGGAAGGTTCCGTCTACCTCCACTGCGACCCGTCCGCCTCCCACCACCTCAGGGAGATCATGGACACCGTCTTCGGCAGCGGCAACTTCCGCAGCGAGATCATCTGGAAAAGGACTTCCTCCCACAGCAGGGCCAGGAGGTTTGGGCCTGTCCACGACAGCATCCTGTTCTACACGAAATCCGGCAATTACACCTGGATTCCTGTCCATACCAGATATAGCGAAGATTACGTAAGCAGGTTCTACAGGCACTCCGATCCGGACGGCAGGCTCTTCCAGAGCGACAACATGACGGCATCAGGGATCCGGACCGGCGAGTCCGGGAAGCCGTGGAGAGGCATAGACCCTGCCGCCAGGGGCCGTCACTGGGCAATCCCCCGCAATCACCTGGACGACCCTGAAATCCCGACCGGCACGCTGGAGGCGCTCGACTACCTGGATTCCGCCGGCCGTATCAGCTGGCCGAAAGATGACGGCGGCGTGCCAAGGCTGAAACGTTATCTCGACGAGATGCCGGGATCGGAAGCGCAGGACGTAGTTCTCGACATCCCGCCCCTGTCCGCCAAGTCCGCCGAGAAGCTCGGCTACCCGACCCAGAAGCCGCTGGCCCTTCTCGAACGCATCATCGGGGCCAGCTCTAATCCCGGGGACCTTGTCCTTGACCCTTTCTGCGGTTCCGGGACCGCCGCAGTGGCCGCGGAGAAGCTCGGACGGCAGTAGATCGGGATCGACTCCAACCCTCTCGCCATATCCCTGGCCGAAAGCCGGCTGCCGGACGCCTTCGGGCCGTGCGGGGTGAAACGGTAGCTCGCGGGCGCCCCCGGCGATCTCGCCGAGGCAGTCGAGCTCGCCTCACGGGACATGTGACAGTTCCGTTTCTGGTATCCGTTCACGGGTAGGTCGCCCTGGCCACGGAGGTAGCCTGTCCTGGAGCTGGAGGAAGACCGCTCTGGACCTGAAGGAAGGCCAGTCTGACTCTAGAGGAAAGCCGTCCGGGCCCCGGAGGAAGGCCGTCCGAGCCCCGACGGAAGGCCGTCCGGACCCCGGCGGAGGGCCGTCTGGGTCCCGGAGGAAGGCCTTCCGGGTCCCGGAGGAAAGCCGCTCAGGCCCGGAGGCAAGCTGTCCTGCACCAGAAATGAGGACGAGCTGGGTCCTGCTGTAGGTTCCCCCGCTTTCGTCCGTGAACAGATACCGTTTCTGAGACTGCCCGTCCGGGCCGGTCCTGTCTGAGGGGAAGCCGGCAGAGGAACTGACAGGTGCTCCTGCGGAGGTTCCGACCGGGATGCCGGCAGCGGGATCGACGGGCTGACGCCGTCCAACGACTCTGGACCGAAAGCCGGGCCGAAAAGGACAATCGTCTCCGTCAGCGGAGCCGGCGGGCCCAGGCTCTCTCTGGAATTCACCAGCTGAACCGCCACTTTCATACGCCACCGTCCGGAGGACATGCCGAGCAGGCCTGACTCGACACACTGATCGCGAACCAAAAATTCTGTCCAGCCTTGTCATTCGCTTCGCTTCACGTCACTTCTCTTTACGTCGCTTCGATTCTCTTCATTTCGCTTGAATCCTTGACTGCCCGTTTCGGAATTTGTATTGTATCGCTGTAAATTTTCAATTTCACCCCGCTGTCCACCTTCACCCCAGGCCGCGCCGGGAGGGTGCCTTCCGCCCTGACCGGCTCGTCATGCCGGCGGACGCACGCCCCGGAATTAACCAAGGAGCGGTCCTCTTGCCCCTGCACGTCCCGACATGCCCCCGGCAGGCGCCGGCACCCGAAACCCCCTCCTCTCGGGGGAGGCCGGTCGCCGCCCTCCGGAACTCCCCGGTCAGGACCTCCCGACCGCGAAACCAGCGGTCCTGGACCCTCGCGCTCCGGGCCTCCGGCCACGGTCCCGTGCCGCCCGGGGGCGTCACGCGCCGCCAAGCCGACCGCGAAGAAGGACGGCAGGCCCCTGCCCCCGCTTCCCCCGTAGTCGCCGGGCCCGGCAGGGCCCCTGCCCCCGCTTCCCCTGCGGACGCCGGACCCGGCCGGGCCCCTGCCCTCGCTTCCCCTGCCGACGCCGGACCCGACCGGGCCCCTGCAAGCTCCTGAAATGCCTGCTAGCCAGCGGCCCCCTTCGGCCCTCCAGAAGCTCCTCTACAGGAAACTGAACCGCGAGCAGCGCTCGGCGGCCGCCAGCCCCGACGCCGAGGTCCTCTGCCTGGCCTCCCCCGGGGCGGGGATACTCTCAGTGGTGGCCTGGCGCATGGTGCTCGTCGCCGCCGGGGAAGGCGGATCGGAGGGGATGTGCGCCCTCGCCTTCTCGGAACGGAGCGCCCGCGAACTCCGCAGGCTTGCCTTCGCCGCCGCCAGGGAGGCCGGGCTCCCCCCGGGTGCCATGCAGGCGGCCTACATAGGCACCGTGCATGACTACGCCGTGGACCTGCTCGACGTCCTGGACCCGGACGGGGGCCCGAGGGCCCTCATGGACCCCCGGACCTTCAGGCTGTACCTGGTCGCCCGCGCCCACGAGCTGGGACTGAAGGCCGTCCGCCGGGAGAGGGCCATGAGCTTCCGCGACGCCGCGGACGCCCTGGCGGAGGCATGGAGGATCGCCAACGACGAGCTCCTGGACCTGGACCGCCTGCCAGGCCGTCCCGGCCCCGTGAACGATTCCCTCCTCCTCATCCGGGACGCCCTCGCCAGGGACAGGGCGCTGGACCGGTCCCTCGCGGCCAGGAAGGCCGTGGAGCTCCTCGAAGCCCATGACGCCCTTGACGCGGCCCCGGACGGATCGGAATCCCCCGGGGGCGAAACCGTAGGGGCCGCGCCGGCCGAGGCCCCGGACGGGCCAGAATCCCCAGGGTCCGAAACTGAAGAGGCCGAGCCGGCCGAGGCCCCGGACGGGCCTGGCTCTCCCGTGGCCGAAACTGAAGGGGCCGAGCCGGCCGAGTCCCCGGTCGGGCCGGAATTGCCAGGTGCCAAAACTGAAGGGGCCGAGCCGGCCGACTCCCAGGTCGTGCCGGAATCCCCCGGGGCCGAGACTGAGGGGGCCGAGCCGGCAGGCCCGCCGGCCGACGACAAGGCCCGTGACGGGCGCCCCGCCGGAGCCGGCCCGAAGGCCGGGAAAGGGGCCGCCGTGCCCGGCTATGTCCGTGACACCCCTAATGGCCCGGGCGTCCCGGAAGATTACGACGATCACGATCCCTGGCCTGCGGACAGAGCCCGGGGGAGGGCCGGCAGGTTGAGGGAGGGCAGGCGGACGCGGGAGCCCGCGACCGGCGCTGACACGGCACCCTCCCCATCCCTGCCCGCCGGGCCGTCATCCGCCCGCGCCGCCGCCCAACTAGGCGCGATACGGCTGGCGCTGGGGACACGGAACCCCGCCACAGCACCGAAGGCCCACGGGACTGAATACGGGCCAGGCGGCGTGACGGGCACCAGTTCCGGCGGAGCTGTCGACGGCGGGATCCACCACGCGCCCCCGGAAGTGCCTGCGCTGCACCATCTCCTGGTCGAGGGATTCCAGGACGCGACCATAGCCCAGGCCAGGCTGATCACGATGCTGGGCGCCCGGGCCGCTAGCCTCTTCCTTTCCGGCGACGACGACCGGGCCACCGCGCCGGGCCGCGGCATAGGCTCCCGGAACTCCCCGCCGTTCTGGGGGAGGAGGGCCGGGGACGTGGTGACGGTCGCCATGAACGCCCGCGCTTCCGAGGACATCGCCAGGACAGCGGGTGCCTTCGCTGAGCTCTCGCTCCCGGCCCGCCGCCACCCCAAGCCCTCGGGTGCCCGCCGCACCGAGGGCCCCTCGGACGTGAAGACCTTCGTCTTTCCCGACAGGCCCTCCGAGGCTCGCTGGGTGGCCGGCAGGATCAAGGCGCTCCTGGGCACGGCCCTGAGGGACGGAACCCGAGAGAGGGGCCTCACCCCTGGCGACTTCGCGGTGATCCTGCGCTCCCCGGACGCCCGGGAGGCTGACGGAAGCCCGAGGCACGCGGCCTTCGCGGAGGAGCTCCGGGCCCTGGGCATCCCCTTCCGCCTGGAGGGCGGACGGAACCCCTTCGACCTCCCCCAGACGGCGGCCTTGCTCGCCGCCTTCGAGCTTCTTGCGGACTCAGACCCGAAACCCGAAGCCGTCAGAGCCTGCCTTCTGGAAAAGATCAGGCCAGCCTTCGCCCGGACTTCCTCCTCGCGCTTCGCGGAACTCATAGAGAACGCCCGCCGGACCGAGTACCGGCCTCCGCCGAGCCAGCGGAACACCGTGCCGGAGCCATATGCCCCGGCACCGCAGGTCCCCCTGGCTTCCACGAAGGAGCCCGGCGAAGCCGCCCGAACGGCGGATGCCTCCCCTGGCGGCTCCCCTTCCCCGGACCCCGATTCCCTCACTTACAGCTCCCCTTCCGTGGGTCCCGGCTCCAGCCCTGACGGCTCACCTTCCGCAGGCCCCGGCTCCAGCCCTGACGGCTCACCTTCCGCAGGCCCCGCGTCCGGCCCTGACGGCTCACATTCCGCAGGCCCCGCGTCCAGCCCTGACGGCTCACCTTCCGCAGGCCCCGCCTCCGGCCCTGACGGTTCACCTTCCGCAGGCCCCGCCTCCGGCCCTGACGGCTCACCCTCCGCAGGCCCCGCCTCCGGCCCTGACGGCTCACCTTTCCAGCGTCCCGCCGACCGCGCGGACGGACGCCTGACTTCCGGCCTCACGGACGCCCATGCCGGCGGGGCTCCGGCACGCCTGTCCCTGACACGGTTCTTCTGGGAGCTCGCTGAGGTGTTAAGAATGTCGCGGCTCCAGGCCGATCCGGGACTCCTGGACCGGCTGGGCACCATAAGCCGCATGGCCCGCGACTGCGATCTCCTGGGCCGCGGCGACGATCCCCGCAACCTCGCGACGCTCGTCGGGGCCATTAGACACGGGGCAGCGAACGGCACCCCGCTCTTCCTGGATGGCCCCGTGCCTGACGCTGTCGAAATCTGCTCGGTCCAGAACATGGGCTCCCAGAGCCGGGCATGCGTCTTCGTGAGCGACGTGGAGCAGTCCCGTTTCCCCGCCCGGTCGGGGTCCTACACGGGCCTCCTGCCCCGCGAGGCGATCCAGATGGCCCTGAAGCGCGGGGCATACCGCTCCACCCGCGACAAGGAGGCCAGGCTCTTCTACACGGCCATGACCCGCGCCTCCCGCTACCTGTACGTGACCTGCGCGGCAAGGCTCCCCGGTGCCAGGCGCGACGCGTTCCAGTCTGACTTCCTGAAAACCGTCCGCCACATAGCTGAGTGGGACGGCCTGGCTCAGGCGCCCGCGGCCCTGCCCCAGGGGCTTTCGAAAGCCCCGCCCGCAAGGCGTCTTGACGAGCTGGCCCGGCCCTCCGGCTTCCCCGAGGTGCTGGCATATCTCGCCTGCCCCAGGAGCTCCGAGCTCCTCCTCTTCCACGGCCTGGTCCCCGAACCGCCCGACCTCTCGGCCCCCCTCCGCCGCAGGCCCGGCAGGCCCCCTCTGGCCAAAAACCGCGTGAATCAGGATGCCGCGAACGCTCCGGCGTCAAGTCATGAGGAAAAGTCTCCCCCAAAGCCGGATGCCCCGGCTTCACCTGCAGTCACTGGAGTGCAGGACAGGACGGAAGTCCCGTTTTTGCAGGAAGTTCCTGGAGAGCTGGACACGCCGGATGTCCCGGGAGTTCCCTGTGTGCCTGAAGCTCGCGAAGACCGAGTAGTTCCCGTGATGACGGATGCGCCTGAAGAACAGGGCATCCCGAATACCCTCGAAGTTTCCGGAACCCTCCAATCCGGAGACAGCCCTCCCGCCTTAAACTTTTCCGTCACGACGCCAGTGTCGGAAACGCCCCTCGCCGCGAGAATCCCTAGTCTCCGTCACCGGGGTCCGGCGCTGTTTTTCATGGCTCTGGACAGGGCCGTGATTGCCGGCCATGCAGCATCGTCCAAATCTCAGGTGCGTGCGACTGCCGGACAGGACGCTCCGGATGCTTTCCCACACGGTGAACCGAAGACGGCAACGCATACGATCGTTCCCACCCGCTCCGGCGAGACAGAAACAGAAGAAGCAGGCAAGGTCGCAACCGAAACCGTCGAACTTGACGACCGTGACTTCTGTCCGGCATTCCCTGCTGATTCGGCGAGCCATGAGGGACGCTGGGCCGCGACGTTCCTCACGCAGACGCGGCTGGCCTTCGACTCGGAGTCGCAGGCGCCCACTGGCGCGGTCGCCCGTGACGCTGCGGCGCGTGACAAAGCCTCCAGGGACAGTGCTTCCCGAGAGGAGACCGAGCCGGACATGCTCGAACTGAAAGAGACGGAGCTGGTGCCGGAAGAGGCAGAACGGAAGGAACCGGAGCAGGTGCCGGAAGAGGCCGAGCGGAGGGATCCGGAGCCCGAGCAGGAAGAGGCAGAGCTGAGGGATCCGGTGCCCGAGCAGGACGAGGCCGAGCGGAAGGGTGCGGAGCCCTCGCAGGAAGAGGGCGAGCGGAAGGGTGCGGTGCCCGTGCAGGAAGAGGCCGAGCGGAAGGGTGCGGTGCCCTCGCAGGAAGAGGCCGAGCGGAAGGGTGCGGTGCCCTCGCAGGAAGAGGCCGAGCGGAAGGATGCGGTGCCCGTGCAGGAAGAGGCCGAGCGGAAGGATGCGGTGCAGGACGCGGCAGCTTCACGGAGCAATTCCAAACAGACCGCCAGAGATGTTGCAAGTGCAACGGTTCCGAAGGTTCTCCCGCGCGAGATTTCGGGAGACGCTGACGCGGAAAGCCGGACTGTCCTGGCGCTATACCCTGACGGCACCGAGATGAGGGTGCCCGCAGGCCCGACCGCTCTCGCCGCGGCCAGGGCCAACCTTGAGTGGGCCGTCTCCGGCATCCTGGCCCGCGACTTCCCCATGCGGCCCGCTCCAGAAAAGTGTCGCGCGTGCGGGTACCGCAGGCTTTGTCCGGCCACGCCTGGAGACTTCAGGTTGAAGAGCCGTCCCCCGTCGCTGGAAACTGGCCGGGGGCCGGAGGCCGCGTGGGCCGTCGTCCCGGGAGGGCCGGCATCGTGACCGCGGACGTCATGACCCCGGAGCAGCGGAGCCGCTGCATGAGGCAGATAAAGAGCAAGGACACCTCCCTGGAACTCGTGGTGCGCTCGGGGCTCCACCGCATGGGGCTCAGGTTCCGGAAGCACTACGCGAGGATCCCCGGTTCACCGGACGTGGCGTTCCCCAGGGCCCGCCTTGCCGTATTCCTGGACGGCGACTTCTGGCACGGCAGGATGTTCAGGGCATGGAAGGGCAAGCTGCCAGATTTCTGGCTCAGGAAGATTACCCGCAACCGCGCGAGGGACGCGTCCAACCGCCTGGAGATCCGCAGGATGGGCTGGAGCTTCATCCGCCTCTGGGAGCACGACGTGAAGGAGGACCTTCCGGGTTCTCTTTCCAGGATTGCCGACGCCGTGCTCAAGGCATCGAGCCTGGCGGGGGTGCCCCCGCCCGCCGCGGCGCTCCCCGCGAGGCACGTCCCGCAGCTCAGCTGGAGGGAGAGCGCGAAGGCCATTTCCAGGGCCCTGGGCAAGCAGCCCAGGAAGGCCGCCGCAAGGGCCGGGGCCAAGGCGCGGGACAGGGCGGAAGATGCCAAGAAGCCTGCTGTCGCCTCGAAATCCGTCGCGTTCAGGACCGGCAGAAAGACCGCGCACGGCACCAGGGAAAACGGCAAGCCAGAGCCCGGCAACAGTGCCGCGGCAGGTCCTCCCATGACCGATACCCGCGAGGACAACGACAAGGAACCGCCGGTCACGTCAGTTCACGGAAAGCAGGTTACCCGCCGCAAGTCACCGCCTGTCCAGGCCGGCAAGGCCAGCCCGGAGAAATGCGGATAGGCCGCGCCCGTTTCCTCCCGAAAGGGGAAGGGGAAGGCCGCCGGTCACGAGCTGACAGGCTCCGCTCAAAAGACAGACAGGCTCCGCTCAAAAGACAGACGCAGATACCGATGACTGTAATATCCGGCTTCGGAATATTTTCTGAAGATCGACCGGATTGAAGGAAACTTCAAGAGCCTGGACAAATAAGCGGGCAATTGCCAGTCATCTGCAAAAGAGATAAATTTTTTTTATCATGCAAACATCATATTCATTATCATGATAATTTGTTATCAAACAATATCAAGTATTCTCTGAGAAATGAACGCACGCATTTCCCCCGTATTTCTCAGTCAGTTGTCGGACACGGACGGCGGCTGGTACGACAGCATGCCCATCGGAGCGCTCACGTCCGCCGTGCCGAAGATCCGCGCCCTCTCCACCGTCTCCCGGGCCCAGGCCGTATGCACGGCCTTCTCGCACATGCGGCCATTGAGGCGGAAGACGGCAGGGCGGGCGGGATCAAGGATCGCGCCCGCAGCCTCCAGCTCGTCGGTGCGGGCGCGGTAGGAGGAGTTTATGGTTTCGACCTGGCAGGGGTGGACGGCGGTCTTGGAGTACAGCCCCCGGCCTATGTCGAGCTCCAGCTCGCCGGCGAGCACGCCCGGGCTCTCCAGGCCCTCGAATCCCGGCGCTGTGAGTTCCAGGCCGGCGGGCTTGAAGCATGTTATGAGCCCGTCAATCGCGTGCCCCACCGGGGACTCGTAGATGCTCCTGTCTATGTCGCGGCGGAGACGCAGGATGCTGAAGAGATCTAGCCCCCCTATCCGGAGCGCTGTTATCCTGTCGCGCACCGGCGAGCCGACCAGGTAGTCCCGGAGCCTCGCGAGCTCCCACGGGTCGAAGACCGCCGGCGTCTCCAGGATGGGCATGATCTCGAAGGCCTCGCGGCGCTCGAGCAGCGCGAAGTAGGCGGGAAGCGTCCCCCGGTCGGCCTTGGGCAGGACGAAGCCGGTTATCCTCCCTATCCCGCGCATGGACAGCACCGCCTCCAGGACCGCGGGGTCCCTGGGCCTCACGAAGCGGAAGATGCCGCCGTCCCGGAGCCTGGACAGGGCCGAACGGAGGTTCTCCAGGGCAAGGGGGAGATCCTCCTCGCGCACCGAGTCCTCGGTGCAGAACACGACCGAGCGGAGGCCCGGGAACTTCTCGCCGTTCCCGGCCTCTGCCAGATCGGTGCGGAGCGCCGGCATGTACATGGTTGCGCCGTACTTGAGCGATTTGGTCATGGTGAAGAGCCTCTCGGAAACGTCCTCGGGTGGTGGTCCATCAGGGAGTGCCGCCGTGCGCGGCCCCGGCCGGGCCGCGAAGCCTTCCCCTCAGGGCGGACCCGCGCCTCCGGGCCCGGCGGAGCTCCGGCTCTCTCCGCGGCATCCCAGTTCCTGGCGGATTTCCAGGCTTCCGAGCCCTTCCCGACTTCCTGAGCCTCCGAGGTCTCCGAAGTCTACGAAGAATCCGAGTCTTCCGCGGTCGCCATTATCCCCTGAACCTCTCCGGTTTCTGGAACCGCCGCAGTATTCCAATCTTCCGCAGACCCCGCTGTCCCCGAAACTTCTCCAGATTCCGGAGTCTCCGCGGTCCCCGAGCCTTCCGCCAGCTCCGAAGTCCCCCTGGCCTCCGGAACCCGTCCAGTTTCCGGAACCTCCGGAGCCTCCCGTGTCTCCTGAGCGTCCGGAACCGGCCCGGCCTCCCGGAGCTCCGGAACCTCCCGCCCGTTCCCGGCCTTCAGGGCCACCCGCGACTTCCCCGGCATTCACCTTCCTTATGATGGCGGCCGCCCTGTAGGCGAGCAACGAATCAGTCAAGACAGGCACGTTCCGTTTTCCGGCAAGCATGACAGCGTGGCGGACGTCCGGGTCGCCGGGATCCCTCACTATAAGGAGCTCCGGGCTCCGGCGGAGGAGCACCCTGGTGGCCTCGCCTATGCCGGGCTTCACGTGGTTCTGGTCAGTCACCCCGAAACGGCGGCGTGCGGTCTCCAGGAAGGAGGCGCTCCTCTCCCTGGCGTGAACCCTCTCGGCGAGGGTGATGTTGGCGGCGCGCGCCGCGAGGGACGGGTCGTCCCGGGCGGCCTTCATCGCCGCCTCGACAATCCTGTCCGCCGTCTCGCGCGAGACGTCGTGGGGGGCAAGCTCCGGGTAGCTCACGCACCCGTGGAAGTCGGCTGGCCCGACGAGGTCGGGGGAAAGTATCGTGCGGCTCACGAGCCCCGAGACGGTGCTGTTCAGGACGCAGGTGGGTATGAGCCAGTCGTCGATGCCGGCGGCAAGGTCCGCCTCCCCGCAGAGATCGGAGAGGACGGCGAGCGGCCCCCAGACGCCGGGGGCCCCGCCGGTGCCGGGCGCGTCGAGCGACTTCCTGAGCTCCCTCGCTATCACGCCCGTGCCGGTCCAGCCGTCCACGAAGACCAGGGAGCCCGGGGGGCGCCCGGACGCCGCGAACTCGAGCGCGTTCCGGTCGGCGCCCCTGTCCCTTATGACCGAGAAGGCGTAATGCGCGGCGTCCTTCCCGAAAAGCCTCCTCAGGAGCCGGACCAGCACCACCCCGGCCGGGATGCCGCTCCTTGCGATGGACATGAGGGTCACGGGTCCCGGCCGGGCCGCCACGAGCGCCGCCAGCCTCACGAAGTCGGCCCCGAGCCGGGGGAGGTTCCTGTCCATGGCGTCGCGGAAGACCTCCATGTACAGGGGATCCGGCGGGCCCTCCGGGCCTATCATCTCGCTGTAGTGGCGGCCCTGCGCCTGGATTCCCAGCTCGCGCTCCTCTATCCCCATGGGCTCGAGCTCCACGGGCTTCAGCAGGAACTCCGCGTCAGCGGGGTCGTAGCTTCCGGAAAAGCGCGCGCTCACGTGAGTGCCCCGGCGGCGAGCTGCGAGGAGCGGGGGAGGACCATGTAGTCGCACTCCGTGAGAAAACCCAGATCCGACAGGCTGTCGCCCAGGCCCACCGCGAGGGTCTCCTCCGCAGGCCAGGGGAGGTGGCGCTCCATGAAGCGGGCGACGGCGGGACCCTTGTCCAGGTCCGGCGGAAGGACCGCGAGGTTGTTGCCGTTCATCCAGATTCTGGCCCTCCCTCCGAGCTCGCCCTCGAGCGCCGCCTTCACTGTCTCCAGCCCCGCCAGGTCCCCGGACGGGGACTTGGCCACCATGTAGAAGCTTGTCCCCATGTCCCCCACGAGCCGCGCCCGTGCGTCCAGGCCCTCCCGCGAGGCGGCAAGCGCCGCCAGCTCGGCCGCCCTCTCCAGCATGGGGAGAGCGTCAGCGGCGGCGCGCGAGGTGGCGTCCAGCCATTCCAGATCCGGCCCGCCGTCCGGGCCCAGTATCAGCCCCCCGAAATCCAGGATCGCCCCGTCCGTGAAGGGGAGGCTCACCCTCCGGAAACTTTCCAGATTCCGGGCAGTGGCCGGGACCAGGACGCCGGCGGCCTTCAGGATCCCGAACAGCAGCCCCTGGCCCTCCGTCATGAAGGACAGGGCGCGCCCGTCTCTGCCGGAGGCCGCAGGCGTCAGCAGTCCGGCATGGGATCCGGCGGAGCCGTCGTTCCAGGAGCCGACGCCCCCGGTACGGACGCCGAGCGAGAGGCCGGCCCCGGAACGGACTTCTGCCGGACTGCAACCCACGGAGCCGACGCCTTCTGGGCCGCCTCCCACGGAGCCGACGGCCGCAGGACTGACTCCCACGGAACCGACGGTCGCTGGGCCGCCTCCCACGGAGCCGACGGTCGCTGGGCCGCCTCCCACGGAGCCGACGGTCGCTGGGCCGCCTCCCACGGAGCCGACGGCCGCAGGGCTGACTCCGCCCCCGGAACAGGCTGGCGCGGGGCGGGCGCCGGGGGCCGCGGCGCACTTGTGGAGGGTCTGGAAGAGGGACCCGTCCAGATCGGCGAACACGCACAGCCTCGCCATCAGAGGATGATCTCCCTGGCCCCCAGCCTCGAGGCTATGTCGAAGCCCGCCGGGGACGCGGCGGTCTCCCGGCAGACGACCGTCTCGCCCGGGAAGGACGCTGGGGCGTTGTAAAGGAAGTTGTCCAGCCCCTCGCCGTAGTTGTCCGCGAACCTCCAGGAGCAGGCTATGCCTCCGCCCGGGGCTATTGGGGTCCTGGTCGTGGACTGGAAGCACACGTCCCGCCCCTCCGCCTCCAGCGCCCTGGCCAGGAGATAGGGCTCATGGAGGAACTCCCCGGTCCCGATGACGCGCACGGGCACGCCGGGCGGCAGGGCCAGCGCCCCGAGGGCCGCCGCGACGTCCGGCAAGCCCTCCCCCGGCAGGAGCCCGAGCCTCCCGCGCTCCAGGGGCACGGTGCCCGGGAGTGGCTCCCCGGTCCCCTGAGAACGGAAGGGGCCGGAAGGGGGCGCCGGCGCCTCGCCGGTCTTCGCGAACGTGAAAGTCCCCTTCAGGAGCGACACGTGGCTCACCGGGACGGGCACGCCGGAGGACATGGCGTCCATGGCCTCCTGGGTCAGGAACGAGGCGATGGAGCACATGACCACCCTGCCGACGCCGGGAGTCCCGCATGGCCCGGGAACCCCGCCCCCGCCGTTGGCGCCTGCGGACACGGGGGCCCCGGCACCCCCGTTGGCGCCTCCGGACACGGGAGCCCCGGCACCGCCGTCGGCGCCCCCGGACACGGGAGCCCCGCCACCGCCGTTGGCGCTTCCGGACACGTTAGCCCCGGCACCGCCGTTGGCGCCAGCTTGCCCGGACGCCACGCCGGACCCGGCCGTCCAGGAAGGCGCGCCGTCCCGCGTGACGAAGGCCCGGGCCAGGCCCTTGAGCGTCTCCCCGGTGGTTATCTCGTCGTCCACCAGGACGAGGGTCCTGGCCCCGGCCAGAATCCTGGCCTTCTCCGGATCCCCTGCCGGCACGTGGACAGTGTGGTCGCGGGCGTGGCAGTGGGGCTCGTCCGTGGTGAGAAGAGCGGGCCCCCCGGTCACGTGCCGGGTGGTCTGGAGGAAAAGGAGCCCGTCCGGGGAGGTCAGCTCCGCGAGGCGGTCGAAGATTCCCCGGCCCAGGCCCACGGCTGTCTCGGCCATGGCTATCATTACCACGGGCCTCTCCAGCCCGAGCTCCGAGAGCTTCCGCGCCAGCGAGCCATGCACCCGGTCCATGGTCACAGGCCTCACCGGCCAGTGCTTGCCCAGCACCTTGCTCACGAAAATGTATCCCCGCCTGGGGTTGTAGCGGCTCGCCACCACGAAGAGATCGTCCCATGGCATCTCCGAGCGGTCCACCCTGACCTCGACGGTGCCGTTGGGAAGCCTCCAGACGATCGGGGCGGAACCCCTGCCGAGGCCTGTGGGCCGGGAAGGGGGAGGGATCCGGTCGGGACGGGATGTAAGGGTCAAGCGCTCTCTCCGCAGGGCCGGCGCTCGATTCCGGCCGGACGGGCTGGGCAGGGGGGGATGTTCGCGACCGACCGGCCGGCCCCGCCTGAATCGCCGGGGCCGGAGACGTACCTCCGGGCCCGGCGGCCAGGGGCCGGGGGCGCCCGGGGACATGAGCCGGAAGGCCGATATGCAAAAATTCGGGAGGTCAGGAGGTCAGCAAGTCAGGAGGTCAGGAAGCCAGCGCAGGCCGGGGGCAGGGACCGCCCTTCCGTATCAGACGGTGATGCTGCCGGACAGGCGAGGCCAGAATCCGGGTCCGCCGGGGCCGGTCCCGCAGGCCGACTGTGCCCACGGGCCGGGACGACCGGGACCTGCACTGTGAGGAGGGCTGCGCTACGGGCCGGCATTGTCAGGGCCGGTGCCGAGAGGCTGCCGGGGCATTGGGGCCGGCATGGCCAGGACAGGTCCCGTTAAGCGGCTGAAGCTTGAGGCATTGAGGCTTGAGTCTTTGAGGCAGGGAAACTTGGAGGCATGGGGGCCGAAGGCGGGCACAGCCTGCGGGACCTCGGAGGCCGGGTGACCGGGCGGTCGGGGCGAATGCTGGAGGCCGGGAACGGAGATTGCCGGACGGAGAGGCGGCGGGTGCGGCAGAACGGCCAGGAAGGCAGGGAGCGGCTGAAGCGGCGGAACTTGCACGGGGCGGGCGGGGCAGAAGGAAGGCGGTCCGGACGCCGGGTGCAGGCGCACGGGGAAGGCCCCGGCTGCCGCAGGGCGGGATCGGCGGTCCGGGCTAGTGGAGCGTGGGCGGCTTCCCGGACCCGCGTGAGGCCCGGTCAGCGTCCGGCTCCCTGCGGGGGTCGTCCCCCATGTCCTGAGAAGGCCACTGGTCGTAGTCCTGAGGGGCGGAGCGGCGGAGGACTTCCAGGATTTCCCGCGCCTGATCCGAGGAAAGGACTACCGCCCCGCCGGGGCTGGCGACCTCGGCCGCCGCCTGCTCGGCCATTCCCTTCCAGAGCTCCTCGGCCCTGAAGTGCCTGAAGACACCCTCGATGCCCTCGGCGAAGCCCTGGCCGTTCAGGTACAGCCTCCACTCCCCGGACTTGGAGTATATCTCCGCGAGCATGACGGCCTTCTCCTGGCCGAAGTCAATGCCGGAAAGCACGTAGCGGGCGAGCTCGGTCTCCCCGGCCTTGATGCGCAGGTGGCCGTAGGTGAGCTGGTTCATCGCCCCGGGGCCGCTCACGAAGGCCACGAAGACTATCTTCGCCACACCGACGGGCACCTTGCCCAGGGTCACCTCGAAGTCGTCGCCGTCGGAGCGGGAGGTCCCCATGAACCTGACGGCCCCCTCGGGGGAGACGCGGTTGTCCCCGTAGACCAGCCAGCGCCCTTCCGTCAGCGCCCCCGAGGCGTCAAGGCAGAAGCACGCCGTGCCTATCTCGCCGGGTCCAGAGAGGTGCATGGTTATGCCCACGTCGAAGACCGGCTCCCTGGTGATCTCGCTTATCTTCAATCTCTGACCCTTGATCATTTCCGTGAACCGCCTCGGGCCCGCGAGGGCCGCGCGGGGCCCTGCGGGGGCCCGTCTCGCCGGCCGGGAAAGCGCCGGTCAACCTGCTGATGGGCAACCTTTCACTGACGATCTTAACCCCTTTATCACTACGAGTCAACGGATGTCCGGAGCCAAACCTCCCGGAAATGCCGGGCCTGCGGGTGTCCGGCGGCCCGACGGCACGGTGAGGCCGGACTGCGGCACCTCCCGAGACGACGGCACATCTCCGCATCATGAGATGTCTCATCGTTGGACTGTAGACTGTCACATCATTACACCATATGATGTTAGATCATTGTAAAATCGTACAAAGTGACACGAGTCTCCGCAAACGCGTTTCACTTGATAGCATGCCATATTAAACCCGGTTGCACGTGTGCTGCCGGACATATTGAAAACGTTGGCCCGAAACCGCGTGCAAGTACGCCTTGCCCCGGAATGCCCCGCCTCCCCATGACCGGACCGTCCTCCAGGCATCCGGACTGTTTCCCCGGAGGCATGGCAGGCAGTCACCGGCGAGCGGCCAGTGCCCCCGACAGCAGGTCCGGCAATCGCCGGCTGCCGGCCCGGGCCCCCTGAGTCAGGGCCGGCAATCGCCGGCTGTCGGCCCGTGCCCCCTGAGGCAGGGCCGGCAATCGCCGGCTGCCGGCCCGGGCCCCCTGAGTCAGGGCCGGCAATGCCCGGAAGCCGGCCCGGGCCCCCTGAGGCAGGGCCGGCAATCGCCGGAAGCCGGCCCGGGCCCCCTGAGGCAGGGCCGTCAATGCCCGGAAGCCGGCCCGGGCCCCCGGAGGCTGGGCCGGCAATGCCCGGCATCCGGCCTGTTCCTCCGGCAACAGGGCTGCGATAACCGGCTGCCGGCCAGCCCATTCACGCGGCACGGGGCGGCGGCCCTCCGCCGAGAGCCAGCCGCGCCCCGGCAACCGCACGCATCACAGGCGAATCGGACCGTTTCACAGACGATTCGGCAAGCTTGCCTTGCGGAAGCGTCAAGAAACACTCCTCCCAATTTCTTGACGAGTTGAAGAAGGTTGCCGATCCTGGTAAAATCCAGCCCACGCGGCCCATGTGAAACAAACATCAAGGTTCGCCAAGGACCTGCCAGGACGACGCCTTTCCAAATTGAAAATCACCGCGGCGCAGCCGGTCCGCCCCGGCCCCGGGCTCCCGCCCGGGGACGCGGCCCGCCCGCCCCGCGTATCCGCCCCTGAGCCGCCAGAAGCCCGGGAGGCCCGCAATCCTCACCGATTCCCATCCAGTTCGTCAAAACCGGGAGGCTATCCAACATGAGCGATGATCCGAAACTGACAAAGCTGAAAAGCGACGCCACCTCCGCCCTCACGGAGGTCGAGAAGCTGGCGGCGCAGCTGAAGGAGGCCCAGGCCAAGGCCGACGCGGCCAAGGCGGCCCTAGCGGCCGCCGAGAAGGCCGCGCCCGCCCCCGCCGCCGCGGCCCCCGCGCCCCCGGCGCCCAAGCCGGCCGCCAAGCCCTCCGGCGCCCCCTCCGGCGACCCCGTGACCATAAAGATGCTCGAGCTGGCCAAGGAGCAGGGCCGCAGCACCATCTTCGACCGCGCGGCCAAGATGAAGCCCTGCAACATAGGCACCGAGGGCATCTGCTGCAAGATCTGCGCCCAGGGCCCCTGCCGCCTGCCGCTCACCAAGGCCATCAAGGACGGCACGGAGCCGGACACCCGCATGGGCCTCTGCGGCGCCACCCCCGAGACCGTCGTGGCCAGGAACCTCATCCGCATGGTTTCCGCCGGGGCCTCGGCCCACGCCGACCACGGCCTGGAGCTCGTGGAGGCATTGGCCGACCTGGGTGACGGCGCCGCCCCCGACTACAAGATCAAGGACGAGGCCAAGCTCCGCGAGATAGCCGCGAAGCTCCACGTCCTGGACGCCCCCTCCGACGTGCCGGGCCTGGCCAAGGCCGTGGCCGAGAAGGCCTTCGCGGAGTTCGGCCGCCAGCACGGCGAGCTCGCCTACCTGAAGGAGGCCCCCGAGGACGTCTACTCCCGCTGGACGAAGCGCGGCGTCAAGCCCCGCGGGGTTAACCGCGAGGCCGTGGAGATCCTCCACCGCACCCACATGGGCGTGGACCAGGACTACGAGAACCTGCTCCTCCAGGGCGTCAGGTGCGCGCTGGCCGACGGCTGGGCCGCCTCCTCCATGGCGACCGACATCCAGGACGCCGTCTTCGGCTCCCCCGAGCCCAGGACCTGCGAGATCAACCTGGGCACGCTCGCCGCCGACGCGGTCAACGTGGTCGTCAACGGCAACTACCCCCAGGTGGCCGAGAAGCTCGTCGAGCTCGCCGAGACCAAGGAGCTCAAGGACTACGCCAAGGCCGCGGGCGCGGCCGGCGGCTTCAGGATCACCGGGGCCTGCTCCACCGCGAGCGAGCTCGCCGAGCGCCACGCCGTCCCCGGCGCGGCCGACTACCTCCAGCAGGAGCTGGCCGTGGTCACCGGCGCGGTCGAGGCCCTGGTGGTGGACAGCCAGTGCGCCATGGAGGCCCTGAGCCTCCTGTGCGACTGCTACCACACCAGGCTCGTGACCACGAGCCCTGCCGCCAGGATCGAGAGCGGCAAGGCCGAGCACGTGCCGGTCCTCCCCGCCAACGCCGGCGAGAAGGCCGCGGAGATCCTGAAGCTCGCGGCCGACAACTTCAAGAACCGGGGGAAGACCAGCATCCCCGGCCAGAAGGACACCATCCTCGCCGGCTACTCCGTGGCCTCCCTGGGCAAGGTCCTGAAGTCCAACGGCAAGGGCCCCATGGCCCCGCTGGCCGACGCCCTGGCCAAGGGCGAGATCAGGGGCGTGGTCGGCCTCCTGGGCTGCAACAACGTCCGCGTCACCCCCGGCGCGAGCGGCCTGGACCCCCACGTCGAGATAGCCCTCGAGCTCGTCAAGAACGACATCCTGGTCTTCACCACCGGCTGCACCGCCATGGCGCTGGGCCGCGCGGGCCTCCTGAACGCCGACGCCGCCTCCAAGGCGGGCCCGGCGCTGGCGAAGTTCTGCAAGCAGACGGGCCTGCCCCCGGTCGTCCACCTGGGCTCCTGCGTCGACAACTCGCGGCTCCTCCACGTGCTCGGCGGCCTCGCCAAGGCCGGCCCGGTCGGCTCCGACATAAGGCAGCTCCCCGCGGCCGTCGCCATCCCGGGCTGGACCAACGAGCAGATAGTCTCCTCGGCCTTCTACTTCGCGGCCTCCGGAGTGGACGTCTTCCTGGGCTTCACCCTCCCCGTCCAGGGCGTGCCCAGCGTGGTCAGGTACTTCGAGGAGACCTTCGCCGAGCGCTACGGCGGCAGGCTCACCCACGAGCCCGACCCGGCGGCCCAGGCGGCCAAGATCACCCAGCTCGTGGCCGACAAGCGCAAGGCCCTGAGCCTCAAGTAGCCTCATGAGCCTGCGGCCGTGGCCCCGCGCCCCTGCCGCCGGCCCCCCGACCTAGAAGGCCGGGTCCGGATCCCGCAAGGATCCGGGCCCGGCTTTTTTTTGGGCGTTCCGGAAGCCATGAGCCAGTGAAGCCCGGCGGCCGTCAAGCCAGAAGGCCAGAAGCCCAGGAAGCCGCTAAGCCAGAAGGCCAGGAGCCCAGATGTCAAGAAGCCCTGAAAGCCGTGAAGCCAGGAAACCAGAAGGCCAGAATGCCAGGAAGATTCGGAGCCCGTGATACCAGGAGGCCGGGAGCCCAGATGTCATGGAGACCTGAAAGCCGTGAAGCCAGAAGGCCAGGAAGACCCGAGCCCGTGATACCAGGTGGCCAGGAAGTCCAGAGCCCAGGATTCAGGCTGCCAGGAAGTCAGGATGCCTGGAAGTCCGGTGCCCAGGAAGTCAGGATGCCAGGATGCCAGGAAAACCGCAGGGGCCCATAAGGCATAACGGCATAATTCTTGACAGGCTTCATGCAATCCGAATAACAACCGAACCAATCATTCACAACAAAATCACAAGGCGTCCATCCCAGCAAGGCGGACGAACATCCGCGCCTCAGCTTCCGCCCGGCCGTTCGTCGCCATCCCGTCGCCTGCGCCTCCGCCTTCGGTACCGCTCCGGCAGCTATCTGTCGCCAGACGTTCTCGTCACCCGGCCACGCGCACTTCACGCTTTCAAACGGATGCCGAAATCCTTACCCGGCTTGCCGCCTCGTCCCTCAGATTGATTCGGAAGGACAAGCCTTGCCAACACCCTCCCCGTCCATGTGCGGACACAATCATATCCTATCGGTAAAGACCGACGTCTCTTGGCCAATCTTCTCTTCGGAAAATTAAAAATTTGTAACTGTTCAGGCGTTCCTCTATTGAGGACCTTTTCAAAGGATAGAGAGCCCTAACGAGGAACCAAAGAAGTTAAAGAGTCAACAATTGACACTTCATGCGGTAGAGAAAAGTGTATGCAGAGAGCATTTTGGCAGAGAAAACCCTCCTGTCGAGCTCCTCTTGGGGGGCACCTGAACAGTTACCAAAATTTAACTACGCCCGTCCTAGACCTTGACGACACTCTCATGCCCGTCCTTCTCGAAGAGGCAGCCCACGATATTCCTCTCTGCCCTCCCGATTGCGATGGACACCAGGACGGGATTTTTCGAATCCGGCACATATCCAACGCTGCGGATTTGCTTCATTCCCTCCCTGACGGTCGCGACCGCGCCCCTGGCATTCTTTGTCATTCTTAGCCCAAAGACATAAGTCAAATCGTGGAAGAAAACCTCCAGGGAAAGCTGCCCGATATTCTTCGGCAGCTCGGGAGCGACCCTGGCACCGGCCATCCAAAGGCATGCCTGCAGCAATGAACGGTAATAGCTCTCTCCTCGTGACCTTTCAAGCTTGTCAGCCTGATTCTGAAACTGTTCCTGAACAGGCCCCGCACGAAAATCACGTCCTGTTATCTTCCCTATGATTTTCTTCGCTGTCCGGACCAAGAGACTGATCAGCAAGTCCAGGCGATCATGGTAGCGAATGCCGGCGAGAAGACCGGACAAGACTTTTGCCATGCCGGAAATGTCTCCGGATGCCAGGCACTTTGGCAGTTCATCGGCTGCAACGTCAATGCTCCTCCGGTCTAGTCCGACGGTCTCCAGGAACAGCCTGGAAACAGTCCCTCTGACCTCAAGGTTGGGATATTCCAGAGAAAACCTCTCTTCGCTTGCGGGGCTCTCCATCTCCCCGCTTTCGGCTCTGAGTGACAGGTAGCCTGACTGGTAAAAGACGCTTTGAGGTGATGTGTCATCAATTTTTCCAAGAGATCTTGCTAAATTTCTGCTGACATTCCTGCCCTGGAAATGATCTGCCGTCATGGAACTATTCTTCATAAAATTTCTGAGAAATATTTCTGTATCTGCCTCCATAGAATAATTTTTAAATCTCTCTTCACGAAAAAAAGTGAGTATGGAAAATGGGCTGTACAGCATCTGTCTTCCGTCAAATGAGAAACCGCTGTACCGTTCCCGGATTTCATCCAGAAGGTTCTGCTCGCTCATCCTCAGCTTGACGGCTGTCGCGGCTATGAACGGTGCAAAATATAACTCCAATTCTTCCTGCGTAAATCCGGTCAAAGTCTTGTACTTTTCTGAAAGAGAAATGTCGATAAAATTGTTAATTCCAAAATACCAGTTATTTAGGGTAGACTTTGTAATTCCGGTGATGAAAGCAGTTTCGATTTCACTCTCGGAATATTTGATCTTTGAATATAAATTCTGCATGACGATTCGCGTTTCCGAAAGCAATTTCGGACTGGAAAATTCCATTTCCGGTCCTTTTAAATTTAGGATCGGCGTATCGTATTCGTCTATCAGGACAACAACTCTTTTCCCAGTGGACTTGTGAACATCCTTCAGAAGAGAACTGAAAGCAATGGCATAATTGGCTCCCTGCAGGGAAACATTGTGCCGTTCGGCGTTCAGTCCCAGGAAATGCCTGATTTTTCCAGACAACGCATCGATGCTGTCTCCTCCAGCCACCATGGACATGTCCAGGCGAACGACCGGGCGGGCAACGAAATCCGGGGAACGCATATGTCTCTCGGCCGCGAGACCACGGAAAAGTTCGACTCTCCCTGAACAGAAAGCATCGAGCGCGCTGACCGTAAGCGACTTTCCGAAACGGCGGGGCCGGGCGAAAAAGACGACCTTGCCCTCCTTCAGCAATTCGTGGAAATACATGGTCTTGTCAACGTAGACTGAATTCTCCCGCCTCAATTCCTCAAATACCGACATCCCGATAGGCAACCCGGGGAAAACCTGAGGAATCGTCGAATCATGAGTCATATGCCACCTTCCGGCCAACGGCTTGCCTGAAGCCGGGCAGTCGGCCTCTAATGCCGACTGACCAATAGTCGTTTTTAAAAATTTATATCATTTAAGCATTTTAATCAACTGCAATTCCCTCTATCTTTCGTTTCAAAGAAAAAAATTTAAAAATTTAATACGTTATTAAAATTATTTTTATATTGAATATGCTTGGTTAGCGAATTTTTAGATCCCGACATCAGATATTAAATTATTTTTATAATTGATAAAATTTTGCTTTTAATTCACAATGTATCATCCATCATCCTTATGCCTTATTACATCTTTTATCATGCAACATTTAAACATTGACAGAGTTATACATGGATAGTTATGAAATTTTATTCTCATTTCTCTAATGCTGCAGATACGAATGGTCAATAAGATTAAGTTAGCGATCGTATTCACATGACCATATTCGTTGACGAAATAATGGACCGACCGCCCAGGATCCCCCCGGGCACCGGCAGGAAGGCCGGCATGGACCCGGAAAAAGGCCTCCATGGATGTGAGAATGCCGCCATTGACCCAGAGGAAGGCTGCTGTGGACCTGCATGCAGGCGGCCATGGCCCCCTTCAGCCCAGGGTGTTCCAGTTGCTGCCAACTGAGTCGACCTCCCTTTCGGACTTCAGGAGGTCATTTCCAATTCGACATGAATGATTGCGATTTGCCCCTCTCATCCTTCACAAGACATGAGGGAGATAGGAGATGGTGAGCAAGTCATTGTCAGGCCAGCAGAATGGAACTCCCTGCACGTGTGTCCTCAAACGTACGTTACAGGTCAGTCAACCCAGCCTCCGCCCATGTTTTGACCCTGACGAGGAATCCGGTCCATGGCTCGCAGAAGCAGAACAGTCACTGATTTTCGGTATCCGCAGACGCCAATGCCCGGATCTCGTCATGTGAAAGTGACGGTTTTCCCCCTACGAATAGCCTCGACATCGACTATCGTCTCAAGTCCGTCCTTCTCGAAGAGGCATCCCACGATATTCCTCACGGCCTTACCAATGGCAATGGAGACAAACACTGGATATTCCGAAGACAGAGCCCGTATCCCCTTCGACGAATCTGGAGCATTCCCGACCTTACGGCTTCATTCGCTCCTCTGGCATTTTTCGACATTTTTGGCTCGAAGATGTAAGTCAATGGGGCGAAATATACCTCCAGGTCAAGCCTTCCAAGATTTTCCTGCTTCTCTGGAGTAACCTTTGCCCCCGCCATCCAAAAGCAGGCCTGGAGCAAGGAACGGTAGTAGCCCTCGGCTCTCGATCTTACGAGGTAATCCGCCAGAGCAGAAGGCTGTTCCCCAAGAGGTACCGCGCTCGAATCTTGGCCGGAAAATTTCCGGATAATTCTCTGCATTATCCTAACCACGGGACTGCGGAGCGCGTCCAAATGATCTGCGTAGGAAATCCCGGCAAGAAGCCGGTACAAGACCATTACAATCCCGGAAATGTCTGCAGAAGCCAGACATCTGGAAAGTTTCGCCCTATTATAGTCTATGCCATTCCAGTCAGAGCAGATGGCCTCCAAAAAAATCTTAGAAATAGCCTCGCGCACCTCAAGGTTGGGATATTCCAGAGCAAACCTCTCTTCGGTACCTGGCCGAAGGGTCAGATAGCCTGCCTGGTAAAGAAAACCTTCCGGTGTGGTGGCATCGATTTCTCCGGGAGCCCTTGCAAAATCGTAGCTAACATCCTTACCCTCGAACTGGTCAGCCGTAAAGACTTTTTTTTTGAAATATTTTCTAATAAAAGTGTTGGAACCTGATTCCATCCAAAAGTCGCCAAATTCCTTATCATGAAAAAGAGTGAGTATTGAGAAAGAATTATACAGCATTAGACTTCCATCGAAAGAAAACCGTTGTACCGCTCCTTGATCTTTTTCCAAACATTATCGTTGCTCATCCCGTTCTTGGTGGCGATCGCATCAATGAATGGTGCAAAATATGTCTCCAGTTCTTTTTGTGTATACCCCATGAATCCAGCAAATATAGGCGATAATGATATATCGACCAGATTGTTGAGTCTAGAAAACACACCCCTCCTGGCAAACTTTGTGACACCGGTTATAAAAGCGACATATATTTCATTTTCGGCTAATTTGATTTTTGAGTAAAAATTCTGAATGACGATCCGCGTGTCTGAAAGCAATTTATTACTGAATGTTTCCTTGTCTCGACATATGACATCGATTACCGGGCTATCGTATTCATCTATCAGGAGAACAACTCTTTTTCCAGCAGATTCGTGAACAGCCTGCAGAAGTGAAAGAAAGGCAATCGCGTAATTTTGGGAATCTATGTAAACATTGTAACGCTTCGCGTTCTTTTTTAGTTCGAACATGATATTGTCTGTTAGCATGTCAATGCTAGTGCTACCATTCGCTACAGACATATCTAAGTGTATGATCGGACGAGTAACGAAATCGGGGGAACACATAAGACTCTCTGCCGCGAGTCCCTGAAAAAGCTCGTTTTTCCCAGAGAAGAAAGCATCGAATGTGCTGAGAGTAAGCGACTTGCCGAAACGACGGGGCCGGGCGCAAAAGATGAACTGGTCCCCCTCCTTCAGCAATTCAGGGAAATACATCGTTTTATCAACATAAACGAAATTATTTTTCCTCAAAATCTCAAAACTCGTCCTTCCGACAGGCAACTTGGGTAGCCCCTGGGGCAAATCCTTAGCCAAATCCTTGGTCACATCTTGAATCGCATCCTGAGCCATAAACTCCCTTCCGGCAATGAGCCTTCCTGCAAAACAAGGCAATCAGTCTAGAATGCCGACTGCCTGTCATGCATTTTAACCTAAACTGCAGCATTTTGATATTTTAATCAATACCTTGATTAAATCTTCCTTGGCTGATTGCGGACATTTGGAGGATGAGTGAGTTAACATACCTTGAGGCTACACGATGCCAGATCTTCGACCCAATCAATGTGCAAATTCTAGCATAAAAATTCCTCATTTGACCAGAAATTTGTCAATGCCCGGAAGAGCTATTACGCTTCCGGATAAATATTAGAAAATGTTGAAAGCTTTTCCCACATTATGAGAGCGAGTCATGGCAAAGAGATACCAGTTCTGGGACCTTACACTGATTTCTCACACATTGAACGATAGCCAAAATTATAACATTTAACCGAACTCGTAATATTTCAGCCACAGAAACATTTCGACAAGCCAGGAATGGAGAGCCAAAACTCAAAACAACGAAAACTTGAGATGCATACGACTTTAAATCCCCCTATACTCCAATGCAGATATATCGACGAACCGTCAGACAATAGTCCCTTAGCCTTTGGCATTTCAGCACTGACAGTTCTGACTCACTTCCATTCATCTTTGACATTTGATAATTATATAGATTATCATTCCATTTTTTCCTGCAATTATCTTTATAATACTAACCTAATTTTATACTACAAGCATAAATTGATCAAAATCAGTTAACATTATTATATTTAAAAAATAAAAATATAATATTTCTTATGCCCTAACTGACATATCCTTATGTTGAAAATCTATTTCATAATATGATTCAATAATGTCATCTATTTCCAACAAGACTTACCTTCATTATCCGCAGTTAAACTCCAAATACAAGAATATTAAGTTAATTTGCAGGATTTGTTGTGACCTTATCCTCCAGAAGATATCGCGTATATATCATGAATGTCGAATCGGTAATAACTCGGCGGAGAGAGAAAGGAAGGTTGACCAGTTGGCAACGGCCAAAACAGCCGCAATGCTCTGGTGCCAACTAGTGCAAACCTCTAAGACCGGCCCGAACCCGGAGGATGGCCGCCCCTAGCCTGAAGGAAGGCCGTCCAGGACCCAGAGGAAGGCCGCCCCGGCCTCCGGCCATCCCTCCCCTGACCCCGCTCAGCCCCAGGCGTTCTGCCCCCCTCTGCCGTACCCTGCTATGCCCCCTTCGTCCGTCAGCTGCCAACTTGGTCAAACCCCCATTTCTTGTGTTCTAGAGGTTATTTCCGATTCGACATGAATAAAATTAATAATAATAACCATCATCTTTCTTGACTTTAAAGCCATTTATAATCGTTTTTCCAAGAGTTATCATAAAAATATAATTGAGTTTATCTTTATAATGCTCAAAAAATATACTCTGTATAATTCTTGTTACTCTCACCTCTCTTTTTGTATCACCATTATTAAGAATATTCTTAACATTGAAGATAAATTTGCTGTCTATCAAAGCAAACGTATTCTTTGCACGACAGTTCACACAATAATTCTTCATTCAAACAATTTATTGAAATCTGAAAACTACGTTTTCCCTTAAAATTTATATTATGATTTTTTGCTTATAAATATATCTTTTTGATTATAAATATAACACTGACTGCTTTAATTGAACTGCATAAGATCAATGTTGAATATTGTCGACATAATATCACTCTGCAGAATTAAATTATTAAATAGTCATAATTATTGATTTCAGGATAGTTTTCTCAAACTACTAAAGATAGTTAGTTACCACTGAAAAACCTTAAGCGACTGAAATCATTAGTCCTATTCCTCAGGACTCCACACTGCAAGGAGGAAAAAAGGTGCATGAAATTAATTTTTATCTTAATAAATATTAAATATTTATAATTATTAACTTTATAGAATTATGCCAAGGGCCTTGTGCGTCCTTTTCCCACAGGAAACATACTGGCTCCGCCAATATTTGCTCCCGTTCGGATGGACTTCCAGATAGAGGCCCTGCCTCATTCCGTCGAAGAGCATGATCGGCTTCAAGCCCGCTTTCTGACTGCGAATCTGAGCATCTGACAACATAAACACCTCCACGAATGTTTGTGGTGCTTATTGTAGTGCTTTTCGTTCCGGATGTCCACGCTCTCCCTGGAAGCCCACGGAAAAGAAAACCCGCTCAAGTCCAGGACCTGCGCGGGTTTCATGCTCTTTGGGGAAACTCTCGGAAACTATAAAAAAGGCGAATGGTGCGCCATGAAGGACTCGAACCTTCAACCTAATGATTAAGAGTCATTTGCTCTACCAATTGAGCTAATGGCGCACTTTGCCAGGAGGCCGACCGGGGCGGGCGGCTCTCGAGGCAAGAGGCATTATGCATTCCCTCCCCCCTCTTGTCAAGGATTTCCCGCGCTCCGGGCCGTTTCCGCCCCTCTTTCCCCGTCTCCGCCCCCCTCCCGGAAAACCATCAGACTGCCTCAAGTCCAGTCAACAGGCGGCCTTGAGGGCCATCGCCACTCCGTCCGTCCAGAAGCAGGCTTTTTAGCCAGCCACCTCCCGTCCGGAAGCTCCCGTCTCTCCCGCCTGCCGGCTCATGGCCTGGATCCTCGCGTCAACAGCTGTCCCCCAGACTTTCAGAACCTGAGATCCCCTGCCTCTTTCAAGCCACCGGCGGCTTCAGCGGCCCCGAACCGCCCTGTCCGCACCATCCCCAGCCCACCCAGCATCATACTGGGCCGCCCTCAGCACCGCCCATCTCCTCCGGCACGTTCCCGGCTCCGCCCATTCTCCTGCCGCACCTTCCCCAGGCCAGCCCAAACCGTCCCGGGGGGCCTTCCTCGGCCCAGACCCAGCCTCCTTCGCCTTGATCAGTTCCGACCCGGCATCCTGCGCCATCCTCGGCCCCGACCCTGCCTCCTTCGCCTTATGTTAAGTTCAGTCCGATCTCCTTCCGCGCCTTCCCTGGCTCCAACCAGCCACCACGGCCCTTCCCCGCCTCCCCGCCATTTAGGGCAGTTCCAAGCCCAGAGCCGTCCCGTCCCTCGCCTTCAACATCCACACACCGCCTTCCCCGACCCCGCATCCTCCGCCCTGCCCTAACCGCATGCCGGACCCACATCATCCACCTTCTTTAGCCCTGCCCACCATCCGCAGCCTTGCTCATGCACTCCTCCGCCGCCCTTATCAGCCCGCACCGCCATCATGAACTTTTCTGAGCCCGATGCTCGTCATGGGCCATCCCCGACACCGTCCAGCCCCCCTCCTCAACCGCCTTCGCGCCGTACGACGGCACCCGGCTGCCGCCCTTCCGCAACACCCGGCCCCGGCCGCGCCTCGCCCTCCCCAGGGCCTCAATCCTGGCATCCCGGGTTTCGCGGCGAGGGGCTTTTTTATTATAATGGGTTTACTTTTTGCGGCGCAGCACGCCCCGCCCCGCCAAACTGGCCCGCGAACGAGCGCACGGGGGACAGCCGGCCTCCCAAGGCCTGACCCCTGGCCCGCATCCTGCCGGGAGCCGGCGCTCCTCCAGAACCTGAAGAGTGAGGCTGTCCCGAAACTCGGGTGTGTCCCGGACACGGGGGCCCCTGCCGGCCTTGGCTCCCTGGCATGGCACAAGTTGAGCATTGAGCCAGGATCCTACCATGCCGCCTCCCTCCTTCCTGCCCTCCCGGGAAGGGACGCCCTCTGCCGGAGCACAGGGCCCGGCACGGCACCGCCCTGCATGCCTCCCGCACAACATATCAGGCATGGTTTATCTTCCTCCGGCACCACATCTGGCCTGACTTCTCTACTGTCATGCCAGTTTGCCAGACCGAGCTGGCAACGGCGACGGCGAGGGCCAGCCCGGGCGCTGCCGCCCGAGCCTCTTCGAGCAACTCCTTCGCGTCCGTTTCAGGGAACCTGGAACCCATGCCTGTTCCCCCGGCCGGCCATGACCTCCCCGTCAGGCAGTTCCCTCGCCCCGGCCAGTTCCTCCCCGTCAGGCAGCCCTCACGCCAGCCTCAGGCCTTCCAGCCTGAAAACGGGATTCCCGCCACGGGGCCGACTCCTGCCCCCCAGGCCATCCTGCCTCCCTGTCCCGAACGGGATTCTCGCTCGGGCCGCCGCCCGTCCCCCAGGCCTTCCGCCCTCCCCGTCCTGAAGCCGGAATCCCGCCACGCTGACGCCGCCTGACCCCGAGGCCCTCCGGCCTCCCGACCTGCCGTGTTCCGGACGCGGCCCTCCCTGCCCGGAACCGGCTAACAACCCCAGTCTCCCCGAAGCCGCAGGACGCCTCACCGGTTTCCCGCGCCCGGCACCATACCCCCGCGGGCGGGGTCACGCCGCCCCCGTCCGCAAGAGCCACGAGGAAAAGAATGAAGACTTCCCACGGTCCCAAGACCCTGGCCTTCCCCCTGCCGGCCTGGCTGGTGGGGACATACGACGAGAACGGCCTGCCCAACATAATGACCGCGGCCTGGGGCGGCATACTCGCGTCCGACCCTCCCTCCATAGGGGTGTCCGTCCGTCCCAGCCGCGCCACCTTCGACGGCATCACGCGCCACAAGGCCTTCACCGTGAGCTTCCCCTCCGCTGCCCTGGCCGTGGAGACGGACTTCGCCGGCATCGTCTCGGGCCGCCAGCACGACAAGTTCAAGGAGGCCGGCCTCACCCCCGCCAGGGGCGCCCTGGTGAACGCGCCCTACGTGGACGAGTGCCCCGTCGTGGCCGAGTGCAAGCTCATCAAGACCCTGGAGCTGGGGAGCCACGTCCTCTTCGCCGGCCAGATCCTGGACGTGAAGGCCGAGGAGGGCCTGGACGTGGACGGCGTGCTGGATCTCCTGAAGGTGAACCCCCTGGTCTACTCCCAGTCCGGCTACTACCGCGTCGGGGAGTTCATGGGCAAGCCATTCAGCATAGGCAAGAAGCTGGTGAAGTCAGTCCACCAGCCCGAGCAGTAGGCCCGGAACCGGAGACGGAGCCCCCTGCTTTCCGCGCTGGACCTTTTTCCCGCCCCGGCATCTTCTCCGGCATCCCCTCCCCCGGCACCGTCCCCGGCATCCGCCCCCCTCCTCGGCCTTGGCGCCGCATCCGCACCCCCGGACCCGGACCCGGCTAACATTCCGCCGGCCCCTGCACCCGGCAGCCGGTCCTGCGGCCGACCCGCCGCCAGGCCGGGTTGCTGCCTGACCGCCAGGACCGCAGCCTCCTGTCATGCCTTCCGTACCGCACTCACGGGCAGGCGGGAAACCTCCTTCTGACGCCGCCTCCCGCCCCGAACGGCCTCCTCGGACGGCTTCCCAAGCCAGCGCCCTCCGGGGCCAGCCTCCCTCAACCCCGGCCTTCTGGGCCGGCCTCCCAAGCCAGCGCCCCCCGGGGCCGTCAAGGAACGAAAATGGAAAGCCCGGAATTCCTCATAGGCCGCATCCTGGGGCTCCTAGCCCTGGCCGTCGTCCTCATCTACTTCGGCCTGAAGCTCAAGATGCCGGTCATCGTGGGCTTCCTCGCGACCGGGGTGCTGGTGGGTCCGAGCGGCTTCCACCTTATCGAGAACGAGTCCCAGATAGAGTCGCTCTCGGAGCTGGGCGTGGTGCTCCTCCTCTTCACCATCGGCCTGGAGTTCTCCGTCCAGAGCCTCATGAAGATGAAGAAGGTGGTCCTGGCGGGCGGGAGCCTGCAGATGGTCTTCTGCATCGTCCCGGGCATGGCCTTCGCCATGGCGGCGCTGGGCTTCCCCTGGAACACGGCCTTCCTCATCGGCTGCCTCACGGCCCTGTCGTCCACTGCCATCGTCCTGAAGCTCTTCCAGGAGAAGGGCGAGATGGACTCCGCCCACGGGAGGGGGTCGCTCGGAGTGCTCATCTTCCAGGACCTCGCGGTGGTGCCGCTGGTCCTGCTCATGCCCATCCTGGCCGGGCAGCAGGGCGGCGATCCCATCTACATGGTCGGCGTGAAGGTGGTGGCCATCCTTCTGGTGGTGGCCGCCCTCGCCGTCTGGGTGGTGCCCTGGATAATGCTCCACGTGGCGCAGACCAAGTCCACCGAGCTCTTCATGTTCACGGTGGCGTTAATCTGCCTGGGCACCGCCCTCGCCACCTCCAAGGCGGGTCTCTCCCTGGCGCTCGGGGCATTCCTGGCGGGGCTCATCATCGCCGGCTCGCCCTACGCCTACCAGGCCATCAGCTCGGTCCTGCCCATGCGGGACATCTTCACGAGCCTATTCTTCGTGTCCATCGGACTCAGGATGGACATAGGCGACCTGATATCCGAGCCGCTCCTGACCGTGGGCCTGGCGCTCCTGGTCATGGTCGTGAACGCCGTGGTGACGGCGCTCGCCATGCGCCTCATAGGCGTGAGCGCCCGAGTGGCCGTGATGATAGGCTTCTCCCTGTGCCAGGTGGGCGAGTTCGCCTTCGTCCTGGCGTCCGTCGGCCAGTCCAGCGGGCTCCTGAGCGACGCGGCCATGAAGGTCTTCCTCAACATGGCCGTCATCACCATGGCCATGACCCCGCTCGCGCTCGCCATCGGCCGGAAGATCTCCCCGTGGTTCGCGGACATCAAGGCAGCCGGCGAGGAGACCAAGGTGCCGAAGCTGGAGGGCCACGCCATAGTGGTGGGCTTCGGCGTGGCCGGCCAGGCCGTGGCGAGGGCCTGCCACCGGGTGGGCAAGCCCTACATCGTCATCGACATGAACCCCGCCTCCGTCCGCGCCTTCCGGGAGCTGGACGAGCCCCTGTTCTTCGGCGACGCCGCGAGCGAGCACGTCCTGGAGCACATGGGCGTGAAGCGCGCCGCCATCCTGGTGGTGACCATACCCGACCCCACGGCCTGCCAGCGCATTATCTCTGCGGCCAGGAACATCTCCCCCGACATCCGCATCCTGACCCGCACGCGGTTCCTCCTGAACATAGCCCAGCTGAAGGAGCTCGGGGCGGACGAGGTGATAGCCGAGGAGTTCGAGGCGGCCATAGCGGTCTTCAACTCCATGCTGGCCTTCTTCGGGCTTCCCCCGGAGGAGCGCCGCGGCCAGATAGCCCTGGCCAGGAAGGCCGACCCCAGACGCTTCCGCATAGCCGAGTACCCCAAGGCGGACGCCCTCGAGTACCCCCGCCGCCCCGACCCGGAGCCGGAGGGACTCCGGGAGGCACCGTCCGGGGGGAAGGGCGCCAAGGACGGCGCCCCGGCCGCCTCCCGCGCCCCCTTCACGGACCCCGGGGTCCCGGCCGACTCCGACGCCGAGGCCAACGACTTCTCCGAGCCCGCCACGGACACCGCCGTCCCCGGGGACGGCGGCTGACCACAGCTCCGCAAGGCCCGGCCTCCCGGGCCCGGGTCGTCCCAGACCGAAGTCCGGGCCGGGCGGATCCTCGCCCGGCCCGGCCGTGCCGGGCCCTCCTGCCGAAGCGACCCCCAGGAACGGCCCCCGGACACCGGCGGCCTTCGGCCTGGAACGCCAGGCCAGCCTCCGGGGCCGGCCGCGCCGGCCGTCCCGCCCTCCTCCTCTCCTCATCCTGCCTTGACCGCCTCCGCCTCCCTTCCTGTCCCGAGAACCTCGGCCTCCAGCACTGCCCCGAGCGCCTCCTTGCTCTCTGCCCCGCAGCCCCCTCTGCCAGGCCCGGCTCCGCCCGCGCGCCTCCCGGCTCCAGGTCCCTCCTGCCCCCCGCCTCCCGTTCTCCTCGTACCGTGCCGGCAGGGGCCTCCCGCCCAGTCCTGTACGCCTCGTCACCCCTCATCGCTGCCCGCCTGCCCGTCCCGGCCCAGGCCATGTGCCGCCCGGCCCCAGCTCCCCCAATTCTCCTGACCTCCCTCTCCTCTCCTGGCAATGCCCCCCGGATCCCCCGATCAAACCGATCCCTTCGTATTCCTGCAGATTCCTCCGGATCATTCCGTATCCCTTCTGATCCCTCAGGATTCTCTCTTTGCCTTTCGGCTCACCCGCAGGATTCTCTCCCGGCCCACGGGCCGCCCGGAACTGCGGGCCTGCCCCCCCTCAGCACGGCCTCCGGGGGGGGCGCCGCGCCGGACCCGGAATGCCCCCGCGGGCGCGTCCCAGCTATGGATCCGGGGCCCAGGCAGGTGCTATACTGCCCTGACGCGGCGGGCCCCGGAACCCTCCGCGACCCTCCGTCCCCGGCCGGGGCAAGGGCGGGCGCCCTAAGCGCAGCCGCGGGGGAATCACAGCCAGGATCAAGACAAATGCAGGACGCGCCCGCTGACAAGAATCAGAAGTGCAGCTTCAAGGAGTCCGAGGAGGAGTTCCGCCGCGACGTGGTGCCCGCGCTGGAGCGGGTGTCCGCCGGCCTCCAGGACATGAGGGACCGCCTGCGGGCGTTCGAGCTCGTCTCCCCCATGCCCAGGCCCAGCCTCGGGAAGGTGGCCAAGGTCCTGCAGCTGGGGCGTTTCCTGATGTTCCCCGGGTTCTTCGAGGACCCGCCGGCCACCTCCGACCTGAACGTCAGGTTCCTGACGGGCCAGCACCTGACGAACCTGTACATGATCCTGAAGGACGAGATAGCCTACGCCATACGCCACGACCACATGCGCCGCGGCGGCGAGTGCGTCGACTGCACCGCCCTCGCCCAGGAGATAGCCCTGGAGGTCTGCGAGTCGTTCCCCGCGCTCCGCGAGCTCATGGCCTCCGACGTGGTGGCAACCATGGAGGGGGATCCGGCGGCCGGAGACCACATGGACCAGATAATCCTGTGCTACCCGGGCGTCTACGCCACCCTGGCCTACCGCCTGGCGAACCTGCTCTGGCGCAGGGAGGTCCCCTTCCTCCCCCGCATGATGACGGAGCTCGCCCACGGGCTCACGGGCATCGACATCCACCCCGGCGCGACCATTGGCGGGAGCTTCTTCATCGACCACGGCACCGGCATCGTCGTCGGGGAGACCACGGTCATTGGCGAGCGGGTCCGGATCTACCAGGGCGTCACCCTGGGGGCGCTCTCCCTGCCCCGCGACGCCGGCGTCCGCCTCCGCGGGGCCAAGCGCCACCCCACCCTGGAGGACGACGTGATAGTGTACTCCGGGGCCACCATCCTGGGCGGGGAGACGGTCATTGGCGCCCGCTCGGTCATCGGCGGAAACGTCTGGCTCACCGACAGCATCCCCCCGGACACCAAGGTCTTCATCAAGAAGCCAGAGCTCATCATGGTGAACAACGTCAAGGGCTAGGCGCGGGTCCCCTGCCCGCCCGGACCTTCCGGGGCCATGCGGCGCCCCCATCCCCGGATGCCGGCCCCGCCCCTTCCGCACAGCCCCGGACCCTCCATCCCGTCCGAGCCGCCAGGAGACCTGCACCGCACCCAGGCCACGGAATGCCGTTCTCACGTGCCTCCCCGTGGCATCCCCCGACATCAGTCCTGCGCGGCCTGGAGCCTGTCACGTTCCTGTCTCCCCCTCCTCCGACCCGACACCCGCCGCTCCCTCGATGCCTGGACTCCCCGGACCGGGGAAAAGCCGGCACGCGCCCCCCTGCTCCGGCCAGCTCCGTCTCCCGCCCCCCCTGCTCCGTCCAGCTCCGTCTCCCGCCCCCCCTGCTCCGGCCAGCTCCGCCTCCCGCTCCCATCTCCCCGACGCGATCATGAAAGTTTGTCGGCACACCGATGTCGTCTTGCCGACTCCCCGGCGGAAGAAACACATATATTACCCGTCCATTTAAATGTCGGAATTGGGCAATCAGTCCAGGGGTGGAAAGGGCGGGTAAGCCCTAGAGCTTGTATCTCCCCGCTCTGATTCGCCACTAAAACATGGAAGATGATTCCGACTTTTAAATGGACAGGTAATAATAATTCGAGCTCAACAGTGCCGTGCCAAAATGCATTTGCTATCTTTATTGCAAATGCCATACATCTTGTTGTGTCTCTCATAGACCGAGCCGCCCCTTCGAAGCCGCACGCCGTTCCTCAGGACGCCCGGCCCAGGCCCTGAAGTCTCTCGGGAGACCGTTCCTCCGGCCTGCCCGGCTTCCTCTGCAGGAACATTCCTCCGGCACGCCCTGACTCCGGTGACATATCCGTCAGCCCGCCTCCGGGCCCCCGCCATGACAGCCGCCCCGCAGCCACGCCGGCCCTCCGGCCCCGGAACGGTCACCGGCCGCAGGACCTTCCGGCTGCCCCCGCGCAGGCCTTCCCGCCCCTCACGGCGCCGTGCCGAACGCCCGGCACAGCCGCATGCCTCCGCCGCGCCGCCCTTTGATTTTCGGGCGGCCGGGGTTATAATTGCTTTTTGAGATCCCTTGCGGGTCTCCTATCGCAGGTGAAGCCATGTCACAGGGTCTTGTCCTCTCGGAAAAGCGCGGCCTGGAAAGGCGCGAGCTCATCTACTACCTCCGCGTCAGGGACACGTCCAACGACCAGGAGCTGGGACGCATGGTGGACATCCACCTGAAGGGCCTGCTTGTGATGGGGCCTAAGGCTCTGGTCCCCGAGCGCGTGTACTCCATCTCCCTGGAAATGCCCAAGGCCATGATGGAGCAGGGCATCAGCAACGTGTCCTCCATGGCGAAGGTCATGTGGTCCCGCGCCAGCATCACCACCCCCTTCATGGAGAACGGCCTCATGTTCGTGGATCCAGGCCTGGAGGCAGGGAGGACCATCGAGAGGCTCATAGAGTTCTTCGCCCTGCCCAACGGCACCTTCAGCATCGTCTGATCCGCCCCCGTCCGGCCTCAAGCCCCCCGCCCCGGACGCCCCCGCGCGTCCTGCCGGACCCGGACATCCCCGCGACAGCCCTCTCCTTCCCCGCCAGGACGCCTCCCGGACCAGGACCCGGCCCGAATTCCGGCGTCCCGCAGTCCCAGCCACGTGCCCTGCCCGGCTCCACGCCCGGGGCGCCCACCCCGACCCGGTCTTCGCCCGGCGTCCCGCCGGCCCGTGACCCGGGCGACGCCCGCCTCCCTGGCAAGGACGCCGTCCGAACCCGGCCAGCATCTGCCGGCCAGCGCACCCGATCTCCACGGCCCAAAGCCCGCCCTCGGCCAGGGCAACCGATCCCTCGGACCCGGCCAGGGCACCCGATCTCCGCGGCCCAAGGCGCGCCCTCGGCCAGGGCGACCGATCCCTCGGACCCGGCCAGGGCACCCGATCTCCACGGCCCCCGCGCGCCTGCGTCCAGGGCAACCGAACTCCCTGACCCGGCCAGCGCCTGCCGCCCTTGGCCCCCGATCTCCACGGCCCCCCGCGCGCCTGCGGCCATGGGCCAGTTTCTCCCCCAAGCGTCTCGCCGGACCCGGACACCCCGGAATCCATGCATCCCGGCCCGGGGCCGGGACCTCCCCGGCCCAGCCGGCAACCCCCAGGACCCCTATGCTCTCGCTTCTAGCGGCCGCGGCCCCCGCCGCAGACAACCTGGCCCAGGTCCAGGCGGGCTTTTCCGGCCCGCGGGAGATAGACTTCGCCGCTGTGAAGCTCGCGGTGGGGATACTCCTCGCCATCGTGGTCCTGGCGGCGGCCGCCGCCCTCTTCCGCCGCCTCTGGAGGGACCGCTCCCGCAAGAGCGGCTGGAGCTCCATCACCAACCAGGCGCACATCTGGGACATCCTCTCCCGGGCGGTCTCCCGCCAGGCAGGCGTCACCATCGAGCTCTACCAGCTCGACCACTCCCTCTCCTACAAGGGGGCCATAGACGCCATGGAGGGCGACGAGCTCCTGATCATCACGCTCGCTGAGACCCCGTCCCTCGAGATGGACTTCAAGGAGATGCCGGGGGTCCTGCACCTGAACTTCCGGCCCGCCCCCAAGGAGCCCATGGAACACTACCAGTTCTCCACGAGGATCCACGACCGGCGCTACATACGGGTCGCGAACGGCATGCGCGAGGCCCAGCTCCTGGTCCCCATCCCCAAGGTGCTCACCTCCGCCCAGAGGAGGAGCTTCCTGCGCCTGGACCCGAGGGCGCCCTACGAGGTCTCCTGCCAGCTCCACGACGTGCCCGAGGACGTCTTCCCCGGGCTCGCGAACCTGGTCCACGTGGCCGACGGCCAGGTCCAGGACATCAGCATCGGCGGATGCCAGCTCAAGGTCGAGCCCCCCTCCGTCATAAAGGAGACCCAGCGCTTCGTGGGGGTGATGGACCTGCCCACCGACGACCTTGGCGTGGACCTGAAAAAGCCCGTCCTGGTCATCCTCATGCAGATCCTGAGCAAGGACCGCGTGGAGGGCCACGCCGGCACCGGCCAGAAGCCCGCCAGCCTCCTGCGCATGCGCTTCCTGGGCCGCTACCTACAGGATCCCATCCAGAAGAACTGGATCTACCGGGGCATCACCCCGGACTCGCTGGACGATCTCGCCCACTGGCTCCAGGCCTACCAGCGCTACGTCATCAAGAAGCGCCGCAACCTGCTTCCCGCGGACACGGCAAGCCTCAGGCCCCCCAACATGTTCCCGTCCACCCCGCCGAAGCGCCCCCCGCTCAGGGACGCCTGAGAGTCAGGATGCCCCCGGGCGGCACGAGGCCGTCCGCAGGCAGGAACTTCCGCGCTCCCGGCCCTGGCAGGCTCCCCGGACAGAGGCCGAGCCCCGGCCTCTTGCAGGGCTCCCGGACAGAGGCCGATCGCCGGCCTCTTGCAGGGCTCCCGGACAGAGGCCGAGCCACGGCCTCTTAAGGGCAACTGTTCAGGTGCCCCCCCAAGGGGAGCTTGAGATGGGGATCATCGCGACGAGAATGCCCTCTGCAGAAACTCTCACCTCCACATGAAGCATCCATGATTGACTTTTCAACTTCTAGGGCTCCTCATCTGTGCTCTCTTCCTCTGAAAAGGTCCTCAACAGAGGGGCGCCTGAACGGTTACTCTTAAGGTTTCCCGAACACAGGCCGTTCTCCCGGCCTCATGCAGGGCTTCCGGCGACATGCCGGCCTCCCAGCCGCAAGTTTGTCCCGGGTCTCCCTCCAGGTCCGCGACCTCCGGACCGGCCCCTGGCTCCTGGGATCCCCCCCGCTTCCCGCCCCGGAAGGCGGGGGTTCCCGTCCTGTCATGCCCGCAGCCGTCTCTTCCCGATCTGCCTTAGCGCCCTACCCGCCACTCTTCCTAAAAAAAGTCGCGTCCCGAGCCCCCCTGCGCCGATTCTGCCCCGGCCTGAAAAAGGACACGCTCTTCTGTCCTCCGCGCCTTCCCTGACAATGTGCCTGAAGAGTCCGCGTCCCCGTCCCAAGCGTCTTCCAGGACTCCGGCGCAAAAAATGGCGCGCCCGGAACTCCGCGCCCCTCCCACTCGCTGGCGGATCGGCACCCCAGGCGGAACGGGCCCGTGCCGGGCCGCAGCTCGCGCCCCGGGAGCATTCTTGAAAATCCGTCCGCGCGGCGCTATATTGCTACGGGCATGGCTTTCGGGCGCTGGACAACCCCTCTCCGCAGTCCAGCCCGGGCCGCACGTTTCGTCAACCCTCCCCTGCCGGCCTCGTCCGCTGCCGCCCCCGGCCCTTTCCTGGCTTCGCGCCCTTCGGCTCACGCCGACGGCCGGCCTTTCCTGGCAAGAAAACCATTTCCACCGCTACTATATCTGGACTCCCCCCTCCCGGCCAGGCCCGGGACCGAAGGGAGCCGCAGAGGAGGCCTCACATGGGCATCCTGAAAGGCGCCCCCACAGTCACCCGCTACCGGGTAACCTCCGAGCTTCCGGAGGAGTACACGGAACCCTTCATAGGCGAGAGGCTCAAGAAGTACGCCTTCAAGGACATCGAGAACTCCTCCGAGGAGATCTCGCTGGGCTGGGTGGAGCTCCTGGACACACTGAGCTTCGACTTCGACGACGGGAGCTACCGCATCGGCCCCAACTACGTCTTCACCATGCGCCAGGACCAGCGGAAGCTCCCGACCAAGATCCTGAACCGCTACTACATGATCCGCGAGGCGGAGATCCAGGAGAAGACCGGCAGGAAACCCAACAGCGTCAAGCGCAAGGAGCTGAAGGAGGCCCTGCGCCTGGAGCTCCTGAGACGCTGCCTGCTCACCACCGACGTCTGGGAGGTGGTGTGGCTCACCGCCCGGCAGGAGATCTGGCTCGCCGGCGCCGGGGAGAAGCTCCGGGCCCTCTTCGAGGAGATCTGGGGAAGGACCTTCGGGCTCCCGCTCATGATGCTGGTCCCCGTGACAATCGGCCTCGAGCTCCTGGACGAGGAGGGGCGCCTGGCCCTCCAGCACCTGAAGCCCAGCCTGTTCTAGCCGCCGGCGGACGCCTTCCGGGGCGCCCTCTCAGTGCCCGCTTCCAGTCTTTGCCGGCCTTCCGGCCTCCGGCTTCAGGGCCTTCCCGCCTCCCCGGCTCCGCGCCGTGGCCCTCCGGCCCCGGGGCCGCCTCCGGACAGACGCCCGGGACGGGGACGCCCGCGCGGCCGCGACATCCTAACAGACATCGACATCGAGCGAGGTTACATCTTGGCGAAAGGGAAAAAAGGCGCGAAGGACGCGTCCGCGGCCGGCGTCTTCGAAAACATGGACTTCCTGGAACTATGGAACGACAAGATGTTCCTGGGCGAGGAGTTCCTGACCTGGCTCTACCTGGCCTCCGAGTCAGGGGGCGGCACGGTCAGGCTCCCCTCCGGGGACATGGTGGAGCTCTTCTTCGAGAACAGCCTGAAGCTCTCCTCGGGCCAGGGCCCCAGCAAGCGCTCCGTCGCCATCACCACCCCGGTTGAGCCCGCGGACGCCGACTGGGACGAGGCCTACTCGGCCCTGGGCAACAACAAGAAGGTCACAAGGGGCACCCTCCGGATCAAGTCCGAGGGCCGGGAGTGGAGGCTCTCGCTCCCCTCCGACTCCCTCTCCCCCCAGGGGGTGAAGCTGGCCTCGGTCAAGGACTCCGCCGAGAGCGACGACCTCGGCCAGGCGGGGGCCTTCCTGGACCGCGTGGGCCTCCTCTCGGAGCTCCTGGACATCCTGGAGGCCCTGCTCGAGACCTTCCTGAAGATCCGCCTCTCGACGGGATGGGAGACCGACGAGCTCCCGCGCCTGGAGAAGCACATAGCCGCCCGCAGGAAGGCATGATCCGTACCATAGCCAGGGCGCTCGCGAGGGCCTTCGCGGCGGCGTGGTACCTGCCGCTCTTCACGGTCATGACCGTCTCGGCGGGGATAGTGTGCCTTGCCGGGAGCGTCTTCTCCAAAAGGTTCGCGAGGACGGTGTCAGGCCAGGTGTGGGCCTCCGTGGTCCTGGGCCCGGCCTTCATCGCCATGGACGTGACGGGCGCTGACAAGATCCCTCCCGGCGGCGGCTTCATAGTCTACGCCAACCACCGCTCGCTTCTGGACATTCCGGCCGCCGCGATGGCCGTCGAGAAGCCCCTGTCCTGGATAGCCAAGTCGGCGCTGGGCAGGATACCCGTCTTCGGATGGGTCCTGAAGCGCGTCCACATGCTGGTCGAGCGGGAAGGCGGCGCGGAGGCCGCCAGGAAGATGATAACCGAGGCCGAGGCGCGCCTTGCCGCGGGCGAGATCCTGGCAATCTTCCCCGAGGGCACCCGGAACCGGGACGCGTCCATGCCCCTGCTCCCCTTCAAGAAGGGCGCATTCATACTGGCCAAGCACACGGGCGCCCCCCTGGTCCCCATGGCCGTGGTCAACTCCGGCAACCTCTGGCCCTCGGGCTCGGTCCTGCCCCGGCACGGGACAATCCGCGTGGCCATAGGCGACCCGGTGGTCCCTGGCCCAAAGGAGCCCCTGGCTGCGCTCACCAGGAGGGCCCGGAAGGCCCTGGAGAGGCTCTACATCGAGACCGCTACCCTGTGCCCCCCCGAGGCCGGGCCGGTTCCAAGGGTGCCCGAGCCGCTCGAAGCCGGGGCCGGGCCGCAGGCCCTCGCCGAGCCGGACGCCGGGACCTGGCCGGAGACCCTCGCCGAGCCGGAGACCGGGCCCGGGCCTCAGGCACTCGCCGATCCGGATACCGGGACCGGGCCTCAGGTCCTTGCCGAGCCGGAGATCGGGACCGGGCATCATGCCGTCGCCGAGCCGGCGGAGACCGGGGCCGGGCCTCAGGTCCTCGCCGAGTCGGAGATCGGGACCGGGCCTCACGCCGTCGCCGGGCCGGCGGAGACCGGGGCCGGGCCTCAGGTCCTCGCCGAGCCGGAGACCGGGACCGGGGACTCGCCGGAGACGTTCACGGAGCCCGTGCCCCGGAACGGCCCGGAGACCGGCTCGGAGTCTTAGGAGCCTCTGCCCGACACAGAGGTCGGTCAGCTCCCCGAGCCCACCTTACGTCCGCACAAAGATACGGCCGGAACAGCCCGGAACAGGAAGCCCCCTGGCCGGTCCGGTTCCAGGACCGCCTTTCGTCCGCGAGAAGCCGGCCGGACCAGACCGGGACAGGAAGTCCCTGCCCTCAACCACCTCTGAGAACGTGCAGGATGAGCATGAACCCCTTGATTCCGTACGAGTAACCATTCAGGACCCCTACCCCCCTTTAAGTCCCAGCCGAGAGTTTTTTTCAATATCGATGAGTAAATAGGTAGGTGGAGGCAGAAAGGAAGGTTGACCAGTTGGCAGCAACCAAAG
>JAISFP010000247.1 GCA_031263525.1 Deltaproteobacteria bacterium | reverse complement strand
GTTCCAGGGGTGAGAAATCAGTGCAAGACCCCAGATCTGGTATCTCTTTGCCATGACTCGCTCCCATAATGTGGGAAAAGATTTCAACATTTTCTAATATTTATCCGGAAGCGTAATATGCAGTTGAGAGGGGCAGGGACTTCCTCCAAGGTTTTGCAGGTCATACCATGCCCGTGCTAAAGACCAATGGGACATCCCCTGAAAGGCCGTAAGCTTCTCGTCAGATCCGGAAGACACGCACGGGCGGGCGTGTGAGTACGGGGAACGGGACCCTGAAAGAACCTGCAACAACAAATGGCGTCATTACCTGCCGTTGCCGTTGCTCTTAAGGATTCTCAAGACCTCTGCCTCTTCGAGATTCAAGGTCTCGCTGATCTCCTCCGTGCTCTTGTTTTCGGCGTGCAAGGACCGGACCGCTATGGATGCCAAGGTGGCCTTCTCCGCCTGCCAGTCGGCCTTCTCCGCCTGCCAGTCGGCCTTCTCCGCCTGCCAGTCGGCTTTCTCCGCCTGAAATTCGGCCACCGCAGTAGCCTTCTCCTCCACCAAGGCGGCATTCCTTTCCGTCAAGGCGAAATTCATTTCAGTCAAGAGCTTGTTATTGTTAATTGCCAACGAGTACTTCCCGCCGGTCCAACCGTCCATGAACTTGACGTCATCGAAATTCATGTTAAGAAGTCCCTCCATGAACTTGTAGATAGTTGCCGGGTTGGCGATGTTCTTGTGCGCCATGACGCCGCATATCGTCATGAAGAGTATGGACGGGTCCCTGGCCTTTTCAGCCAAGTTGCGCCCTACCGTGAGATATTTCTCGGTTACCTCGAGAGCTTTCGAGTGGTCTTCAGGTGTTGTCCCGAGCGCGGACAAGAAAAACTCGGTCATTTCGATCTGAGAGAGCGACAAAACGCCATTGCCATCGCATGTGTCGAGGATGTCCTGGAACTTGTCGGCAGTCTCGTTCATGCCGAACAAATACTCCAGGAAGACCTGGGTGAGTGTGACGGTCACGCAGTCCCGGGCGTCGTGAGCCTCGTAGGGGTAGTGCGGGTGCGGGTGATCGCCGATAGTGGCGGGATAGACGACGATGACCTCGATCCGCGGTATGGTTTTGAGACCTTTCGTCTGTTTCAGGATTTTTTCAGCCACCAGCATGACGTAACGCTGAAACCGGAAGAGATCGTGGTCGTTGGCTGTCGACTGAAACTCGATGATGAGAATGGAGCCGTCGTTCAGCCTGACAATTAGGTCAGGTCGACTTAACTTCATGTCCCAGCCGAAAAATTCGGTGTTGAGCGACTCTGCGCCCTTGATGAGAACGGGGTCGACTCCCAGTATTGTCAGCAATGATTCGAGAGCTAGGCTTGCTATTGCTTTTTGATAGTAATCCTTAAGCGGCAGAGTCTCAAGGAATCCAATCCTGACCCAGATCAGGTCGTTTCCTGCGTCAGCGGCCCTGCAAACAGAACTGGACAGAAGCCTCATTATCAGGAAAGCCAGCAAAATCCCGACAAGACAGTCATGCCAGCTCACCATCCCGCCGATGTAGCACCCTGAAAACAAAGCTTTACCGCCTCTTGAGTCCGGATTCGGTTTCGTGTCCGGCAACTGGCCATCCGGGAGACTCACTGCATGCCAGTTATTAATTTTACTCGTCTCGGCCCCAGAAAGCAAGACCGTGGCCGTCCGGCCGTGGCCGTTCCGGAGTTTCGGAGGGTTGGCGGTTTTCGAAACCATTTATCATTTTCAGTATGTAGGGCCTGATGATATGTGGATATGCCATTGGTGGGACATCTTTTCGGAATAATTGGTCAACTGTCGTATAGGCGCTTCATTTTTGCCATGTTATCCATGGCGTGAGAAGTTCGTCTGAGGGCCGGAAGCAGCGTTCCCTGTCATAACCTGGCCTCGCGTCCAGGCTAGAAGAACAGGCCCCGGCTTCTTCAGGGTCCGCGCCTTGCCGGCGAGGGCAGGGCAGGCCATTCAGTTTCGGAAGTGGGCCGACAAGCCTTGAGACGGAACCCTCCAGGCCTGACCTTGTTCCTTGCGGGCCGGCCCGTCCGGACGATGCCGACCGTCTTCAAAGCACCTTCAGACTGCGATGCCGGCCTCCCCCGGAAGGCTACGTGGGATTTTCTGGGGCATTCCGGGGGAGGCCATTATCCGTCTGGCAGTTTTCTTTCCAGAAACTGGGGATCCCCTAGTATCCTCGGTCTTACTGGGTCATCCTGGCCATCCTGGCCATCCTGGGCTTCCAGGTCTGCCTGGGGCATCCAGTACTTCCTGGGTGTCATGGGCAGCCATGGGGCATCCTGTGCTTCCGGGGTATCGTGGGCATCCCTGGGGCATTCTGGACAGTCTTGGGGAATTCTGGACATCTTAAGCCTCTCCATGTTGCCGGGGCATCAGGGGGTCCCCGGTCATCAGAACCACTTTGAGTAGTTCCGGTCGTTTCAGGCCGGTTCAAGTCGGGACGGTCCGGCACGGGCCGCAGGGACGGGGTAAGGGCTCGGACGGCTTCGGCAGGATACGGAGGCGAGGCGTTATCGGAGCTTCCGGAGGCTCGCTGGGCCTTCCCGTGGGAGCCGAGGCTCAAGGCAGGCAGTAGTGCATGTCTAGCAGGAAAGCGTTCGCGATAGTCACTGGCGTGGCGTTCCAGTTCATCGACTTCGAGGTGGACCCGGGCAGGCCCCTGAGCAAGCACGCCATAGCCATCGCCAAGAAGCCCTTCTGCCTGAAGATGCCCGAGGGGCAGGAGCGGAAGACGGTCCCGGCCCCCCTGGAGCCCAACACGGGCGTCGCCGGCGAGAACCGGGAGATGACCGGGCCGGACAGCATCCTCCCGGTCCATTGCTACTGCGAGCACCTCTTCTCGTTCCAGCTCGAAGCGTGGCTGCGGCTGCCGGTCCCCATTTTCACACGCCAGGCGCTGAACGCCTGCCGGTCGCCGCTCTTCTCGGGGGGGCTGACGGAATGGTGCCGGGTCCGGGTAAGCGCCCCCGGCGAGCCTGACAGCCTCGCGTGGAACATGCCCTGGTCTTCGACCCCCAGACGGAGAGCCCCAAGGCCGGGCTGGACTCCACGGGGGGCTGTCCCATGCCTGGCACGCTTTCTCGCCCAGTGACGTGGAGGAGGGCGCGAGCTCGTCTTTCTCGTCTGGCGCGAGAGGGACAGTGCCTGGTTCGCGGACGGGCTGGAGCGGATGAAGAAGGCGTGCGGGAAATCTGGGACGCCGCCCGGAAACGGTTCACAAGGCTCTCCAGGCTGGCGAGGCCTTCCGCAACCTTGCCTTCGGGGATGACGTGACGGGAGGATCCCCCGTGCCGAGCACATGGCCCTCTGCGAGACCCGCCTGGAGTACATCCGCCTCTCCGGGGCCATGGGCCCTCCGGTCAGGGTCACAGACCTCGCCACCGAGAGGGCCACCGACGCGACGCTCGTCATGGACGTGGGCAACTCCCGCATGACCGGGGTGACAGCGGAGACGTCCCCCCTGGGCGGGACCAGGCTCACGAACTGCGGCCCCTGCTGATACGCGACCTGACCGGGAAGTTCAGGGCCTGCTCCGAGTCCCAGGACACGTCGTCGGAATTCATGGAGTCCTGTTTGGCCCCTTGACCGGAGCTTCGCCAAGGACTCCAGGGGCCACAGGCAGTCCTTCAGGTGACCCTCCACCGCCAGGGCCGGGCTGTAGGCGTCCCGTCTGACCGTCGACGCCCGCGAGGAGATGGGGCCCACGGCCAGGTCGGTCCGGCCCGAAGAGCTGCCTGCGGGATACCCTCAAGCGCCAGGTGCAGCGGCACTTCAGCAACTCCTGCGACTGCCGCAACAACAACTCCTGCGACTGCCGCAGCCGGGGCCAGGTGCATCCAGCGGTCAACTGCGGGGCCTTCCTCCTCAATGTCAACTTGTCGTGTATGTCGCTTACGGTCTTCTAGGAGTCCGCCAGGGAGGACAGGCCTGACCTCCTTCATCTTCACTATTGAATTTTATTCAGTTGCCGTACTGTTCAATGAATTAAACAATACTGTAGTAATGCATGTTGGAATTGAACAAAATTAGAAATATGAACACATTGAACTTTCATAAAACTCAAAGATTATGGAAGAAATTAATTGATCTTTAAAATTAATACTGTCTCAACGTTTTTTTGATATACAGTTGGCAAAATGAAATAGTTTAAATTACAAAGTATGATAAATCAGGAGTTATTATCAACCATAATGAAGATTCAGTGTGTGAAAACAGTTGTTAAATTGTTAATGGGGTGAAGTGTGGTGATTTAAACAATGTCATTTGCTAGAAATATGGACCAAACAATAATAATAATTATTATAATAATCAATGAATTGAAAATATCAAGCCATGCAAATAATCAATGTGTATCAAGGTAACAATGATGAACAATAATAAACATATGTAATAAATAAACAATATTTATTATCCGTGTCTTTTTTGTGCAATCAAATAATGATAGGAAAAGAGAAGACAATAACTTGTCCGTTTCGACCCATTAACTTTAGTATTTATTCAGAATACAAGATGGTATTGGATTGTTCAGCGTTTCAAGTAAGGAAAAAATTTGGTAGCTGTTCAGGTGCGCCCTCTATTAAAGACCTTTTTGGAGAAAGAGAGCTCTGAGTAGGACCCCTTGAAGCCGAAAAGCCACCAAATGACGTTTCATGTGAGGGTGAGGGGCTTTGGCAGAGGGTATTGTGGTTGTGATGATCCCCATGTTGAGTTCCCCTTGGGTGGGCACATGAATAGTTGCTGTCAGTAGATTTCCCTTCTCTCCCCCTCAGGGGGGATCTCTATGAAGACTGCCAGGCTGCCCCTCCTCACGGTGAGCAGCCCACCGCTGCCGTGGAACTCGTTGGACATGCCGAGCGTGATGCCGAAGGGCAGGGTCCCGTTCTTCAGCGGGTACTTGAAGCCCCCCTTCAGGGTGACGCCCCGCACCGTCGGGGAGAGCGGCACCAGGGACACCGTGCTTCCCGCAGTCTCCAGGGGTATGACCAGGCGGTCCGGCCCGTGCATGAGGTAGACCAGGGTGGAGCCTTCCCTGAAGAGGAACCTGGGCCTCTTGTCCTTGTGCTCCCTCGCGGCCACGGAAGCCGGCAGGAACAGGTTGGAGAAAGTCATGTCCCAGCGTCCCCCGAAGGCTCCGAGGAGCTCTATGACTCCCCTGGGCTCCAGGTACTCTATGGCGTACTCGAGGGCCAGCTCGAAGTCGGTCTTGTCCTTCTCCATGGGGAAGGTGAAGGTGGACACCGTCCGGTCGCGCCTGCACATGTCGCGGAGGTTTTCGGGGGCGGAGTCGAAGTCTCCCAGGAAGACGTCGGCCTTCCAGCCCAGGGCGGCCAGATGAGCGATGCCGCCGTCCGTGGCGATGACAAGCTCGTCCATGGAGGTGGAGCTGGGGAAGTTCCTGGGAAGGCTGAAGATCCCGTTCAGGAACACGTACACGCGTGGGAACATGTGTGGCGCACCTCGGGCCCCCTTGAGGGGCGTGGGACCATGCCGCAAGAAACGCCGTAGTGCTGACGCCCGGCTCGACGGGCCTGGTGGGACTGCCAGGGGAAGTAAGGAGCCCGGAGGGCGGCAGCCTTGCGGCGGCCGGCGGAAGCGCATCTCCACGTGTCGCTTCCGCGGCTGGTGCCGGGCCGGCGGCGGCTCCCGGTCCGGGAGCCCCCGGGCGGAGGCTTCGGAAGGCAGGCGTCTCGTCACGGGAGGCGAACTGACGGGAAACCTGGCCATGGGAGGTTTCCGGGGTGTCGCCTCCCCGGGGGAGGCATCCGGGGGGCGCCTCTCGATGAGAGGCTCACGGGCGGGGGGAAGCCGCCTGACGGAGGCTTCGTGTCGGGAACTTCGCTTGCGGAGGATCCCGAGGTCGGGGGGAGGCTTGCGGATGATCGGGGCAAAAACTAAAAGGCAGGCGGTCACCTGTCGCGGGCTGTGCGACGGGGGGACCGTCAAGTGAACAAAGGCTGCGGCATGCTGGGCAGTCCCGCCGGCGGACGGCTCCGCCGGCAATGGGTCGGTTCCGGGTGCGATACGGAAGACCGGAAAGCGCGGTCTGTCTGACACGGGGGTCCGTCCGCGGGGGGGGAGCAGTGCCAGGCGCCCTGCGCACGGATGCCAGCCGCGGAGGCTCCCCGGCATGCGCCGGAAGCTCCGGGCTCAAGCGAGCTTGCGGGTGCCGTATTCTCATATTCTAATGTGAAAGGATGTGGATCTCAAGGGAAATTATCTGAACGCGCGTTCGCGCATTGCGAAGGGTAGAGCGGCCCGAAAAGGATGCCGTCGGCTTTCTGCGGCACGGAAATCCTTTCCTGACATGATTGGATGGCTAAAGTCGCTTTAAGATTTGTTTTAGCGGGATTTGTTCCGCTAGATGGCCTGCCTGTCAAGGTCCGGAGATTCAAAATCTATTTACGATCCGGGTCAGGGCAGAATTCGCGACTGGCGGATGACTCAGGATATTTGACACATGTGTTAATTTATTTTTTGTGTTTCCCCGGTTCTCCCTTGCCGGGACGTGCGGAAAGAAGGCTGGATTGCCTAACGGTCGTTCCGGTCAGGCCGTTCAGACGAGTTCCCCTGTCGCGTGCGGGCCCACGGGGTTTCCCGCAGGTTCCAGGAGAGACGTCAGTGCGAGAGCCGGCGGCGTCGAACCGGGAAAGGCGGAGCCCCTGAAGTGGAAGAATATTGAAAACCATTGTTTTACGGGAGTTTTGAGACTTTCCGAGAGATCATGATTCATGGAGGGCATGAATCTTCTGTATTTTTCAGATTGTCACGTTTTTCATGGACTGGTCTGCCCTTTCCCGGTCTGTCCGGAACGTGTCACGGGAAAGGTATTTAGGGTATTTGTCCGTCACTGATCCTTCAGGATAGGCCGTTATGTCGAATCATGTGACATGTTTAACAGGTGCGCATTATGTGATGTCCGGTTGGAAGGCACCTTCCCGGAAACGAGATCCTGCGTTTTCAGGATTGTTCCGGCGAGATTTCGGCGGTATCCGGAGGTAAGGCCGGGAGGATTCAGACGGTTTCCGGAGAGGGGAAAGGGAGGGTTCCGTCGGTTTCCGGAGAGGGGAAAGGGAGGATTCCGGCAGTATCCGGAGGGTGAAAAGGAGTTGACTTTGACAGTATTTCGGGAGTATTCCTTGATATTCGAAGGAATTTCAAGTGGGAGCTTTTCGCTGGAAGTCAGGCAAGTTGAAGATTATGGAAGGAAATTCATGAACAGCAGATCGGCATCTGAAAGCCGGGAGTCAGCCAAACTGAAGCTCGGGAGTCAGGGCAGATCCCGGAAACCCTTGTTACCGGCTGTATTTGAAGCTGACCGGCCTCACGGGTATCCGGCAGCAAAATGCAAGGGCCAGTAGATTCATGAACTATAGATCCTCATTTCAATTAGAACTGTCATGGAACTTGTCGCGCCAGCATCCGGTCGGTTTTCTCAAAATCTGCGGTACCGGCGTGATTTAGGGAGAGACGAGGTCAGGAAAATGAAGGGTCGAGAAGATTTTAAGCAAGCATTACGAACAACAGAACGTCATATGAAATTTTGCCGACATGCCGCAGAGGGCCGGCATCAGGAAGAAGGCATCCCGCACCCTCTGCTTCAGGCTAGATTTGCGGCAGACCGACTTCGCCGGAACGTATCCGGGCGGCGAGGCTTGCATACAAATTCACTGACAACGGATCGTCATTCCAAGTCCAGGTGTCAAAGAGTTTGTAGCTCAGGTTTCAGGACTGATTCTCAAAAACCTTGTTTTAAGCTGATTTTGAGGCAGCCGGTTTCGCTGACAGTCTCTTGCTGACAGATTGAAACAGATGAATTCGCTGTCAATAAATTAACTTTAGAGGAAAAAATTTGTCATCGACATTTATGCTCCTCCTTCGGGACTGCTCTCAAAACACCTTTTTTAGTAGGTTTTTATTATCATTTGATTTGTCATAACGTTATATCCTGAACTAGCCATGAATAAAAGTAATCAGTATCCGATATCAATTTTAACTTTAAATTTCAAAGAATTATGTTGCGTCAGGGGAGAAAAATGTTTCCAAAACTTGCTGTTTCTGCAGTGTATGGTGAAGATTAATTTCATGAGACGGCAGGAATTAAATTATTCATGAACACTTTTATATCTATCTTTCATGTAAATATAAACGAATGAGGGAGAACACAGACCATTTTGGACAGACGAGGGAGGCTAGCTCGGCACCATATTCTTTTATATTTATGTGAAATAGTAATAGATATTTAATTTATTATTTTATAGATTTAGATATGTTGTCATGATATGACGGTTAGGCAATAACTCTATAAGGGAATTCTACAACTTCAGCTTGCCGGACATATGGGTGAACTTCAGGTTTCTCTGGTGTCATCTTATTGCGTCTTCAGGCGTTAAGCCATGGCCATACATCTTCATCATGATCAAGTTAATGGTGATGTTGGGGTTCGTTGTCATGAAAGGTTTCCGGGGCCCCGGCACAGGAGATACCGCGACATGTAGCTGTGTTGCGTGGCTTGGCTTTCATGGGCCGGGGCGAAGTCTGGCTGCATGAGGGTGTAGGGGAGTCGCGCAGGGGGGCACGCCTGGCTAGGCGGCTGTGGGCGGTCAGGACCGGAGCTGGAATGCTGCGGCAAGGCCCCGATGTGAGACACGGCAGGCTGGAGCCCGAAATGCAGAAAGAAGATAGCATATGATGGTTTACATCATAAATATGATACCGTATGTTGAGTTATACCCGAACAGAAACTGACCTCAGCCGTAAGCTTGACCGCTTGAACGCGTTTGGGCGGAACCTGACCGGGCGACGGAGGGCTGGCCATGTCCTGTGGATGGAGCTGGACGCGTGTTCTGGAGAGGCAGGGACAACGACGGTTGCCGGTCTCCTGGGCACTTGTTGGAGAGGCACGTATGCCGGGGGTCGCAGCCAGGCCCTCGTCCGTGACCGGAAGCCGGCGGAGTGCCGGTTCAAGGGAGGAGCTGGCCGGGTGCCGGAGGGCTTTCGGCAGGGTCACGTCAGGAGCGGGCCAGATGCCGGAGGATGCCCCGCCTTACCCTTGCCGCAGGCACGCGGACGTCCTAGCGCGATTTCAATTTTGCTTTTCTGGTTCGTCATGGCAATCTTCACCCATATATCGCGCCAAGAATGTGCAACAGCCTATTGGGGGCAGTCAGATGATTAAGGGCACCCATGAGCACACAGGCAAAACAGAATTGACAGGACAACAGCAATACGGTAAAATATTTAAGTTTTTTGTTTTGTGGGAATTAGACTTTTCAAATTGGCTCGTTAGGAATCAGCTTTGTCCGAAAACAGCAACAAGGGGAATACTGAACAGCCTCCTAAGGATTTGCTGACTGATTCTGCAGTTCTCTCCAAATTCATTGCCAAGAACGCTGTAGTCGTCGACAAGACAGCCCTCATACGCGATCTGTTCGACTCCTCCGATTCCTCGTTTTTCCTGGCCAGGCCAAGAAGGTTCGGCAAGACTCTCCTGCTTGACACTATTCAGAACATAGCAAGCGGAAACAGGAAACTTTTTGCCAACATGGAGATTGGCAAAGATGATTCTGGCTACTCCTGGGAAAAATACCCTGTCATCCGTCTCTCCTTTGGCGGTTTTCCTTCGGAGCCGAATGCTTTCAGGCAAAAATTACTGAACAAGCTTAACAAAATTGCCAGCCAGCATTGTCTCGACATCGAACCTGTCCAAGACATCACTGACATTGATGACATCATAGAAGCTGTATCATCTAAACACCACTTTTCCGAAGAGAGCGATGGGTCTCCAGAGATGTCCGAGGATCGTTTTAACGTCGTGCTTCTCATTGACGAATACGATTTCCCTCTTTTTTGTAACCTCAACAATTCTAGTAGGCTAAACAAAATTCAAAAATTGTTGTACGGATTCTATAGCTCTTTAAAAAATTGTGAAAATCAGTTACGTTTGACATTCATAACTGGCATCTCAAAATTTTTCCAACCCTCTATATTCTCGGGTTTAAATAGTATTGTAGACATATCTTATAATCTTGATTATTCTGCCATATGCGGTTTTACAGAGGATGAGATTAAATTGTATTTTCCTTCTCATATCCTTTTAGCTCTTTCTCGCATGAAAAAAGATGGTATTTTTCCTGATGATTCCGATGCAAATTATTTTTTCGAACGTTTGAAATACTGGTATGATGGCTACACATGGTGGAATAGCGACACCACAGTTTATAACCCATTTTCTGTGGTAAAATGTTTGAAATATAAACGTTTCGATTATTATTGGTATAATTCTGGAACTTCATTAGCCGCATATCAATTCAAACATATGGCTGAAATATATTTCAAAATTCTTTCAAATAATCTCACTTTTGAAGAGACAGTTGGTTCTGTCTCTGACATAAATGTCGAATCGGAAATAACTCGGGGGAGGGAGAAAGGAAGGGTGACCAGTTGGCAGCGGCCAAAACAGAAGCAATGCTCTGGTGCCAACAAGTGCAAATCTTTAAGGGTGCCCCGAGCCCGGAGGATGGCCGCCCCTAGCCTGGAGGAAGGGCCGCCCAGGACCCATAGGATGGCCACCCTGATCCGGAGGATGGCCGCCCCGGCCTCCGCCCTCCCTCAACCTGACTGACCCGCCCTGCCCCAGGCGTTCTGCCCCCTCAGCCGGACCCTGCGATCCCCCCGTCGCCCGTCAGCTGCCAACTTGGTCAACGTCCCATTTCTTGTATTCTAGGGGTTATTTCCGATTCGACATAAATGATATTCAAATAGAATCTTTGCTTTTCCAGACCGGATACCTAACTCTTGATGAAATGATTCTTAATGACAAGACGTCTAACAAGCCTGAAGTCGGCGATGCCGACATTGAAAAAGAGTTTATAAAATCTAAAAATATTAAAGATTCGAAAGATTCCGAAGAGTTTAATGGTTTGACATTTAAACTCAAATGCCCCAACAATGAAATATTTTTCGCCCTAATTCAAGACTTCGTAAAAATGAAATCACCTTTCCCAGGCTTTGATGGAAGAATAAACCAAACTTATTCCTCTTTCGTCGACTCCTTCAACTCTCTGGATACCAACGAATGCGCACGGATTTTTTCTTCATTTCTTGGTTAAATTGGTTCAACCTTGAAAGAGCTTAACGAGACAACTTTTCGGAACCTGCTTATCTGTCTTCTCAACGTCAGAAAGCCTCGTGCTCGACCAGAGCAGCTACTTGGCAGTGGCCGGTGCGACATTGTCTATACGTCCCCATCCAATACTTTAATAGTGACAGAAATCAAGTATACAAAAGGAAAGAAATTTACCGCATCTCCTAAGCCTAAGGTGATCCCGCCCCCTGATACAAAGTTGCCAGCATTCCAGGAGATGCATAATGACGTGAAGAAAATTCTGGAATCTCTCATTGCCGATTCTTTCACTCAGATAGTTACAAAAAAATATGTTCGACCGTTTTACAAAAGCCGCTTGAAGACCATTGCCTGCACCCTGGCGATTCACGGCTACGATGATTGTCTGTTCAGATTTTACTCCATCGATTGGTCAGCCCAAAGAATTATTCCAATTACATCATTTAATCCCTAAAAATCTCAAAACCGTGCATCTTAACATCGAGAAACAATTAGAGATTATGCGGGACCGGTAATAATTCAATAAGAGATTTCCTACAGCTTTTGCTTGCCGGGCATAAAGGTGTACTTCAGCTTGCCCTGCATAAAGGTGAACTTCAGCTTGCCGGGCATAAAGGTGAACATCAGCTTGCCGGGCATATAGGTGAACACCAGGTTTTTCGCGTTTCATCCTATTTCGTCTTCAACGGTCAAGTTATTGCCATATGCCTCCACAATATTCTAGTTCCTGGTGACATTGCGGTTCGTTACAGGAATAGGCAGGGGGCCACGCCTGGCGAGATGGCGGGTGATGGGCAGACGGAGAGGTGTGAAGTTGCCAGGCCCCTAGGTGAGAAGCAACAGGATGAGCCCAGAAGTCCATAAAGACGCAGTATGCTGGAGTATGACTGAACAGGATGTCCCTACAGCTGAATGGCTCCCCGCTTGAGCGCGTTTGGCCTGAAACAGAATAGTCACCAGAATTTCAAGCATCCCCCTCCCGCGCGACCGACAAAAAACTTGCTCGTTGGACAGAGGGCGGTTAAAATTCTGTACATGCCCCGCACGGGCGGAACATGAGTTTCCACGACCCCCTGACCGCGCCTCTGCCTCACGTCCAGCCGAGGACCGGCGAGGGTTTCTTGAAGCTCCAGTTCCTTCCCTATTGTCAAGTCCTGAAGCCTTTGCCATTCTAATGTCAAGTCCTGAAGCCTTTGGCATTCTATTGCCCGTTTAATCAAATGTCGGAATCTTCTTCCATATTTTAGCAACGAATCATAGCGAGCAGATACCAGTGCTGGGGATTTGCCCGACCTTTCCTCCTCTGGACTGATTAGCCAAATTCCGACATTTGATTAAAGGGGTTATGTTACCTCGGTTGATATTTGTTGAACTGTAGCTGTTCACAGACGATGATAATGGGAACTTCTCAGGGCTCAGATTAGCCTTGTTTCGGAACCAAGGGAGCTCCTCCGCCCAAGGTCTCCTTCCCCATCCTTCCCCCTTGCCCAGGGGCTCCTTCGTACCGATTATGAGCCCAACAAAAGTCTGCCGGAGTAATAATGTCAAATCCTGAAACCTTTGCCATTCTGATGTCAGGTCCTGAATCCTTTGACATTCTGTCAATACAATCGTTGCCAGAGAAATTTCGCCAAAGCTGAATCATGAAGTTCTTTCGAAAAAGTTAGCGAACTAAAATTACCACTCCAGGGTTCTAGGTTTCAATGAAGCGTACGGCGACCTCGTCACGTCCCCGAACTGCAATGGCTAAGCCTATGACCTTCTTTCCGGCCACTCTGAATGGTGCTGCATAATCTTTCGACCTTATCTGGTCGGTAGCTTTCCCGAGAGCTACGGCGAGATCCTTCTTTGCACGGTCTTTGTCTTTCGCATATTTCTTGCCCGTCTTGCAGTATTTAACCTCAGTCACTACTCGGATGTTCTTGACCGTTGCGGCCATGTCCGACTTGCCTTGCGATCCCGACGTCTGGCCAATGACCTCTAGTCCGGTAGCGATAATCGCAGACTGCAGCACGGCATGGTAATGTTTTTCGGAAGGTTCGTGTTGTTCGAAAGAGATTGCCGCAAGAAGGTCGTGCAACAAACTTGCAGTTTTTCTGGAGTTTTTCTTCAATAGGAATAAAGGCAATTTTTTTGCAAAATTTCCAAAAAATTCTTTATCTGGATCAAAAGCATTGCAGAAAAGGAAAAATTCAAGATCCTTGGCCACTTCCCTGTTGGGAATTTTTAAGACATAGTTTTCTTCATCATCATCGGCATCGTCTTTTGCATCTATCAAATATTCCTCGTCTTCCGTGTCTATAAAATCTTCATCGTCAATTTTATTATTTATGATCTCATCTTTGGCAACTGGGTGATCGATAGTCAAGTAGCCGCTATGAAACAGGACAGGACCTGGCTTAAGTATGCTGAGTTTTGCATCAGTTATTTCGCCTTCGCCGATGTCGTCAAGTTTTGGCCGGATGAAGTCCAGAGGATTTTTCCTAACAAGTGCGGCAAGATGGGATGGGGTTCCGGACTTTGGCCAGTAGGTGCCAAATTTTGCATAGCGGAAAAATCTGAACAACGAGTATGGGTTCAGGACGTTATCTTTCCCGAGCCAGTTGTAGCCGTCATAGTAATTCTTAATCTTGTCTCGCATCGCGCTGATGTCGGCATTCGGGTCTATTCTGCCCTTGGATATCAGTTTTGTCAGAGTGTCCGCGTACCTGTCTCCGAAAATTGTGTCCATTTCGTCCATTGTAAAGCCGCAGATTGCAGCGAATTCAGGCAGGAGCGAGATGTCTGTGAAATTGTTCGGTCCGGAATCAAGAGCGGCCATTGCAAACCTGGAGATTCCCGTGACGAAGGTGAAGTGGATAAACTTACTGTAGCTTTTCAATGCCCTGTAAAAACTGTGCAGGACATCTATGTTGTCCTTGGCAACATTTTTATTCATTATATAATCGGTAACGGGCGCATCGTACTCGTCAACCAAAATAACCGCACGAGTTCCGTGCTTGTTGCAGATGCCTTCGAGAAGCTGCTCAAGCATTTTGTCGAGGAATTTCGAGGTTAATGTCACCCCTTCTCTGGCGGCAAAACTCACCAGATCCTCCATGATCCTGGCTAAAAGTCTTTCCTTTGTGTTAACATGGATATAGGTCATGGTGAAGTTCAGGACCGGATGCCTTTCAAAATTGTAGTCGCTATTGTCTATCCACAAACCCTTGAAGAGCTCACGGTTGCCCTGGAACAGTTCCTCGATAGTGCTGAGCAGGAGCGTCTTGCCGAACCGCCTTGGACGGGTAAGGAAGCAACTGGTGAAAGGGTCACCGTAGAGCATGTTATAGATACACTCGGTCTTGTCGGCGTAGATATAATTTCCCTCTCGAATTAACTTAAAAGGATGATCGCCAAGCGATAACTTTTTCATCTCCGGCAATTTTTCCTTTTCCATGATTCCTCCGCGCAACAATCGAGGTTAAAGCCAATTAGTTATGACGTCTTTCGTGACAGAAATGCAAATCCTGACAACAGAATGATTAAAGTATATTTTAAAGTATTTTCGTTAGTGATGCAAGAGGTCAGACTTCAAGCTTCAGGTCAGTCGGCTCAAGACCTGATGTGCGTCCTTGTTGATCCGGTCGGCCCAGTGACCGCAGGCCCGGCATCGTCTGAGGGATGACCGGGTGCGTGTCCTCAGAGAACCAGCCGTCCAGTGCCTGCAGGCCTGGCACCCGCCCTGGCTTCAGTCCAGTCCGCAGACTTGTCGGGGATAGCGTCCCGGAGCTCTTTCCGGCCCCTGCAGGCCACGCGGCGCAGGGCATCACTCCAGGTACGGTCTCTCGCCTATGTAGAGGTAGCTCTTTGCCATGTGGCGGCACTCCTCCGGGGCGTCCGCACCCCAGACAATGGCATGGGCCAGGGCCAGCTCCCCCTGGATGCGGGGGTCAAGCCCTCGGGATACGTCCTTGAGGCCAGTCCAGTCGCCTTCGAGTATCAGCCAGAATGCCATCCTGGAGAGGTCGGGACTGGGGGTGGAGGCCGTTATGAAGTCCTCCGCGCGGTACCTGTCGGCGCCCTCCCGCACCGAGAGGGCCCAGTCGCACCAGGCGTTACGTTCGTTGAGCCAGCCGGGCCTGAACTCCTCCCGCCACTTCCGCACGAGATCGGGACCTGCCCCGTCCGAGGCGGCGGCAAGCAGGAGCATGTCCCTGCGGAAGGGTTCCGGCGAGGCATCGAGCGCTTCTTCTGGACGTCCCAGGTGGAGAAGCCTCAGGGCCAGCTCCGGGTTCTGGACGACCTTCGGGGCGGCGGTGGCGCCGCCGGACGCGTCGGGCCTGCCCTCGTCGGCGATTCCGGCAGTTTCAGGGGCATTCCGGCCTTCCCGGGCCGCCGTGACCTCCGAGCCTCCCGGCTCGTCGGTTCCTCCGCCGTTCGTGGCGCTTTTCCGGCCCTCCGAGACGGCCTGGCCGGACGTTCCCGCCTGGCTCGCAGAGCCTCCCGAATCCCCGGTCTTTTCAGGGATTTCCGCTCCCTCTGAACCCCCGGAACTTTCCGAGCCTCCTGGCCCGTACGGGCCCGATGCTCCCTCCGGGCCATCTGTCCCGTCCCGCCTCGCCGATCCGTCAGTTTCCGTTGTCCCGTCCGGGCTCGCTGATTCCGCCTGGTTTCCTGATCCGTCAGGACTTGTGGCTCCCTCCTGGCTTCCTGCCCTCCCCTTGCCTTCGGAAACGCCTGGACTCTGGGATGCCTCCTGGCTTCCAGCCCCCCCCTGGCCTTCGGAAACGCCTGGGCTCCGGGATGCCTCCTGGCTTCCAGCCCCCCCCAGGCCTTCGGAAACGCCTGGACTCAGGGATGCCGCCTGGCTTCCTGCCCCTCCCAGGTCTTCGGAAACGCCTGGACTCTGGGATGCCTCCTGGCCTCCGGAGCCGTCTGAAGTGACCGGCTCTCCCGGTCCTCCGGACCCGTCAGTGCTGGCGGATCCCTCCGTGCCCGCTGGCCCGTCTTCACTGGGTGACCCTTCCGGGCCCCCAGGGGCATCGGCCTCGGCCCCGTCCTGGAGCCAGGGGCTTCCGGGAGAGTGCCCGTCCATGTAGGCACTCTCGACGTCGGCGAACACGTTGGAGATCTCGGCCTCGGCCAGCCGCCTGGTCGCGGGCGACCAGGGGCCGATCTCGGCCAGGATTTCGGCCTGCGTCAGGCCCTCCAGCCTGGAGAGGCGGGCCAGGAGGTCGATGTCCAGGAGCATCACCCTCGGGTCCTCGGCGAAGGCCTTCCTCAAGAGCTTCAGCGCCTTGGCGGTGTCCCCCTCCCTGAAGGCCACCATGCCCAGGGCCCGGGTCACGAAGGGGTAGTCAGGGAAGCGGCCGGAAAGCTCCCGGACCATCCCGGCGCGGACGGTCGGGTCGGGAACGCACAGGACCTCCAGGTACGCGAGCCCCGGATCGAGCGGGTACTCCGCGGCGTCCAGGCGGATGTCGCGGCACACGTCCTCGCGTTCGTCCTGGGCCAGGGCGAGCAGGAGCTCGCGGAGGGTCCAGATGTCGCCGGGACGCTCCGACAGCCTTTCCGTAAGGAGCTTGAGCGCCGAGTCACCGTCCTGGGCCACGGCGAGCGACAGCCACAGAGGCAGGAAGGCCTGGTCCGGGGCCTCCCAGCGGGCGTGGGTGCGGATGAGCCTCCTTCTGGCCTCTGGGGTCACCACGTCCAGCATCATTTCCGGATGCACCCCGGAGAGAGGGTTCAGGGAGAGCCTCGTCCCGCTCCCCCCCTTCAGCTTCAGCGTCCCCGGGGGAAGGGTGAGCACGTAGTCCGCCCTGCTCGGGAATATCCTGAGCGCCCCCAGGATCCTCTCGGGCCCGGAGCCGCCGGGCTCCTGGCCGTAGTTGGCGGTCCACTCCACGAAGGGCGCCGCCCCCGCCACGCTGTAGACCAGGCTGGAGCCGTCCCTGGGCGCCCCCGCGAACAGCCTCTCCACGACCGAGCCCTGCTCGGTCACGGCCTCGATCCTGAACTCCGCGCCCGGCTCGACCCTCCTTTCCAGGCGGTCACCCGGGGCAAGGAAGGACGGCTTCCCGTCCAGGGAGACGGTCAGACCCGTGCCAAGGCCGTTGAAGACGTAGACGGAGGTCTCCTTGATGGGAGGGAAGAGCTCCTTCCTGGCGCAGGTGGCAGCCAGCGCCAGCGCGAGCCCCACGCACACGAAGAGGAGCGTTCTCATGGGGGTCCTGGCGTGGGACGGGACCTTCTCCCCGTTCTCCGCGTCGGCCCTGGCCTTGGAGGGTGCGGGCGCCCACCCGTAGGCGGGCGCCTCCGGCACCCCGCCGGAGAGGCCGGCCCCTGCGGAGGCCGCCGCCAGCCGCCTCAGCGCAGCGGGGATGTCCTGGGGCGTGTGGGTGACCTCGTGCGGGCCGGGCTGGGTCTTGACCGCAGGGGAGGGGACTGCGGCCCTGGCGGAAGGGGCGGATCCGGAGCCGGGCTCAGGGCCTGAGCCGGCGGGGGAGGAGGCGGAGGCAGCTCCGGACCCCGAGCCGGCAGCGGAGACGGCATCTTCATTGGAGAGGGTCAGGGCGGCTGAGGCGGCGGGGGAGGAGGCATTGCCTGACCCCGGGTCGGCTGCGGAGGCGGCGGCGTCTTCCTTGAAGGGGGGGAGAGCGGCAGAGCCGGCTGGGGAGGCGTCGGTCCCGGCTGGGGAGGCGTCGGAGGTGTCGGCGGTGTCCGTTCCGAGGCCGGCAGGCCCGGATCCGTCTGGCGCGGGGGAGGCGTCGGAGGGGCCGTCCGTGTCCGTTCCGGGGCCGGCAGGCACGGATCCGTCCGGGATGGGCGAAGCGGCGGTCCCGGCAGGGAAGGCGTCGGAGGAGCCGGCAATGTCCGTTCCGGGGCCGGCAGGACCGGATCCGTCCGGCATGGGCGAGGCGCCGGGCCCGGCGCGGGAGGCGTCGGAGGTGTCCGTTCCGGGGCCGGAAGGCCCGGATCCGTCAGGAGCTGGGGAGACGCAGGTCCCGGCTGAGGAGGCGTCGGATGTGTCCGTTCCGGGGCCGGCGGAGGAGGCGGATGCTTCGGAGATTCCCCCTGAGGCTCCCCCGTCAGGCCCGGCGTCGGGAGCTGCCATCCTGTCCTCCGGGGGGACGTAGGGGGATCCGGCCCCCTCGTTCGGGTCGGGAAGCTCAGGGATCTCGGGGGTCCTGCCCGGGGGCATGGCCTGGATGGCCTTCAGGGCCTCGGGGGAGGAGGCAGCCATCTCCCGGAGGCGGTCCTCGGTGGCCAGGAGCAGATCCAGGACTGCCGTCCTGGCCGACTCCAGGGAGTCGATGATGTTCTGGGACAGTTCAAGGAGCCTCTGGCGCCTGGCGGGGCGAGTGAGGTAGATGAGGAGGGGCTTGGCGGACGGGGCCGGCTGGCCGTCGAGGCCCTCGGGGGGGGTTATCCTCGAGGCGAGCTCCCTCGCCTTCTCCATCTCCTGCCAGAGGGCGTCGTCCAGGCCCTTGACGATTATCTTGGAGCTCCTGCCCGGGTCAGCAGCCATCCTCCTCCTGGAGCTCATGGCCTGGCAGGTCCTCTCCAGGAAGAAGAGAAGCGATCCCAGGCCCAGGAGATACTCCTTCCAGCCGTGCCCCAGGGCCTCGGCCAGGGCCAGGTGCGCGCCGCGCACCCTCGTCCCGTGCAAGGAGAGCCGCTTCTCCAGTGAGGCTATCTCGGTCTCCATCTGGGCCAGGCGGGCGAGATCCCTGTTCGAGAGCCTTCTCCTGCCCTTCCGCAGGCCGTAGGAGTCCTCCTTGAGGGTGCTGAGCCTGCCCAGGGCATGGGACAGATCTTCCGGGTACAGGGTGTCCAGGTCCCCCGTCCCTCCCCTGTACATGGCGGTCAGGCAGGCCGCCCCCTCGCAAGCCATGCGGGGAGGGAGGTATAGGCCCCTGTAGCGTGGGTCCCTGTGTCCCGTCTCGGGCGTCTCACCCAGGGGGGAGACGGCGGGGCTCCTGTGTCTGAAGAAGCTTATGGCCATGGATAGGAGCTTCGCCCGGCCGTCCGGGCAGGCGGCAGTCCGGGGCCGCCGGGGGCCCGGGACGCGGGGGTCCGGAGTTCCGGGTCTCCGGAAGCCGGTTTGTGGGCGGGGGGCCGAGGCGGTGCCCCGAGCGGGGAGGGGAGGCCACGGATGCCGGGGCCGATGCCCCGTCGGGGCCAGGGGCCCTGGGCCGGCTCCGGCGGAGGCGGGTGCTCCGTGTCATGGTGTGGGCCGTAGTAGCCGACCGGGATGCTGGGGTCGTCGGAGCTTCGTGAGGGCCGCATGTGCCGGCCGGCAGGGGGATTCAGGCGGGAGGCCCCCCGGAGGGCCGCAGGCGCCTGCCGTGATGACGGTCTGGGGGGAAGCCGCCGGGGGCTGCAGGTGCCGACCGGGACGAGGGTCCTTGGGGAAGCCGCCGGGGCAGCAGGTGCCGGCCAGGAAGAGGAGTCGGGGGGGGGTCGCCGGAGGGCCGCATGTGCCTGGCCGTCATGAGGGTCTGGGTGGAAGCCCCTGTGGGTAGCAGGAGCCGGCTAGGAAGAGGAGTCGGGGGGAGGCCCACCGGCGTGCCGCATGTGCCTGCCGTTGTGAGGGTTCGGCGGGAAGCACCAGTGGCCGCAGGTGTCGGCCGTGATGAGGTTCCGGGAGGGGCCCGGGGGCCGCATGTGCCGGGCCCCGGGCCTGGCCCCTGAGGAGAGGGGACAGACGGGGGGGGGCAGGGCTTGTCGACACGTAAAGGATAGACGATGAGCCCGGCAGATCCCTTGATTCCGTCGGAAAGGAAGGTTGCTGGGCCGGGTCCGGGGACAGGCGGGGCGGGGGACCTTCGGCCAGGAGTCGGGGACCGGGGGGCGGGCACGGAAGAGAAGGTCAGGTTTGGAGCCGGAGGTCTGGCGGGTTGGCGGGGGTCAGGCCGGGGACCTGCAGGTCAGACTGGAGGCCAGAAGGTCTGGAAGCCGGTAGGGGTCCGGCATGCTGCCTCGGTTCAGGCCGGGGATGGGCCGTTGTTTCATGGAGGATGGCGGGATTCCGGGCCCCGGTGCCCGAGCCGGGGCCGGGAAGCTAGAATCAGGCCGGTTTTCCTGAGCCGGGCAGGGATGCCGGAGCCTGGGCAGGGATGATTGAGCCGGGCCGGGTTGCTTGAGCTGGGCAGGGATGCCGGAGCCTGGGCAGGGATGATTGAGCCGGGCCGGGTTGCTTGAGCTGGGCAGGGATGCCGGAGCCTGGGCAGGGACGCTGGAGCCGGGCAGGGATGCTTGAGTCGGGCAGGGATGCTTGAGTCGGGCAGGGATGCCGGAGCCTGGGCAGGGATGCCGGAGCCTGGGCAGGGATGCCGGAGTCTGGGCAGGGATGCCGGAGCCTGGGCAGGGACGCTGGAGCCGGGCCGGGTTGCTTGAGCCTGGACAGGAACGTTTGAGCTGGGCAGGGATGCCGGAG
>JAISFP010000130.1 GCA_031263525.1 Deltaproteobacteria bacterium | reverse complement strand
CATGGCCACCTTCTGCCCAGGCCCGGCGACCGCAGTCTCCTTCATCTCCGGCTTGGCGGTGGAGGTCTCCTTCAGCTCCGGCTCGGCAGTCATGGCCTCGTTCTGTCCAGGCCCGGCGACCGCAGTCTCCTTCATCTCCGGCTTGGCGGTGGAGGTCTCCTTCAGCTCCGGCTCGGCGGTGGAGGTCTCCTTCAGCTCCGGCTCGGCAGTCAAGGCCTCCTTCGGCCCAGGCTCGGCGACTGCGGTCTCCTTCATCTCCGGCTTGGCGAGGATGGAGTCCTGCGGCTCTCTTTCGGAGTCCCCGGGCTTTTCCTGCTCCGGTCCGGCATCCTTGAGTTCCTCCGGTTCCGGTTCAGCATCGGTGGACACCACCTGTTCCGGTTCGGCGGCTTTGGACTCTTTCGGCTCCGGTTCGGAAGCGGAGAGCTCAGCCGGCTCCGTGCCGGCGGCAGCCGACTTCGCCGGCTCGGATTCGGAGGCCGACGGTTCCTCCGGCTTGTCTTGGGCGTCCCGGGGCTTACCCAGCTCCGGAACAGCTGATGCTGACTCCTGCCAATCGCGGTCCGAGACATCCGGCTTGCGTGACAGGCGTTCTGCGGACTCCGGCACCTCCGGCTCACCAGTTGTGTCGCCGGAACCGTCCTGCTTCGGACCGGCCGCATCCTTGTCAACAGCCTGCGGCTCCGGACTGTTTTCGGCCTCAAGCGCCGTCTCGTCCGGCCCGGGCGGATTGTCCTCCGGGGCGTCCTTTCCCGAATCCCTGGTCACGGTGTCTGCAGGTGCAGGCTCTGGAATTGCCGGGGAAGAGGCATATACGCTCGTGGCTGACTCTTCGGGTGCCGGCGTCTGTCCGGCAGGCTTCCCGAACGTGAAACGGGCGGTTTCCAGCTCGGTCTCCGGAAGCATTTCCGGCTGAGCTGCCGTTTCGATATCGGGCACGCTTTCAGCGGTATCCGTCAATGTCTGCGGCATCTGTCCGGCGAGCATCTCTGCAGTTGTGTCGCCAGTTTCCTTGCCTGCCTCATTCGCCTGCTCCTGCTCAGCTCGCGGCTGAGTTGCGGACGAGACGGGAGGAACAATATTTGGGGGTTCAGCAGATGTCACCGTCTGGGTGGTAGGATCAGCGGCCTGTGCCGGTTCGGTCGTGTTCTTTGCGGCGTCAGGCTGCGTGATCTTAGGACTGGCGACGTCAGGTCCAGCCGTCTGTGCGCCGTAGGCGTCCGGTCCAGCCGTCAGTGCGACGCCTGCATCCGGTCCAGCCGTCAGTGCGACGCCTGCGTCCGGTCCAGCCGTCAGTGCGACGCCTGCGTCCGGTCCAGCCGTCTGTGCGACGTAGGTGTCAGGTCCAGCCGTCAGTGCGACGCCTGCGTCCGGTCCAGCCGTCAGTGCGACGCCTGCGTCCGGTCCAGCCGTCAGTGCGACGCCTGCGTCCGGTCCAGCCGTCTGTGCGACGCCTGCGTCCGGTCCAGCCGTCTGTGTGCTCTCCGCGTCCTGTAAGACAGCCTGTGCTCTGATAGCGTCCGGTCCGACCGTCTGTACGCTTCCGGCATCCGCACCTGCGATAAGCGAACGAGTGTCGTTTGGCTCCACAGTCCCGGGACCCGCTCCCGTCTCGCCGGACGTATCCCGTCCCGGAACTTCCGGATTAGCGGCCTCCCGCAGTTGATATGATGGATCCTGCCGTGCCGTCTTGGACTTATCCTCGCGCGCCGCAAGAAAACTGCCGGGTCCCTCTTCCAAAAGCGCGGACACGAACCCGGACGTGAACCCCCGGAAGAGGTGGCTCTCCTCGCTTGCGATCGGCAGGCCGTCCTCCGTGCGGGACGCCAGAAGCGCCGCAACCGGATCGGGCCTGCCGCCAGCTTGCTGGAGACGGAAGATCATGTCGGCAAGAAGGGCCCTGTCCTCCTGGTTAGGCACGGTCTCACTGAGCCGGGCGAGGCTGTCCTCCATCCTGCCGCGCTCACGGGACTTGCTGACTGTATCGGGAGGAACCCTTTCCGCGGCTTCGGGCGCAATGCTCTCGCGCCCGTCCGTGTCGGGCAGGTCCTCGGAAAAGTCCCCCAGACAGTACGGATCAAGCCCGGGCTGTGAAATTCGCACCCGCCTGACGGCTTTGCGCCGGCACGGGACAGGGCGTTCCTGCTCGGCGGTCTCGTGCCTGGCCTCGGCAGCGCGCTCCCGTTCCTCCTCGCGCCTGGCCCCGTCAGCGCGCTCCCGCTCCTCCTCGCGCCTGACACCGTCAGGGAGCTTCCGTTCGGCCGTCTCGTGCCGGTCCTCGGCAGGAGGATCCGTCTCGGCACCCTCGCGCTGGCTCCAGGCAAGGTGAGCCCGTTCGGCAGCCTCGCGCTTGGCCCTGGCAACGCGCTCCCGTTCGGCGGCCTTGCGCTGCGCCCTGGCTTCACGCTCCCGCTCTTCCTCCTCTCGCCGGGCCATGGCAATGCGCTTCCGCTCTTCCGCCTCGCGGGCGAGCTCCCTCTCCTCCTCCTCGCGCCTGGCCTCGTCAGAGCGCTCCCGTTCCCGCTCCTCTCTCTCGCGCCTGGCCTCGGCCAGACGTCTTGCTTCCTCCCTCTCCTGACAGGCCCTCTTTCTGGCAATGGCGACAAGCGCCGGTCCGCCGTCCATGAACGACGCGACGTTGTTGAGGAATTCGGGGAGCGCCTTGAAGAGGTATGCCAGCTTGTCGGCGCGATATTCCGCAGGAACCGGGCGGCTGACGTTCATCTCGAACGAGCTGAGGCGGGATATGGCAAGGCCGGCTTCCGTCCTCGCCTTCACCAGCCACGGGAAGCCTGACCTGAAGACGTCCCCGGAGGGCGGCAGCCTGCCCGGTGCCGGTCGGTAAGCTTCCGGTTGCGGGTCACTGCCGCCGTCCCGGCCTTTCCAGTCGTAGGGCGAGGTGGCAGGGACGTTGCCGGCCATGGCGATGCCGTTCCCCACGGAGCGGGCGGCCCCGAGCATGACGCTCCCGGCGGCGGCGTAGTTCCGGAGCCTCGTCCAGCACCTCTCGTCGCTGGCGGGTGCGGAGTCGGGCGGCCCCGCGAACGCCGTCACCACTTCGGACGCGTCCGGACGCAGGGCGGGCGGCAGGCATCCCCCGAAGTCGGTGAGGGCGAGGGACAGCATCCTCAGCCGGACGTCCCTGCCGCTGGCTCCGGAAGCGATCGGCCAGTGCATCTCCTCGACCCGCGCCCAGGCGTCCAGGACTGCCGCCAGGGCCTCCGACGCCGCAGGCTCGGGCAGTTCCGTCCATCGGTCGGCGGCGCTCAGCGGGCCGTTCGCGCTGTCGCCCATGTCATGCCTCTCCAGGACCTGGGCAAAGAGATCCCGTTCCCGGCAGAGCTGCCTGAACAGCTCCGGGACAAGGCCGGCTTCAGTTACCGCCCTCAGGATTTCTGGGTCGCAGGCTGGCGCCATGATCGCACCTTGGACAGATCTGCCCCCGGCCGCGCCGGAGGGCCGGAGGCGGGAGGAGCTTGCCTTCGTGTGGTGGGGGCGCGTCCTGGCGCCTGGAGGGGGCGGTGGAGTGGGTCGCTTGGGATGGAGTGGGTGCGGCGACGCGGGGCGCGGTCCCCCCCGGCCGGGGACGGAGGGCCACCGGAGCGGGGTTTCGGGATGTCGCCGCTGGTACTGTTATGCTAAAGAATCAGCCGCGCCGTGTCAAGACCGGATTGCCCGGTCCGTGCGTTAACAGCCGCTTTGTGGCCTCCCGGACAGCGCGTTGGCGGACGCTAATTCACATGTAGCCGTTTGAAACATTTATTATGTTAGTTATATTGATAACAATCGGTATAAGCATTAAGTTTATAGGATATTATTATAGATAAATATTAATTGTAAAGGTTTATCTTTGAATATAAACTGATAATGCATTCCCTGCAAAGAACATGGAACGGCGGCATTTCTCATGACCCTGTCAAAACGGAGTGCTTTTTTTCGTTCGGGCGCCCCGCAACCCGCGAGGGCGGCAGTAAGCCCGGCGCCAAAACCGGGGCCCAGGGTCCGGGCGGGCCGCGTTCCGGCCCAAGTTTGCAAAAACTTCAATTTCCTGAGTGATTTCAAGGGTTTAGCCTTGAAAAGCTCCCCGAATTTCTCCTGAGCGGTCCAAAACGATGACAGCCGTTTCCGGGGGGGCCTGAAAGGGCTCGTCCAGCCCGTGCCGTCCCGGACACCTCGGCCGCCGTCCGCCCTGCCGCCGCCCCTTGAGCGACTGCGGCTCCGGCACCTCTGCCCGATACGGTCCCCGACACTGTCCCCGAGTCAGGCGAGCTGCCCGGTGAGCGCGGCGGCCGGAGAGCCTTCCAGAAATCCCCGCCCGCCCAGCCGTCCCGGCCCTGGCAGTTCCCGTGAAGAGACAGAATTAGTTCTGTATCCGGTATCAGCGATACTGATAGGACCGTGTCTAGTGATGGGTCCAGTGCCAGCGTAAGAGACAGGCACCAGTGCCTCTTTGTTGGGGATCATTGCGATGTTCCCAGCATTCTTTCGCCTTTTCCGCTTCTTCCGGTCCCTGTTGCCGTTGTCCTCCCGGAATCTGCCCGGGACACGGACGCCCGGGCTGAGGCACCCGGGCACTCCCTGCCCCTGGACGAGAGGATTCATGCCTGCTTGCCAGCAGGTGTGCCGGAGCGTTTCGGTCAGGCGGCCAGCCCCGCGAGAGGCAGGAGCGGGACGGAGCCGGGATACTCGCGCCCGGAGGGCCGGTCCTGCGGGGGGAGGATCCTGGTAACGGAGAGCCAGCGTCTGCCGTTCAGGAAGAGCGAGGCAGCGACGAGCGAGCTCTTGCTGGCCCGTGGAGAAGACGGAGGCACGGACCCCGCCGGGGAAGCGGTCCAGGCCCTCTCGGAGAGGAAGCGTTCGGCCCCTTCAGGCCCCTGGACGCTTGTGATTGTAGCCGTAGCCGAGGCGTCGGCGGCTGGGCTCGGGCGGCAGACAGCAGTCGCGAGACAGGAGGGCAGGGGCCTCCCTGAGACGGGGGCTGTCAGCCTGAAGCCCCTGCCGCGCAGCCGGCCGCAACAGCGCAAGCGTCTGGATTCGCCAGCTATGCCGTGATTGCAGTCAAGGCCATCCGCATGGGTATGGTGGCGATCATGCGCCCGAGCATGATGCGCGTGCCAGTTTCCCCGGCCTTGCTCCTGACCGCGAGAGTGACAGGCGTGCCCGTTTCCCCGGCCTTGCTCCTGACCGCGAGAGTGACAGGCCTGCCCGTTTCCCCGGCCTTGCTCCTGACCGCGAGTGTGACAGGCGTGCCCGTTTCCCCGGTCCTGCGCGATCGCAAGAGTGACAGGAATGCCCGTTTGCCCTGGCCTGGCAGCGTGAGTGGACGTGGCCGTTACCGCCTGCTGTCTCGCGGCTCCTGCCGGCCTCTGGCCGGAACCAGCAGAAGGCCGCCTCCCTCCGCTTTCGAGAATGGCGGAACAGGGGCGGCGGGGCATGTCTCAGCCAGATCCGGCAGTTGAATTTTTGCAACTGTTCAGGTGCCCCCCTAAGAGGAGCTCAAAAGGAGGAACTTCCCAACCAAAATACCCTCTTCGGAAACTCTTCCCCTCCACATGAAGTATCCATTGTTGACTCTTCAACTTCTATGGTTGCTCATTAGGGCTCTCTTCCTCCGAAAAGGTCCTCGATAGAGGGGCACCTGAACAGTTACGAATTATTTAGGCTGGCGTTTATATGGGCTTTACCGGGAGCCGATGGCGAGCTGGCATGCTTCTTGCTAGAACTCAAGGTGCCGACAGGCCGTCATGCCTGATGCCGCAGGGGCGGGGACGAGGCCGGTCCTCTCCAGCCTGTCCCCGCCGGTCCGCATGAGCGGCTCCACCAGGCGTGACATGGCCGAAAGCGGGCTGCCGTTGTGAGCCGTCAGCTTCTCGGCAGTCCCCGGAAGGTCAGGCCGGCGGGCAGGGAAGACCGCATACTCAGCGCCGGGGTGGCGGTCGGGCCGCTCTCCGGATCGGACGGGGCGGGCGTCGTTTCGGCAGGGAGAGAGGGGGGGCTGCCGGGAAGGAGCATCCGTCACGAAAGGCGTTGCCTGGGGCGGCAAGGCATCCGGGGTCTCCTTCACCCTGTCAATCGGAGCGGCAGGAGCAGCGGCCGGAGCGGTCGGGGCAACGGGTGCTTTGAAGAACATTCCCCAGATCCAGCTGAGTCCCAAGGTCAGGAACGGAATGATAAGAGCAACTATGCCCACGATTATTACCCGTTTAGTTAAATGGCGGAATTTGAGCTATCAACCCATGTGGGGGGGAGGATGGGCAAACACCCGGATTTGGCATCTCTTCGCCATGATTCGCTGTCAAAACTTGGCAGAAGATTCCGACATTTAATTAAACGGGTAATATTACCCGTTTAATTAAATGTCGGAATTTTGGCTATCAGCCTATGGGTGGAAAGATTGGGAAACTCCACAGCCCTGGTATCTCCTTTCCATGATTCGCTCTCAAAACATGGAAGAAGATTCCGACATTTAATTAAACGGGTAATACAAGCGTGTTGTGGCGGTTGCAGCTGGTTATTTGGGCTGCCATTTGGGCAGACAACTGAGCCGCCGAATCCGTGATCTCCTTCGAGAGCTTCTTGTCGAGCTCCGCGATGTCGGCCTTGGTCGCGAAGTTGTCCTGAAGGGCGTTGAACCGGACTGGCTCTAATTCGAGCTCCCTAAGACTTCCGGACATATCCGACTCGTTGGATTTGCGGAATTTCTTGTACTTCGGTGGCGACATGTCCGGGGACTGATGGTCTTTCTGAGTATCCTGCTTCGGATCGGACATGGGTACCTCCCTTCCTGTTACAAAAGATATTACCCCAGAAATTGAATCTGGCCATCAGGCAGGGGTAAGAGGCGAGAGGGCTTTGGGCAGGGGCGAGTACTGAATGGGTGAGAGCTTTGGGGGAAAGGTTAAGGGCGGAGGGTGAGGGGGAGGGCAGGGCCAGTTTCACAGCCTAGCTCACAGTGAAGAGGGCTCATAGGGCCAGATTTAATTTCCAGGGTTATATTTATTACGCTTCCGGATAAATATTAGAAAATGTTGAAAGCTTTTCCCACATTATGGGAGCGAGTCATGGCAAAGAGATACCAGGTCTGGGTTCTTACACTGATTTCTCACCCCTGGAACGATAGCCAAAATTATAACATTTAACCGAACTCGTAATACGGCAATGGCGGTGGCGGAGGAGGTTATACTCCCGGAATTATAGGACCTGGAGTTCCCGCCGTTCCAACTGACAAGGCTACTGTTGGCAACGGAGGACCAGGGGCAAAAATTATTGAATATTATTACCCGTTAAATTAAATGTCGGAATTTTAGCTGTCAGCCTATGGGTGGAAAGACTGGGAAACACACTAGCCCTGGCATCTTCTCGCCATGATTCGCTCTAAAACATGGAAGAAGATTCCGGCATTTAATTAAACGGGTAATACAAGGAGTAAGTTATGAGTTATCCTCTCATCCTACAGAAATTCTTGAAGAACGAAGGTGCCGGGCCTCTCATCAAGCCGGAACTGCTGGCGGAGATAGAGACACCTGACAGCTCAGATTCGGATGCTGAAATAATTTCGATATCAAATATTTTGTCTATTCCGAAGAATAGAAAATATTCCATAATAATTATGGGAGGATGAGGAGCGGGAGGCGGGTATAACAAGCCAGGCGGACCTGTAGGTGGAATATAAGTTTTGGGACCTATGCGACAGCTATTGGAGGTTCTGGCGCATCATATACTTCAACGAGTTCCGGAACCCTTTATTATGGGGGAGGTGGCGGCAGGGGTTAGGACAAGTTATTGAAAATTTTTATCATTAATACAAGGACAGGCTGTTTCTTGCACAATTGGAGCAGGAGGCACGGCAGCGACTACCGGAATAGATTCAGCTGGCAACAATTCCTCTTCGTTTTTTACAGGCGGTGCCGTTGGAACAAATTCTTCCCAATCAAGCGATAATGGGAGAGGCGGCAACGGGCCCGGCGATGGCTCTACAAGTTATACCACTTCTATGTCTGACTTCTTTAAAGCTATTGGAGGCTACGGCGGATTGTCTGGTTATGCATATGGCAACGGCGGTGGCGGCGGGACTCCCGGCGCAGTTGGACTTAACGTTCCTGCCCTTCCAACCACAGGCGTAGACGGCAACGGCGGATCCGGCGCTATCTTTATATAATATTACGGAGCAAAGGAGTTAACATGCCAAATTTTTACAGTCCTACAGGCAATTTTGAGGTTTGGGAGACCAAGCCTGGCCGTTATCTCACCGAGTCCGAATGGGCAAGCGCACATCCTGCGCGCGCTCAAGTTGAGCCTAGCCCTGAAGAATTGAAACAGGCACGTATTGCTGATATCCTTGCCCAGCTTGACGAGCTTGACAGGACGTATCTTACCCCGTGTACGCTTGTAGATTTCGCTAATGCCGTGCCGTTTGCCATTGACAGGGTAGTTAAGCATGACGAGCTAGCGACTCCGTTAAGGGCACAGCTTGCGGCTGAACAGGCATGAAACTAATTGACGGATGCCACTGTACATACCCTTGAGGTAAAGTTCGTTCGGCTTGAAACGACCGTTAACGAACGGAACGTGAATGCGATTCGCCCGCGCGAAGATTTTGACAAGCTTCGTGAGCGAGTTGGCAGTATCAACGATAAAATTGTGGGCATATCAACTATTGTTACGGCAATACTCACATTCGTTTCTCACCTGATATTTCTAAGTAGGTTAGCCATGCAGACAGCCGATCAGCAAGTTATCGATTCAATTGATGTCAGGCTTGCCAAGCTAATAATTGAGACGCGTGAAGCTAACAGGATAATGTCAGTTCCGGCACGTTCTGTAAAGAAATCTATTTGGAAAAAGTTTATTGGATTTCAGTTTATTACGCTTCCGGATAAATATTAGAAAATGTTGAAATCTTTTCCCACATTATGGGAGCGAGCCATGGCAAAGAGATACCAGATCTGGGTTCTTGCACTGATTTCTCACACATGGAAC